>NZ_JAEMVC010000050.1 GCF_029215985.1 Sulfurimonas sp. SAG-AH-194-C21
CTACTGCTCTTCTGCCATAGAGCTCGCAAAAAAGAAATTTAAAGATGATACAAACATCTCTTTTTATACACATAATATAAATGACTTAGAGTCTTTAAACATAGAAAAGTTTGACCTCATCATAAGCATAGGAACCCTACAAAGCACAAATCTAGAGTTCAATCCTCTTCTTATGTCCATAGTCCAAAACCAACTTAAAAAGGATGGTGCTATGATACTTGGGTTTCCTAACTGTAGGTGGATAGACGGAGAAATGCTTTATGGGGCGAGAGTGAAAAACTACCCCTTCTCAGAGATGGGGCTTTTATATAAGGATGTTGTCTTTTCTAAGAAATATCTTCAGCAGAAAAAGTACCGTGTAACTATCACAGGTAAGGACTATATCTTTTTAACTGCTACTTCTATACGTAAAGATTAAGAAGCAAATCCACTACTTGCAGTAAAGTGTTCTTTATTTACAACAATATTTTTTTGTTTTTCTTTGCGTTTAGTATCTTTTTCTACAAAGATTTTCTTTCTAGTCTTTGGATCCATCTCTGTGTAGTACATAACAGCTGAGTAAGTTCCCGGTGTTGGAGTGAAGACCTGAGCCTGTTCAGGGTTCATCTGTAACTCTTCTGTAGTAAAGCGTTTTAACTCATGCATATCTTTTTCTTCACAACCAGGGTGTGCTGCGATAAGGTAGTAAGTTAAGAACTGTTTTTTACCCTCTTCTGCGTTTAACTTGTCATATAGCTTTTTAAAGTCTATAAGAGTCTGTTTTCCTGGTTTACCCATAAGTTCTAAAACATGCTGCTGTGTATGCTCAGGTGCAACTTTCATCTGTCCAGATATATGGTGTTTTACCATCTCTTTTAAGTAAGAGTACCCATGTTCTTTATCTGCCGTGATAAGGTCATATCTAACACCTGACGCCACAAAAGCTTTTCTTACACCGGGAACTTCACGAATCTGTCTTAAAAGGTTGATGTTACGAGAGTGGTCTGGTTTCATAGACTGGCAAAGGTGAGTAGCATCTACACAACGTTGATGATCACAAGTACCTAGTTTTTCTTTTTTATTACACTCATATCCGTACATATTAGCCGTTGGTCCACCTACATCAGAGATAATTCCCTTATAGTCTTTGTACTTGTTAAAGTCATTTGCTTCGGCTAGTATATTTCCCTCACTACGAGTACGTATACTACGCCCTTGATGCACACCAATAGCACAGAAGTTACACTCTCCCCAACAACCATGGTGTGTCATGATAGAGAACTTAATAGTCTCTAAACACTTCACTTTTCCCTCTTTTGCATAATGTGGGTGTAACTCTCTTGTAAAAGGAAGATTAGAGTTTGCATCCATCTCTTTTTCATTAAGGTGGTTACAGGGTGGGTTTTGGATAAGGTAGCGTTTATCTACTGCCTGACATAAACCATTTGCAGCGATAGGGTCATTATTATCATAAAAGAGGTCAAAAAGGTCTATATATTTCTCTTTATCATCTAAGCAGTCTTGATGTGAAGGCATCTGATGAAAACTCTCAACAGGCTCTTTAGAGATATAGCAAATCCCTTTAACATCTCTATAGTCGCGTTTTTCATCCATAGCTCTTGTTAACTCTTCTATGGCTGTCTCACCCATTCCGTATATAAGTACATCTGCTTTAGCATCAAAGAGTATAGGTTTTTTCAGTTTGTTAGACCAGTAGTCATAGTGTGTAACGCGTCTTAAACTAGCTTCTATCCCACCAAGAACTAAAGGCACAGTGTTTTTAAAATGCTGACGGATTAAGTTACAGTAAACATTTATAGCTCTATCTGGGCGCTTGTTATTTTTTCCACCTGGAGTATAATCATCAGAGTTTCTAAACTTTTTTGTCGCAGTATAGTTAGAAACCATACTATCAACACTTCCGCCACTTACACCCCAGTACAAACGTGGCTCACCCAAACGTCTGATATCATCAGGACTTTTAATATCAGGCTGACCTATCATTCCGACTTTATAACCCATTCTCTCTAGCATACGACCAACCATAGCCACACCGATAAAAGGAGAGTCAATGTAGGCATCACCACTTACTAGGATAATATCACAGTAATCCCAACCTCTTGCATCCATATCTGCACGGATTGTAGGTAGAAAATCTGCTTCTGTAAAGTTAACAGTATCATGCTTAGGTTGATTGCTTTTGTGACGTCTACTCATGAATTTACCTTTTTTATGTGAAAAATTATTATTTGTATACTATTTATATGTATAATAATACTAAATAAATACAAAAGAAGAGATTAGCTATGACTTACCCTTATGATAACTTAGAAAACTTTACGTTAAAAAGTCTTATTGACCGTTCTGTCGCTTTCTACCCTAATGAACCGGCCTTAGCAAAGGTAGGTCAAGACCCTATGAGCTATGATGATTTACGACAAAATATTCAAGATACTATCATTATGCTCCATGATAATGGTATAAAAAAAGGTGACAAGGTTGCCATTTTAAGTGAAAATATGCCTAACTGGGGTGTTGCTTATCTGAGTGTTACATATTTTGGAGGGGTAATAGTTCCAATACTCCCTGACTTTCATAAGTCTGATGTCCATCATATCATTCATCACTCTGAAGCTAAGGCGATTTTTGTCTCCGATAAACATCTCTCCACTGTAGAAGAGCTTGATGATTCAAGACTGCACTTTGTTGTTAAACTTGATGATTTAGAAATAGTTACACCGCTTACTAACCATAGTTATATCTCACAAATCAAACAAAAACTCACTTCTGCAAAAGAGTTAAGTGTGCCCAAAGAAGATGATATGGCAGCCCTACTTTATACTTCTGGTACTACTGGAAACTCTAAAGGGGTTATGCTTTCTCATAAAAACCTTGCTACAAATGCACTCTCAACCTACTCTAAAATAGAGATACACCCTAATGATGTCTTTTTATCGATCTTACCTCTTGCACATACACTAGAGTGTACAGTTGGATTTTTAGTGCCCCTACTTCACGGTTCAAGTGTTGTTTATATTGACAAAGTGCCAACACCAAGTGTTTTACTCAAAGCCTTTGAAGTAGTTAAGCCAACTATGATGGTAAGTGTTCCTCTTATCATTGAAAAAATATATAAGAATAAGGTTCTACCAAAATTTACTGGTTCATTTATAATGCGAACACTTTACTCTATCCCTTTCTTTAGAAAAAAACTTAATAAAATAGCAGGTAAGAAACTCATAGAGACCTTTGGTGGACGACTACGTTTCTTTGGAATTGGTGGAGCTGGAATATCTCCTTATGTTGAAAAGTTTTTAAAAGAGGCTGAGTTTCCATACATCATCGGTTATGGTTTAACAGAAACTGCTCCTCTTCTTGCAGGAACAGTTTTAGGTAGTGAGCTAAAACTAAAGTCTACGGGAACAGTATTTCCATATGTTGAGGTAAAAGTAAAAGATCCAGATGATGAGACTGGTTCAGGTGAACTACTCTTTAAGTCCCCTAGTCTTATGATGGGTTACTATAAAGATGAAAAGCAGAGTGCAGAAGTTATAGATAAAGATGGTTGGTTCCACTCTGGAGACTTAGGTTATGTTGACGAGGATGGTTATATCTTTATCAATGGACGTAGTAAAAATGTCATCATCGGTAGTGGAGGAGAGAATATCTTTCCAGAGCAGATTGAAGCAACGATAAACCAACATGAAGCAGTTGTAGATTCACTTGTGATGATGAGAGATGATAAACTTATTGTAAAAGTACACTTAGACTATGAGTTAATTGACAAAATGTTTAAGGCACACAACTTACCAGACAGCGAAGTGAAAACAAAAATTAATGATTTACTTGAAGAGATGCGTATAGATGTAAACACAAAAGTAGCCACTTATGAAAAAATGGTGAAGTTTGTAGAGCAGATAGAACCTTTTATAAAAACTCCAACTAAAAAGATTAAACGCTTTTTGTATGTTGAGTAGTTATCTCGCTTAAGCTTTGTTTGATATCATAGTCATAATATAAAACAAAGGTTAATACATGAAAATTACAAATTCGATTAAAATGACAGCACTCTCTGCAATTGTTAGTACACTTATTGTAGGTTGTGGTGGTGGTAGTGATGATACTTCAACAGTAGTAATTCCTCCAAATTCTACTCCAACAGTAGTAAACTCTGTACTCACAGGTACATTTGTAGATGTACCTGTACAAGGGCTAGCTTATAAAACACTATCTCAAAGTGGTTTTACAGACGCAAAGGGTAAGTTTAACTATTTAGCTGGTGAAGAGATAGAGTTTATGTTAGGAGATTTGAGTTTAGGTAAAGGTAGTGCTGATGCACTTGTAACACCTTATACTATTTCGGATGACAATGATACAGCTACAAATATTGCACTTCTTTTACAAAATTTTGATAGCGATAGAACTAATAATACTCTTCTAGATTTATCTAAACTTCGAGATTATAACTTTACGGCAAATGATTTTAATCTCAGTGCCACTACTGCAACTATTAAAGCGAAGATTGACACACTCTTTGCAGATAATGATTTTGCATCATATAGAGATGCTTCAAATAACTCTGTCATAGATGCGACTACAGTAAAAAGTAATATGGATGCTTTCATTACTTCGAACTCTATTGTATATGACAAAAAGTTTACTCAAGCTTATTTAGGTTCACATGTTTTCTACAGCAGAGTTGATGGAACTCCAGATTTATTCGAAACTCGATTCATAGATGGTAAAGTGCAAGCAGTTGGCGGTAATAATATTGTACAAACCACGTACGAATTAAAAGATGGGAAATTGATTCAATTATATATAGGTAATGGTATTAGATTTAAAATATCATATGTCATTACAAGTATTTCAGGAACGAGTATTACAGTACTTGCTACAGTTATAGAATCAACAGGGTTAACTGCAGAAACTGCTGTAGGATCGATCAAAAGTGAAATTATATATACAAATAAAGTTGCTGCCAAAAATGCAGCTAAAGCCTTGTTCGTACAATCAGGTTTTTCACAATCTTATTTAAATAATACTGTCTTCTACAAAAGTACTACTCAATACCCTCAATATATTAATAAATATATAGATGGTAAAATTTATTTTGCTGGTGATGAAGGTACACAAGGTTGGAATACTACATTTGGAACTGCAAGTTCTTCAACTTATAGCCTTAATAATGGGGTTATTAATGCAACATTCTCTACTGGAGAGAATGTTACATCTAAAATAATTGAAGTTACAGATACTTATGTAAAAGTACTTTCCAAACTTGTAGGTTCAACATTACAAAGAGAAGAAATTTGGTATACAAGTAAAGCAGCAGCAGAATTAGAGTAACTGACTAAAAAACTTTTTCACTCCATATTTCCTGATATGGAGTATGTTTACTTCTATTTAACACTTTTTAGCTATTATATTTACTATGAAAACAAAACTAAAACTTCTTAAAGAAGAGATCTCAAAACAGCTTATCGGGCATAGTGATATGCTTGATGCTCTTTTAATCGGTCTCTTCACAGATGGTCACATTTTACTCGAAGGTGTGCCTGGTCTTGCTAAAACTACAGCGGTAAACGCACTCGCAAAAGCACTTAATCTCAACTTTAAACGTGTTCAGTTTACACCGGATTTACTACCCTCAGACATCATAGGTGCAGAGATTTACGATGTGAAATCTGGAGACTTTAAAATCAAGCATGGGCCTATTTTTACAAACCTTCTTTTAGCGGATGAAATTAACCGTGCTCCTGCAAAAGTACAGTCTGCTTTACTTGAAGTTATGCAAGAGAACCAAGTGACTATTGGTGACACAAGTTTTCCAATAGATAAACCATTTTTAGTTTTAGCTACTCAAAATCCGATAGAACAAGAGGGAGCTTACTCTTTACCTGAGGCACAACTTGATAGGTTTATGTTTAAGATTGTTGTAGGATATAACTCGCCTGAAGAAGAACTCCTAATTGCGGAAAAAGCAGCTACTTCTAGTTTTGAAGAGATAAACGCAGTACTCACTAAAGATGATTTACAAAACATTAAAGAAGAGATAAAAAACGTTCATATCGATACTGAGTTAAAAGAGTACATAGTCAAACTTATCTTTGCTACTAGAGATGCTCATAAGTACATAGAGTATGGAGCTTCACCTCGTGCTACTATAGATATGCTAAAGGCTGTTAAAGCAAGAGCTTACCTTAGAGGCAATGACTATGTTAAACCATCAGACATCGTTCTTTGTGCTAAAGATATACTCAGGCACCGCATAAAACTAAGTTATGAAGCCATAGCAGATGGAATGACTCCAGATACAGTTATAGAGGCTCTTTTACAAAGTGTACCAGTACCTTAAAGGAAGCTCTTTAGCTCCTCTACTTATCAAAGCACAAAAAAGTGTTTTTAGCTCTAGTATTGGAGAAAATAGTACTTTTTTTAAGGGTCTTGGTTCTGACTTTGTCGAACTAAGAGAGTATACAACGGGTGATGACATCAAGCATATAGACTGGATTATCAGTGCAAAGATGAACCGACCCCATGTAAAAGTTTTCACAGAGCAAAAAGAGCTCAACATAGTCATAGTATCACTTCTAAATGCCTCGCTTAACTTTGGAACACATAGACTCAAAATCGATAGCTTCAAAGAGACTTTAGCACTGCTAGCATTTGCATCTATTAAACAGGGTGATGCCTATGAGAGTTATATCTATAACGATGATATACAACTTTGCACCAAAAAGTCTAAGCATATATTTAGTGTTCGTGAAATGTTAGAAAATGTAGATGCTAAACCTCTTTTTAAAAAAGGGATAGACTATAAAAATATATCTAACTCTTTTAATCAAAGAGTTAAAAAGCGGTCCCTTATTTTTCTTATTGGTGATTTTTTAAATACTCAAGACTTAGACATTAGCTCTTTAGTATACAAACATGAAATAGTAATCATCATCATTCGAGATAGGTTTGAAGAGAACCCTTTAGAACTTGAAAATATCAACATTACAGACCCTTTAAGCGGACTAAATGCGAGTGTAAACATAAACAAAAGTGCTGCATTAAAAATAAAATTGCAACTTTTAGAGCATGATGAACTCCTCTTTAGTAAATTTCATAAAAGTGGTGTGAGGTACTTAAAAATCTACACAGATGAAGAGCCACTAAAAAAGCTACTTTCTTTTATGAGTAGTCTGTAATGCAGAACTATAGTTTTGAGTATCCCTATGTTTTGTTTATCATTTTTATATTTGTAGCACTTGAACTACTCTTTAAACAAAAAGTTGCTTCTTACTACATCCCAAATATCATTACACAATTAACATCTCTAAAAAGTAGCTCACTTGTAAAAACTTTACTCAAATACTCTATGCTTTTTACATTTATACTCGCTCTTGCAAGTCCCATCCTTACAAAACAGCTAGCAGACAAGACACAACACACTTTAGACATAGTTCTAAGCCTAGATACAAGTGGTTCGATGAGTTTAAACGGTTTTAATGAACTTGACTATAATCAGTCGCGTTGGAGTGTTGTACAAGATGTTGCAAGTGACTTTATACAAGAACGTCCTGATGATAGAATAGGTGTAGTCATTTTTGGAGATACGAGTGCTATAGCTTCACCGCTCTCTTATGATAGTTCTTCTCCTCTAAGTAGCATTCAACATATCAGTATCGGCGATGTTGGTAGAAGTACTGCACTTATAGACTCACTTGCAACTGCTGCTACCCTCTTGGAGAATTCTCTCAGCTCTTCAAGACTAATCATTCTTCTAAGTGATGGTGATGACACGGCAAGTAAAATTCCACTTGAAATTGTACTTAGCCTACTCAAAAAATATCACATAAAGGTCTATACAGTAGCTATAGGTGAAAGTAACAACAACCTACTCGAGCTTATATCCAGAAAAACGAATG
>NZ_JAEMVC010000051.1 GCF_029215985.1 Sulfurimonas sp. SAG-AH-194-C21
TGCGGTTGCCGATTGGTAAGTACAACTTAATTAGTATGTTACTGAATGCATCTGTATTAAATCAGAGTAATCCCCACTATCGGCAGCTTTAAGTGCCTCAATATACTCATCTCTTCTAGGGTTCTCAGTTGAGAGTAAGTTTTCTTGCCACTTTACAGGCATAGAACCATTTTGTCGAAGGTAGATATTAGCTAACATTCTGCTCCATCTGCCATTACCGTTTTGATATGGATGGATTTGTACTGCTCTATGATGTATTCTAGTAGCTGTTTCGTATATATCAAATGTTTTATGTTTATCCCAGTAAGCTATATCATCTGCTAACTCTTTTAATGCTGTTGGTACTTGATAAGCTTTTATGCCTATAGAGAGTTCTACTCGTCTAAACTTACCTGCCCAGTCCCATACATCACCATACATCACCATACATCACCATACATCACCTAACATCACCTAACATCACCTAACATCACCTAACATCTCTTCATGAAGCTTTGAGAACCATTCATACGAAAAAGGTGCTTGTTTTTTAGAGGGTGGTACTGAGAGATACTTTATAGTAGCTAGTGCAATGTTGTTTGCTTCTGCTACATATATCTCTTTGAGTGCATAAACCTTATGACTTGTTAGTTTGAGTCCTGATATATCATCAAGTGGTGTAGCATCATCTATAGGCTTTGTAGAGTCTATCATTTAAGCCACCCAAAGAGTGTCTTGATAGTTACCACTAAGAAATTCTTTTTCGTAAGAAGCTATGATACTGTTTAAACTATCATCTTCTAAACCCTGCATCTCTAGTGCTGATGTACCTTGAACTATAGAAGCTAAGAAGAGTGCCTTTTCATGTGCTCTATGTTTAGATAATTCTGTAAGCGATACCTGCTCATTACCTGCAAAGTCTAAGCCTAAGAAGTTCGTTACACTTTCAATAGTACTTAATTTAACATCTTCATTCTTTAAGAGTCTGTTGATAGTTCTTACACCTACACCACTTAATTTAGCAAGATTCTCTACAGTAATATGTAGTTGTTCTTTCCTAGCGATGATATGCTTTATTAAATCTATTCGTTTCATGGGTAACTCCCGTAAGTATATTATGCCATAAGTGGCATTAATAGTTTCTACTGGGTTAAAAAATAAAATAAATATTCAACTACAAAAAGTACAAATATATATTAGAATTGATGAAAAAATAGAGCATTATATTACAAAGTATGTCCCGTTAAATTCTTAAATGTATTTATCAGCGTTTTAAAATTCTTTGAAATATCGTTGTTTAGGGGAAATAAAAGTGGTGGGTTCTGAGAGACTCGAACTCTCGACCACTCCGTTATGAGCGGAGGGCTCTAACCAACTGAGCTAAAAACCCACTTCTACCGTTTGTAGGTCGAAATTATACAGAGGGCTTGCTTAGTTTATGCTTACTTTTTGCACAAAATCTCTATCTTATACCTGAAAGATGTTATTTTTCATGATTGGAGTGAATTCTTCTCCATAACAGAGCCGTTGTTGGAGACCACCTCTAGCACTTAAATCAACTACAACACCTAAGTCATTCACTTTTATAACAGCTTTTATACTCTCATATATCTCACAAGCCATATCTTCTGCGTTTAGTCTTTTATCTCTTAATGAGGTGATGTACTTTTTAAAAGAAACTAAGTCTATAGTCTCTCCTAAAGAAGTAAACTTCACGTACAATGAACCACGATACGGCTGTCCACTTGAAGCTAAAAAAAGTAACTCTTTAGAGTTGTACTCTATCTTAGTACCCTCTTTTATATCTATCTTTGCTAGTGTCATTTTAGCCTACTCTTTGAGGATTGATATTTCGGTTGATGAATCTATATTTTTCTATCTCTTTATACTTAGCATCATCATTACTATAACTATAAGTCGGATGTATTGAGATATTTCCTCTCGGGTAAAAAAGTCCAACAACTTCGAGGTACTTTGGTTGCATAAGTTTTACTAAGTCCTTACCGATTTTATTCACAACATCTTCATGAAACTCTCCACTATTTAAAAAACTAAACAAGTAGAGTTTTAAAGACTTACTCTCAACCATATTGATATTTGGAATGTAGTTTATGATGAGTGTACCAAAGTCAGGTTGGTTTGTGATAGGACACAGAGAACTAAATTCATCTGCGTTTAGAGTAACCCAGTAGTCATTAGTTTGGTGAGCATTCTCAAAGGTTTCGAGTAGCTCGGGAGCATACTCATACTTATACTCAGTGTGCTTCGAGCCTAAGCTAGTAAGTTCATCTTGTCTATTCATCTTGTTATTAACCTTGAGTGTTAATCATCCAGTTTGAAAATACATTAATGTAGTTCCACCATGAAGTTACAGATCTTTCAGTCACACCATCACGTTCAAGCTCAATAAGAATCTCTCTGTAAAGTTCTAACCATACCTGTCTTGTTTGTGCAGTAATACGAAAAGGATTATAGCGTCCTACCATCTGTGGTGCACCTCTGTTTTGATTAAAATAAGCGGGTCCGCCACAAATCTGAATCATAAAATCAGCTGAGTGCTTTTTAGCATCTTCGAACTCTTGTGCATCTTGTGGGAAAATCTCAAAAATATCACTTTTTTGAATGGCGTCATAATGATCAGAAACCATTTTTCTTATACCATCTTCACCCATCTCTAGTAAAAATTCTGGTATCGGTTTACTCACTGAAGAGCGTACTCCAAACTGTGCTGGTGTTATTTCTAAATTCATTATATATTTTCCTTTATTTGTGTTATTGGTGGTTTTATTTTATAAGCTATGGAGTATAGTAGTGGAACATACAGTAGGTTAAGTACTGTCGCCCATGCTATACCAAAGCCTAGTGAGACTGCCATTGGTTGGAGTATCATCGCTTGACCTGAGGCAAAAAAGATAAGTGTTGAGAGTCCTAAAACTGTTGTCAAAGATGTAAGTAAAATCGGTCTAAGTCGTGTTTGTGCTCGTTTCATTAACTCTTCTGTATCTTTTGCTTTTCTAATAAAGTCAACCATGATAAGTCCATCATTTACAACGACCCCTGCAAGCCCAACCACACCAATAAGCCCAGGCATAGTAAGGTTAAGACCCATTATCCAGTGTCCAGCATAAACTCCAAGTAAAACGAGAGGAATAGTACTTAGCACTATAAGCGGTTTTTTGATGGAGTCAAAGAGCCAGACTAAAGTGATAAAAATTAAAAACAGAGCCATAATAGCGGACTGCATCATCTCTCTTTTATTTTTATTATTTTCTTTTTCTTCACCTTTTATTTCAACCACTATACCTTTTTCTCTTACCTCAGCAAAAGCAGTTTGCATTTTTTTCATCACTTCACTAGAGGTAATTTTTGTTTTATCAAGTGAGGCATAAAAACTCCGTATACGCTTAGCATCCTCTTTTTTAATAGTCACAAAACTCTGAACATATACAAAATCACAGATGTCTCTTAAAGTTACAAACTGATTCGATGATGGTATTTGCAACTCGATGTTGTTTATCGAGTTTATATCTTTGTTGATGTTACTTTGAAGTTTTATACGGATAAGACCACTAGAGTTAAAGAGTTTTCCGTACTCCCCTTTTAGATAGTATGCACGGAGTTCTGAAGAGATAAGTTCTTCGTTAAAGCCTAACTCTTGACCATACTGATTTACCCGGAGTTTTAACTCTTTTTCTCCTAAATCTGCATCATCTAAGATGTTAAAGACACCATCGATTTTTTCTATCTCTTTTTGGAGGTACTTTAAAGAGGGAATAACATCCTCATTTTCTTTATGACTCAGTGATATTTCTATGTCATTTGCCACAACACCTGCACCTGGTACTTTTACAACCAACTCTTCGTAAATAAACTCACCTTTTTCATCTTTTAACTTGTGAAGTGCTTCTAATAATTTATTGGCTTTTTTTGCGATAACTCTAGCATCATCTTCTCGTATCTTATTGCCATCACCTTTTTCTATAGAGAGTACAGGACTGATATATCTATCAAAAAAGTTGACAGGTACATGCTCATTTAGGTCTAAAAATATATGAAACATATTTTCACCAAACTCAGCTCTACTTTTTGCATCCATCTTAAAACCGATAACAGAAGTAATAGATGAGATATTGTCTTTATTGAGGTTATTAAGTAGTATCTGCTCTAACTTACTTACTATGATTTCTGTATCTTTGAGCTCATTGTTAATATTTACTTTTCCGTACACATATACTTGTGTCGTATCAAAGTCTGGAAAAAGTTGGAACTTTGAGTTTTTCATAAAGACAAATGTCAAAGCTAAAATACTTACAGTGATAACTACTAGAGAGAGGTAGCGTCGCTTAAATAAAAAATGTAAAATAGTACTATAGTAAGCATACATTTTTATCCACATTCTCTTCGTACGAGTCTCTTTGTTTGATACCTTTAAAAAATCATGTGCATGCAGTGGTAAAAAGTAAAATGCTTCAAAGAGTGAAGAGAGTAAAAGTACAGTAATCATAATAGGAATGATTTTTATAAACATCCCCATCTCTCCGGTCATTAGTAACATCGGTAAAAAAGCAAAAACTGTTGTGAGTGTTGCTGTGAGAACTGCTGGAAACATCTCTGCAGCACCTGTGATAACTGCCTCTTTTCGCTCCATGCCCTCTTCTAAGTGTCTGTAAATGTTCTCAGCTACAACTATAGCCTCATCAACAAGCATACCAAGGGCTATAAGTGCTCCTAAAAGTGAGAGCATATTCATACTATCACCCATCATTTCAGTAGCGATAAGACCTATCATAAACGAGAGTGGAATCCCAAGTGCCACAACAAAAGCTATACCACGGTTGATGAAGATAAGCATCGCTAAAAACACAAGCATCAAACCAAATGCAATGTTTGCAAAAACAGTATTGAGACGGTTTTTAATCCAAACTGATGTATCTGTATAGATGCTATATGTTAGTTCAGGATGTTTAAGTGTCAATTCTTTTAAAAGTTCTCGTATCTCATGAACAAGGGCAATAGCATTACCATCTTTACTCTTGTTTACATTTACAGAAATATTTCTAACCCCATTATAGTGTGAGAGTTCTGTCTCATCACCAAGTTTAAAGTCAACATCTGCAATAT
Source organism: Sulfurimonas sp. SAG-AH-194-C21 (assembly GCF_029215985.1). GTDB lineage: Bacteria > Campylobacterota > Campylobacteria > Campylobacterales > Sulfurimonadaceae > Sulfurimonas. Next base: position 5,101 of record NZ_JAEMVC010000051.1, read on the forward strand.
CACCGATACGTAGTTTCAGACCACCTATTCCAATGATAGTATTTTCAACATCTTCTTTTGTTTTTTCACCATTATATGTTGAGATGTAAAGATGATGAGATTTTTGCTTTATTGTACCTACTGGAAATATAGAACTGATATTTTTGATGGCGTTTACAACTAAAGCAGGCTTTAATCCGTATGCTTTTATCTTTTCGTTATTGAGTTTTATATCCAACTCTTCATCTGAATCACCACGAACACTGACATTACTTAGCTCTTTGTATTTACTAAGTTGGGCTTTGAGTTCATTTGCACGTTGCAATAGAACTCGCTTATCTACATCACCTGAAAGTGCGATGAGAGTCAGTGGAAAATCATGAGTAATGATTTTAGCTAATGGCTCACTCATATCAAATGGAAGGTCTTTTCTTACAGCTGATACAACATCTTTTACATCATTTAAAACACTTATGTTTCGTGAACCAGTTTTAATATCTGCTTTAATCGTAAAAGAACCATTTTTTATACTCGTTTTAATCGATTCTAGCTCATTTATGTTTTGAAGGTCTTCTTCTATAGTTTGCACAACCATTTTATCGAGTATGTCTGCTGAAGTACCCGCATAAGCACCCATTATGCTTACCTTATCCATCTGTGTTGGAGGGAAAATCTCTTTGGGTATATTAATGTATGCAAAAATAGAAAGCATAAAAATAAAAATGAGTAATATATGGTTTAAAAGTGGTTTTTCAATACTAAAGCGTATAAACTTACGAATCATCATCGCCCCTAAAAAAGTGTGTCAAGAATTTGGTTTTTAAATTTTATAGATTCAACAGAAGCCGAAATAATTCTATTCTCTTCTTTGAGTGTATCATACTCGCGTTTGAGTTTAGAGATATCTCTACTTTCATAATAAATCTGCTGTGTAATATATACTTTTGGAAAAGTAAAAACAGCTATAAAAGTAAGTGTTAAAAGTGTGAAGATAAAGTAGTTAAGGTCTAGTCTGCGACGAGGTACTAAAACTACATCTATTTCATCTAGTAGGTCTGTCTTATCACTCATACTTTTTTCCCATTTGAAAAACTCTCATCTTTGCACTTCGACTTCGTACATTTTCTTTAAGTTCATCATCTTTCGCCATAAGTGGCTTACGAGTTACTATTTTTCCTATAGAATGGTTGTTACCACACTCACATCTAAAAGCTTCAGCTGGACAGATACAAGACTTAGCCCAAGAGACAAACTCCTGTTTTACTATGCGGTCTTCAAGCGAATGAAATGAGATAATTGCCACTCTAGCCTTTGTTAAACCAGCCTCTTTAAGAGAGTTTAAAAGCGACTTTAATTCGCCTAACTCATCATTTACTTCTATACGAATTGCCTGCATAAGTAAAGTTGCGGGATGTATCTTTTTACCCTGAGGCATATCACTTTTAAGAGTATCACTCAATTCTTTTGCTGATGAAAAAGGTCGGTTAGAGATGATTTTACTTGCTATCTTTTTATAGTTTCTTAGTTCACCATACTCTAAAAGTATATGCTCTAATTCATCTTGTGTGTACTCATTTACTACTGTCTCTGCGTTTAATGGGGCTGACTTATCCATACGCATATCGAGGTTATCACTCTCATATGAGAAACCTCTCTCTTTTTGGTCAAGCTGAAGAGATGAAACACCGATGTCAGCTAAAATACCCTTGATTTGAGAAACATCTACCTCTTCTAAAATCTCTTTTATGACATTTGAGAAACGGCCTTTTTTAATGCTAACTCTATCTCCATATTTTGCTAACCTCTCACTTGAAAAATCTATGGCAGTTTGATCTTGATCTATAGCTATAAGTTTGATGTTTGGATTCGCATCTAAAATCATAGATGAGTGACCACCATACCCCATAGTACAGTCAATAATGATACCCTCATCAATAGTACTAAATGTCTCAATAACTTCACGATAGAGAACAGGAATATGAGGGGTGTTTTGCACGAAGAGCCTTTGAGTTGTATATTGTTTTAATTATTATACTCAAAGTTATTTAATGTAGTACAATAATAGACATTTAAAACTTTATAGGGTATCATATAAAGAAAAAAGAGTTCTTATGCTTAACCAATACCAAAATGAAATCATCGCTGCTATCGCAATCTTAACAGCTTTGAGTATGTACATCATTATAAAACTTAGAACGGATAAAAATCCTCATCCAGACAATGAAACTTCACAACAGCAAGAACAAGAAGAAGTAATCCCATTATCTCAAGAAGAGACAATAAAAGAAAATCACAACATAGAAGAAGAGACAACTGAACCTGACTTAACTGGTAGTGAAGAGGGAGATTTTGGTGAAGAAGAGGCAGAACTTCAAAATGGTTCGCAAGAAACCACACCAAATAGACATGTAATCACAAAAAGAGATGTCCCCTCACATGGGAATATAAAAAAACAAAACTTCTCAGAATTTTCCGGTGAGAGAATTATTGTTGCAGAAGATAACCTTATCAATCAAAAAGTACTCACGGGACTACTCGCAGGAAGTGGTATAGAAGTACTCATCGCCAATGATGGTCAAGAGGTACTTGAAATATTAGAAAACGATACTGATTTTCTAATGATTTTAATGGATGCACATATGCCAAGACTAGATGGTTTTGAAGCAACTCGG
>NZ_JAEMVC010000052.1 GCF_029215985.1 Sulfurimonas sp. SAG-AH-194-C21
ACATGGCAAAAATACTAGAACATGGTTGGAGTAAAAATATACTATCTCTTATGATAAAGAGTGAAGTACATAAAAGGGAAGGTCAACTTACATCTAATTTTACCAATATTTTACCTGCACATGACAGTGATTTAGTAAAGCAATCTTTTAAAGACCCTTATATATTTGATTTTTTGACTATTAGTGAACCATTTAGAGAAAAAGAGTTAGAATTAGACTTAATAAAGCATATGGAAAAATTTCTTATAGAACTTGGAAGTGGTTTCGCTTTTGTAGGGCGACAGTATAAACTTACAGTTGGTGATAGTGACTTTTATATTGATTTACTTTTTTATCATTTAAAGCTTAGATGCTATGTCGTGATTGAACTTAAAAAAGGAAAGTTTAAACCAGAGTACTCAGGTCAGGTTAATTTTTATTGTAGTGCTATAGATGAACAAGTGGCACACGAAAGTGACCAGCCAACTATCGGATTGATTTTATGCTAAGAAAAAAATGAAATCGTAGCGGAATACTCACTAAAAAATATGTCACAACCTATAGGTATATCAGAATATGAACTAACAGAAGTACTACCAAAAGAGTTTGAGTCAAGCTTACCAACGATTGAGATGATAGAAGATGAGCTTAAAAATAGCTTTTGAATTAACTCTTTACATACCCTAATAACTCACTATCTAGCACTTTTTTTGTGCTAGTAACTTCTTCTATACTTTTAAAATTAAACCCAAATCTGTCATAACATATAACACTATCGTTTTGTCCATCAAGTAAACCATCAATGGCATTTACAATAAACTTATAAGCCATCAGTCTATCTTTTACACTAGGATTTCCACCGCGTTGAATATGTCCTAAAACTGAGACTCTTGCCTCAATTCCAATTTTTTCTTCAAACCAATCTGCTATATCTTGAGAGTTTTGCTCTATACCCTCTGCTGCAATAACAAGAAAATATCGTCGACCATTTTTCATCTGGTGTTTAAACTCTTCTTCATAGTCTGCTAAGTTGTACTCTCTCTCAGGTATAAGACATAACTCAGAACCAGAAGTAAGATGTGTTATAAGGGCTAAGTAACCGGAGTCTCTACCCATAGTCTCAACAACAAAAGCACGAGAAAAAGATGAAGCAGTATCACGGATAGCATCTATGGAAGTTTTGATAATGTTGAGTGCACTATCTACTCCTAAACAGTAATCAGTTCCATTTATGTCATTATCAATAGTAGAGGGAATACCGCAAAATTTTACCTTATGTTCTTTATAAAAGAGATCAAGTCCTTTAAATGAACCATCGCCACCAAGAACTAAAAGCATATCAATCTCTAAAGCATCAAGATTTTTCTTTGCAATAAGTCTAAACTCCGCTTGCTTAAAACGCTCACTTCTTGCACTTCCTATCTTAGTGCCACCACGGGTAATAATTCCAGAAACATCAGAGTAGCGTGCTGCTTTTATCTTGTTGTCAATCAAACCCTCAAATCCATCATATATGAAGTAGGGTGTAAGTTCTTTCTCTTTTGCATACTCAACAAATCTTTTCAAAGCAGGGTTCATCCCCGAAACATCACCACCTGAACACAAAATTGCTATATTTCTCATAATTTTCCCTTTATATTCGTAGTGTTGCAAGTAAGCGTTTAGGATTAAGTGGAAGTTCTAACGCATCTGTTATAGATTTGCAAACTATGTCACTTACTAAAAGTGCTTGTGTGCAACATCCTTCATCCCCTAAAACAGCAATGCCTATCTGAGCAGTTTCTAACATTTTTTTGTCGTTATTTCCATTACCAATAGCTAGAGAAATATCACAGCCAAGACTTGTAACATAATCTTTTTTCTCTTTTGTATGGTCATCAGATTTTAGTATATGAAGTTTTATATCATAGTCTTTTATTTGCTCTTTTACACTACCAAAAGTATCAGCGGTAATGACATGAAGCGTATAGTTTTTTGAGAGTTCTTTGAGTAAAGGATCTATCTCTTTTTTTAAAACTCCATCTTTTGCAATAGTTCCATTATAATCAAGGATAATATGTTTAATATTTTCGTACATTTTTTCTCCGTTAACGACGCTCTTACACTTAAAGAGGTATCATATATAAATTATTTGAGGATATTATACATTATGAAAGATATAAAACTAACACAATACTCACATGGCGCTGGATGTGGTTGTAAAATATCACCAAAAGTACTCGATTCTATCTTAAAAACGAAGAGAAAAACTCAAGTTTTCCCTGATTTACTCGTTGGTAATAGTTCTAAAGATGATGCTGCTGCGTTTGACTTAGGAAATGGGACTTCCGTGTTAAGTACAACAGACTTTTTTATGCCTATCGTTGATGACCCTTTTACTTTTGGTCGTATCGCTGCTACAAACGCGATAAGTGACATCTATGCTATGGGTGGAAAACCTCTTATGGCTATCTCTATCTTTGGTTGGCCTATAGAAAAACTCAGCGAAGATGTAGCTCGTGAAGTGATAGATGGTGGACGAGCAGTATGTGAAGAAGCTGGAATTCCACTTGCTGGTGGGCATAGTATAGATTCTCCTGAACCTATTTTTGGTCTTGCAGTAACGGGAATAGTAGAAAATAAAAACCTCAAACGTAACGACACAGCAACAGCAGGCTGTTCTCTGTTTTTAACTAAAGCACTTGGTATTGGTATACTCACAACTGCACAAAAACAAGCAAAAATCGAAGATGGTGACATCGATATTGCAGTAAACGCGATGTGTGAATCAAATAAAATCGGTTATGATATAGCAAAACTTGAAGGTGTTAAAGCTGTAACAGATGTAACAGGTTTTGGACTCCTTGGTCACTTGAGTGAGATATGTGAGGGTAGTTCTATAAGTGCAGTTTTAGAGTACGAGAAAATACCAACTCTTAAAAATGTTAAAAAATATCTGAGCCTGGGTTGTGTACCAGGTGGAACTAACCGTAACTTTGATAGTTATGGACATAAAATAGGAAAAATGACACAGGAGCAGAGAGATATCCTTTGTGATGCTCAGACTTCAGGTGGTTTGCTTTGTGTTGTAGAACAGACAAGTGTGGCAGAGTTTTTAGAGATTACAAAAGCAGCAGGTTTTGATTTAGAAGCTATCGGTAAAACAGTAGCGAGTACAACAAACCTTGTAGAAGTTATTTAATGTCAGACTTACTCACAGATGATTTTCGCGCCATCGTACTTAATAATACAGACTTACTTGATGTAAGAGCTGATATTGAGTTTGTTAAGGGTGCGTTTAAAAATACTACAAACCTTCCGATACTAAGTGATGAAGAACGCCATCTCGTAGGAACTGAGTATAAAAAAAATGGAAATGCAGCAGCAGTTGCACTTGCTGAGGAACTCATAAAAGAAGAGGGTAAGCAACAAAGAGTAAAACAGTGGTTAGTGTATCTTGAAACTCACCCTGATGCACTACTCTATTGTTTTCGCGGAGGTCAGCGTTCGGGAATTGCACAGGCTTGGTTAAAAGAATCTGGCAGAGATATAGTAAGACTTAAAGGTGGATATAAAGCCTTTCGTACTTTTTTAATGGATGAGTCTCTTCGTATAAGTAAAGAGATAAAAACAATAATCATTGGTGGATATACGGGTTCAGGAAAAACTATCCTTTTAAATAAGATAAAAAATTCTATAGACTTAGAAGGTATTGCCAACCATAAAGGCTCTTCATTTGGAAACAATGTTTCAATACAACCCTCACAAATAAATTTTGAAAATAATCTTGCATATGAACTTATAAAATTTGAATCAAAAAAATATAAAGAAGTTGTAATAGAACACGAGAGCCATAACATTGGTCGAGCTTTTATTCCTAAAGAGGTGTATACAAACCTCATGGATGGTGAGATGATTATCTTAGAGCGAGCAATATCTGAGCGAGTAAATGTAAGTTATGATGAGTATGTTGTAAATGCACAAAAAGATTATGTCGCGATATATGGAAATGATGGTGTTGACAAGTGGGTAGAAGAAGTATCAAGGGGTTTAAGTAAGATAAAAAAACGCCTTGGTGATGAAAACTATACTAATATCAATATGATTTTTACAGAGGCCAGTAACACAGATGATACAGCTTTAAAAGAGAAAATGTATAAAGAGTTTATTAAAGCGTTATTAGAAAAGTATTATGACCCTATGTATCAGTTTCAATTAGAGAAAAGTATCATACCTGTTTTGTTTAAAGGAAGCGAAGAAGAAATCATTGAGTTTTTACAAAAGAGAGTTTCTTAATCTCTTTTTAGATAAAATCACGCAATTATTTAATATATTAATTTCAAGGAACTAGCATAATGAAAAGAGCATTAGTGAGTGTAAGTGATAAAGCAGGAATTGTTGAGTTTTGTAACTCATTAGTAAAAAATGGTTATGAAATAATTTCAACTGGTGGAACTTATAAGAAGTTAGTTGAAGCAGGAATTGCGGCTATTGAAATTGATGAAGTTACAAAATTTCCTGAGTGTTTTGAAGGACGTGTTAAAACTTTAAACCCTTATGTCCATGGTGGTATTTTACACCGTCGTGACAAGCAGTCTCATCTTGACCAAGCTAAAGAGTTAGGTGTTGAGTCTATTGATTTAGTTTGTGTAAATCTTTATCCATTTAAAGAGACTATTGAAAAAACTGATGATTTTGATGAGATTATTGAAAACATTGACATCGGTGGACCGGCTATGGTTCGTTCTGCTGCAAAGAACTTTGATGCTGTTATCATCGTTACAAATGTAGAAGATTATGCTGAAGTAATTGACGCGATTGAAAATGAGAAAAATACTAAAGACTTTAGACGTGGGTACATGATAAAAGCATATGAGCATACAGCAGCATATGACTCAATGATAGCCAACTATATGAACGAGCGTTTTAACGAAGGTTTCGGTGAAAAGCAGTTCGTAGTTGGAAACAAAGTAATGGATACTCGTTATGGAGAAAACCCACATCAAAAAGGGGCTCTTTATGAGTTTGATAATCACTTTACAAACAACTTTACTACACTTAAAGGTGAAGCGAGTTTTAACAACTTAAATGACCTTAATGGTGCTGTTAAAATTGCTGCTGGTTTTGGTGAGGAAAATGTAGTGTGTATCTCTAAACATGGTAACCCTTGTGGTGTAGCAATTAAAGATACTCTTCTTGAAGCTTACACTGAAGCACTTAAATGTGATCCTGTTTCTGCATTTGGTGGCGTTGTTGCAGTTAATGGTACTGTTGATGTGGCATTAGCTGAGAAAATGAATGAGATTTTCTTAGAAGTTGTTATCGCTGGTCGTATAACTCCTGAGGCTCAAGAAATATTTGCTACGAAAAAACGTATCAAACTTTTTGAAATGGGTGCTGACAAGTTAGTTCTTGCAAACGATAAAAAAGACTTCAAACATGTTGATGGTGGATTTGTATTCCAAGATGCTGACATGGTCGGTGTTGATGAAGTGAAAAATGCTAAGTTAGTATCTAAAATAGCAGCAAAAAGCCAAGATATGAAAGATATGGAGATAGCTTATAAAATAGCAAGTCTTACAAAATCCAACTGTGTTGTATATGTTAAAAACTCTGCAATGGTAGCTGTTGGTATGGGTATGACTTCTCGCGTTGATGCTGCTCAATGTGCTTTGAAAAAAGCAAAAGATATGGGTCTTGATGTAGCAGGTGCAGCTCTTGCATCTGAAGCATTCTTTCCATTTCGTGATAGTATCGATGCAGCAGCTCAGGCTGGTGTTAAAAATATAATCGAGCCTGGTGGAAGTATTCGTGATCAAGAGATTATTGATGCGGCAAATGAGTTTGGTATGAGTCTATATTTCTCAGAAGTAAGACACTTTTTACACTAAACGCTATAAAAGAAGTAGGCCTTTTAAAGGCTCACTTCTTTTATATACTTTTTAATTTTTCATCACTTTGATATTTATTGAGTATATCCATAAAAGAATCGATATTTTTTAAAAATAGTTGTACGAGTTTTGGCTCAAAGGCTGACCCCGAACTCTCTTCAATGAATACTATTACATCTTCAAGTTTCCATTTATCTTTATAAACTCTTATATTCATTAAGGCATCAAAAACATCTACAAGTGCAACAATTCTGGCATGAATTGGTATCCTTTTCCCACTCAGACCTTCAGGATATCCTTTCCCGTCCCATCTTTCATGGTGATACAGTGCAATCTCTTGAGCGATTTTACTTACAGCAGGATTACTTTTAAAAGCATTGTAAAGCAACTTTTTCCCATTTGTAGTATGTTCTTTAATTATTTCAAACTCTTGTGTGGTTAATTTAGCAGGTTTACATAAAATGTCATCGGGAATAGTTACCTTTCCAATATCATGTAAAATTGCCATTTTTGATATCATATAAGCTTCTTCTTCAAACATTCCATATAGTTTAGCAAGTTGATATGTATATTCACTAATTCGTTGAGTATGCGAAGATGTTTCTGCACTTTTAAATTCAGTTATATCAGAGAGTAATTTGATGATATTATCGCCAAAGCTAGACTGCATGGATTCAAATAACTCAACTGTTTGAAGGTTTTGGTAAATTCTTGCATAAAATTCATCACGAGAAAAAGGTTTTGTGATGTAGTCATTTGCACCATCTTTTAAAAACTTGCTCGTTATATATGAGTTTGTATCACTAGTTAGTATAAGAATACTTAAGTCTTTTTTTGTTCGTTTTTTACGAATATTTCTTAGAAATTCAAGACCATCCATCACAGGCATATGATAGTCTGTTATAACCATCTCTATTTCAGGGTGTGCTTCTAGCCTTAAAAGTCCCTGTTTCCCATTTCCTGCTGTAAGAACTTTAAAGTGATGTATCAGTAGGTTTTGTTTTAAGTAGTTAGTGTAAAGTGATGAGTCATCGATAATAAGGATGGTCTTTGTCTTATTGGCTTCGAGTTGCTTTAATTTCTCAATGACATAAATAATATTTTCATAGCGCTCTTTAAGTACATAGTCAACTATATTAGCACTCTCAAAACCCTCTCGAAAATCATCATCAATGATACCGGTAAAAACAATTGGCGAAACATTGTACTTATTAAGCAAGGGAATTATCTCGCCTTTATGTGCATCGGGGAGATTCATATCTGCGACAGCAAATTCATATCTTCTGATTGCAAGTAAGTGTTTGGCTTCTTTATATGTTGTAACTATATCATACTTAAATGAAGTATACTTTTGTAAAAGATCATCAAATATATTGCATAGCATTTGTGAATCTTCTATCAGTAATACTCT
>NZ_JAEMVC010000053.1 GCF_029215985.1 Sulfurimonas sp. SAG-AH-194-C21
GACTCAAATCATTTGTAGAATCTTTTTGGTCATCAATAGTAGTAATAACCTTTACTATAAATGCATCTAAGTCAAAATTTCTACCAAAAAAACCAAACCTATCCTGCATAATAATAATCTTTTTTATCTCATCATTAATATACTCGCGTCGAATCATATAGTTGTAGTTATCGTGGTTTCGAAAAGTTGGTGTCTCTTTTTGTATCTCATTCTCATAAATAATTTGTGCTACAGTTTTATCCGGAAATTCTAAACGCAAATATTCTATGTTTTGTAAAGAACTTTTTATTTTTCCTTTTTCATCATCCTCTGTTTTTACTTTAACGACAGTAGTCTCTATTCCTAACTCTTCACATAACTCCTCAAGTAAATTACCACTATCTAAAGACTTATATCCTCTATGTTTTGCCAATGCATAAAAAACCGTAAATAGCTCAGCAACTTCAAGTTTCTCTTCAAATGCTTTTTTTGCTCGAAGTTCCCATTTATTTATATATATATTTTCTTTTTCTTGCTGTAAGAGTTGTGTTTTTAAAGAGAGACCAAATTTTTCAAAAAGAGTAGCTAGATTTTTTTTACGTTTTTTACGTAAAGAATAAAGATTTGAAGTTGATGAAGCGGCACTATGAAGTAGTTTTTTTGAGTTTCCATCTTTATCAATTGCTTTATCAAACATACTCAAACCATAATCAAGTATGGAATAGCGATTTGAGCCTACTTCTTCTAGTATAGAGTAACCCAAAGAAGTGATTCCAATATCTAAACTTAATATCTTTTTACTCATTTTACCACCTCATATTAATTAATGCTATAATAACATAAAAATAATTTAGGAATTTTGTATTATGAACACAATCACATTTATTGGTAACGGGAACATGGCACTAAGCATTGCTAAAGGTCTTAAAAATGACTATAAAATAGAAGTTGTTGGAAGAAGTTTAGATAAACTCAACAAATTTGAAAGTGACTTAGGTGTGAGTATAGATAAACATATGTTTGATAACTTTAATATGGACGAAAAAACAATTATGCTCTGTGTTAAACCTGCAAATGTTGAAGAAATCAGCACAAGGCTTGCAGGTAAGGCAGAGGTTATATACTCAGTTTTAGCTGGTACTTCACTAAAAAAACTTCGAGACAACCTCAGTACAAACGCAGTAGTCCGAACCATGCCAAACCTTGCAGCTTCTGTTGGTGCTTCAATGACAACACTTACAGGTGATGAGACTTACAAGAAAGAAGCTGAAGAGCTTTTAGGTGCTATTGGCAAAACAAGATGGTTATCAAGTGAAAAAGAGATAGACATAGCAACAGGACTTGCTGGAAGTGGACCAGCTTACCTAGCACTTATAGCTGAAGCTTTAACAGATGGTGCGGTCAAACAAGGTCTTAAACGCGATGATGCTATGGCTATTATGCGCGGTCTTTTTGGTGGTTTTGGTGAGTTAATCCAAGATATTCACCCTGCACTTCTTAAAGATGGTGTTATGAGTCCTGGTGGAACTACTGCTGCTGGTTATGGTGCTCTAGAAGATGGGAATGTTAGAAGTGCTTGTATGGCAGCTATTGAAAAGGCATACCAAAGAGCTAAAGAGCTCTAGGTATAAAAGTCAAAGTTAGATAAAGTTAAGTATCTCTTTTTCGATGTCTTCTTTATCTATAACTGTACTTTGTGTAACTTCTTTAGTAAAAAGTCCTTTAACCATATCTGGTATTGGCAGTGAAGCTATCTTAGAGATAGACTCTAAAGCTTCGATATCTTTAACATCTATCTCACCACTTAAAGCATTCGCAATTATAGGAGAGAACTTTGTCCACTCAGCAGTTGAATAAGCAATAGTTTTGATTTTAGGGTCACAACATGTTTCATAAGACTTCATACATGTAGCAGTATGTGGATCCATTAGGTATTTATCATCTTCAAATGTATCTTTTATATATCCTTTACCTTCATGACCTTTACAAAAGTCTGCATCAAAATGTTTTTGTAATTGTGCTAGTTCATCTGCGTTTAACTCGTAAAAGTTCTTCTCTTCAAGGTTTTGCATTAACTCACGAGTACGCTCAGGTCCAAACATATCAAATAAAATTCTCTCTATGTTTGATGACTTTAAGATATCCATTGCAGGTGAAGTTGTTCCCATAACAGCACAGTCTCTAAGGTCATATTTTCCAGTTTTAATTAGTTTAGTAAGTACATTGTTTTCATTTGAAGAGATAATTATTTTCTCTACAGGTACACACATCTTTGAAGCATAGTAACCTCCAAGAGCATTACCAAAATTTCCAGATGGAACATTAAGATATACTTTTTCACCCATAGTTATACCGTCCTGACGAACAAGCTCTAAGTATGAGTGAATATGATAAATAATTTGAAAAATTATACGACCAAAGTTTACAGAGTTTGCCGCTGAAAGTGATACATTCTTCTTCTTTAATGCAGCGTTAAAACTCTCACTTGCTAAAAGTTGCTTCAGTGCATTTTGAGCATCATCAAAAACACCATGAATACCGATAACTTTTAAGTTTGCTGCATCTTCAGTAACCATTTGTAAACGCTGAACATCACTCGTTCCACCATCAGGATACAAACAAGCTACTTGTACATTTGCACGATTTTTAAAAGTCTCTAAAGCTGCTGGACCTGTGTCTCCACTTGTAGCTGCTAAGATAAGATAGTTTTCTCCGCGTTTTTGTGCGATAGATGAGAGAACTACACCAAAAGGTTGCAGTGCCATATCTTTAAATGCACGTGTTGGACCATGGTAAAGCTCAGAGATATAAAGATTTTCTTTTACTTTTACTACAGGAACAGGATTGTTTTTATCATCAAACTTATCATAAAGAGCAAGTGCTTCATCAATTACTGCAGAATCTATGTCAATCTCAAAACGATTTAACATATCTTTAGCAAGTTCTTTATATGAAGAGTTTAGGTGTTTTTCTAAAAACTCTTTTCCTAATTCTGGTAAAGTCTCAGGTACATAAAGTCCACCAAAAGAGGCTATTGGAGCCAAAATTGCTTCTGAAAATGTAACCGTTGCTGGTCTACTTTCATCAATTCCACGAGTCTGTATAAAGTTCATATTTCTCTCTGTATTTTTATTTCCAAAATTATATCTAAACTTGATTATAAAAAAATTAAATATATACGACATGATAGAGTGTTTTTAGCTATAATTATTTCTAAAACAACTTAAATAAGGAGATTTTAGTGGGTTATCAATCTATTCTAAATGATATTGCAAAAGAGATAATTCCTCTGCTAAAAGAAGGAAAAGTTGCTGATTATATTCCAGCATTAGCAAATGTAGACAAATATCAATTTGCTATGACACTTACTCTCTTTGATGGAACTCAGTTTAGTGTTGGTTTGAGTGATACACTATTTTCCATTCAGAGTATCTCTAAGGTTTTTAGTTTTACTTTAGCCCTACAGACCTATGGCATAAAACTTTACGAACGAATTGGTGTAGAGCCATCAGGAAATCCTTTTAATTCTCTTGTACAACTCGAATATGAACATGGTAAACCTAGAAATCCTTTTATAAACGCAGGGGCCATAAATGTAAGTGATGCACTTGTAAACCACTACAAAAATCCTAGTGATGCATATAAAGAAATAGAAGCTTTTATACGAATGATTGCAGATGATAAGAGTATTACTTATGATGAGATAGTTGCTTCTTCAGAAATGACTCATGGTTTTAGAAACTTAGCCTTAGCGAATATGATGAAGAGTTTTAATAACCTTGATAATGATGTAATAGAGGTGGTAGAGGTCTACTTCAAGCAGTGTAGTATTGAGATGAATACTAAAATGCTTTCACGCTCTATGCTCTTTTTAGCCAACCATGGAGTGGATCCTATATCAGGGCAAAGATATGTAACAGATTCTCGGGCAAAGAGAATAAATGCAGTAATGCTAACTTGTGGGCATTACGATGCCTCAGGAGACTTCGCATTTAATGTCGGTCTTCCTGCAAAAAGTGGTGTAGGAGGGGGAATAGTTGCTATTGTACCAAAAATAATGAGTATAGCTGTGTTTTCGCCCGGTTTAAACGCACAAGGAAACTCCCTTGTTGGAACAAAAGCGTTAGAACTTTTTACAGATAAAACTGGTTTAAGTATTTTTTAGTTTTATTTAAAAAGCCTAATCGGATTGATATGATACGATTTTTGTGTTACTTCAAAGATAAGTTCATCTTCAACTCTTCCTATTGTATAACCTCTTTTTATTTTTATGCCTTTTTTAATATTTGGGCTAATTTGAGAAAGGTTTGCATAAATAGTATGAAGACCATTTTTATGCTCAACAATGACAATATTATTTAATACAGCCGTTTTATCTGCATAAATAACCTTTCCATTAAACACAGTTTTTACTTTTGCATTTATCTTTTTTGGTTTTAAAGAGATAGACTCATTAAATATTTTTATACCATAAATAGGATCAGTATAAGTACCATACTTTTTAGTGATAGTATATGAGTCTAAAGGTGCAATAGTTTTAGCACCTCTGTATTTTTTTGTCTTTACTGCCTGATAAGAACTTCCATGTTTTTTTACTTTTACAGGGTTTTTATCTAAGACTATCTTTTGTTTGTCAAACGCAGCCTTACGTTCTTTTGCAAGTTTAGCTTTTTTTATCTCATCAACTTTTACGATATTTAATTTTGCAAGTGTATTTTTTAACACATTTTGTCTACTGAGTAATCTTTTGAGTTCTTTTTTATATGAGGCTTTTGAATTTGTTAATTTAGTAAGTGCTTTTTTATTTGTAGCTTTTATTTTTAGTAGTTTTTTTCTTTTGAAGTCTATATTTGCGATAGCCACTTCTAAAGTACTCGCATGCTGATTTAAGAAGTCTATATCTTTTGCATTAGTGATAAATGTATTACTTAAAATGGTCGCTTTAGTTTTCTCTTTTTTTAACATTGCTTTGAGTACTTCGGACTCCATAAGGGAATCTGCACTTTGAGCATTCGCCTCATCTAAAATAAGTGAAAGTGAAACACTCTTAGCAATTACAAAAGAGAGTTTATCTTCTATCTTTTCTTGTTGTTCATGCAGTTTTTTTTGAGATTTTTTCATTAGTTTTAACTGTGAAGTATTATCTTTATATGACAACTCTTTAAGTGCTAACTCTTTTTTGAGTGCTTTTAAATACTTCTCTTGTTTGACTAAAGATCTTTTTTGTTTTAAAATTGCCTTTGCAGTTAAAGACATTTTTTTATTGAGTTTAGAGTAATTTTTTGAGTATTTACTTAGTTTTGAGCTGGTTTTACTTATCTTTTTATCAGTATTGGATGCTCCAAAAAGAAGACTTACACTTAAGAGAAGAAGTAAAACTAAATGCATCATACCTCTTCTTTATGGCTTATAACGATAAAAGTAGCTAAGAGTGTTGAGAGCACAAGTGCAACGCCAAGCATAACACCAAAATCAAATATAGGATCAAAAACAACAACACTAATACCAATATTTGACAGCTCCTCTGCTACCCAAGAAGTTGCACTTATATAAGAAAATATCACAAAGGAAAAAGCACTCGCTATTAAAGCATCTACAAGAGCAAGGCGAAATAAAACAGCAGAACTGAGCCAAGTAGGAGCACCAAAGAGTCCCATAATACTCATACGTTCTGTATGTTTGAACTGCCATATTTTAAGCTCTTTAGAGATAAGTAAAATTGTAACTATGCCTATACTAAACGCGAAAACAGATATAACTGTTTTAAAAAGTAGTAAAAGTTTATATGTAGTATCGTGACTTTTTGAAAATGTCTCAACCTTGATAACACTAGTATCGCGTAGTAATGATTTTGTTAAGTTGTTTACTTCTGTTGGAGAGGGGTAATGTACTAAAACTAACTTATAAAATTTTGGTAAAGAGAGTTTTAAGAGCTCAATATTTTTTTTATTGATTCCTGAATTGAGTTTTTTTATCACCTTGTCAGGAGAGAGTAAAACTATCTCTTTTATCAGTTTATGTTGATTCTTTATGATATTTGCATTTAATATTTTTTGACTTACGGCTACTAAAGAGTAGTTATTTGAAAGGTTATTTTTATAGGCATTTATAGATCTGTCTACGATGATAAAAGTTTGTAATGAAAATAAAATACTCAGCAGTGCTACAACTAAAGAGAGATGGTTTCTAAGAGACTTCATGAATACTCCCATACTCAATATGGAAATGTTTATAATCAATTCCCATACTCTCTGGAATATGGTGAGTTACAACTATCACCGTTGATTTAAGGTCTGTATTTGCACCTTCAAGTAGATTCCAAATGAGTTGTGATGAGTAATCATCAAGGTTACCTGTCGGCTCATCAGCAAGTATAAGAACAGGGTTATGAGAGAGTGCTCGTGCCATTGCAACACGTTGCTGTTCTCCACCACTTAACTCTTGTGGGTATTTACCCGCTTGGTGTTTTAGTCGTACATGTTTAAGTAGTGTATCTACTTGATTTTGCTGAATTGTTTTGTCATATCCACCTATGATAAGTGGAAGCATGATATTTTTCTCTATAGTCCACTCTTTTACAAGTTTATAGTCTTGAAACACTATACCCGTATGTTTACGGAGTAAGTTTAACTTAGATTTTGTCACACCTTTAAGTTCAACCCCTGCTACAACTAGGCTACCCTCTTGGGGTTTTAAAGCTCCATAAAGAGACTTTAACAGTGTTGATTTTCCACTACCACTAGCACCTGTTATAAAAACAAAAGAACCAGAGTTTATGGAAAAACTTACTTTATTGATGATTGTTTCATCCTTAGAGTATGAGAGAGAAAGATTATCGGCAACTATGACTTTATCCATTTAAGACCTTATCTAAATATTTGTGTGCTTTCAAATTACTGCGTGACTTGAGCGGTAAATCAGGATAGTAAGAGACACTACCTTCTTTTACAATCAGGTATAAATGCTCCGGTCTATCAAAACTACCCATTGATAGTCGCAGCATTATACCATCATCAAGCGTGTATGCACGCTCAAAATGGATAAAGCCACTATCAAAGCGTTCAGTAGTCTTATGAAGTTTTAAAAGTGTTTCAAATGAAGCTTTACCCTTTGAAAATTCGAATGAACCTTCAATACTTAAAGTGTCTGACTCCTCTTCA
>NZ_JAEMVC010000054.1 GCF_029215985.1 Sulfurimonas sp. SAG-AH-194-C21
AATGATTAGTTTTAAAGATGAATCTAATTAAGTGTTGTGCCCAAATTGTGCCCAAAAATGACTAATAATAAAGGAAATGAACGATTTTGATAGAATTACAAAGTCCTTGTTTATAGTCTTATGTAGTTTATGGTATACTTTTCTAGAATTTCCAGCATCCGGAGCCATTACATTTTTCACCCCTTTAAATCACACTATTACTAAAAACATGTTATAATATATTCACTTAATGTAGTAGTATTTTAACACATGGATTATATATTTGAACACTTTTACTCGCGAAACTAAACTTACACTTTTTTATATACTATTTGCTTTTACTTTTTCAGTACTTATGAGACTTATTTGGGTTTATCAGTTTAGTGGTACTGAAGCATTTATCTTTAATGATCAGTTTATGATAAATACTAATGATGGGTATACTTGGGCAGAAGGAGCTCGTGATTTAGTTAGTGGGATCTCTCAACCTAATGATTATTCCCCTATAGGGTTAGCAACTTCGCAGTTGACAGCATTTATGATTATTATTTTACCTTTTACCTTTGAAACTATAATCTTTTACCTACCAGTATTTTTAAGTTCGCTTGTAGTTATTCCTATTATTCTTATCTCTAAAGTACTTAAAAACTTAGAAATGGGACTTATCGCAGCACTTTTAGCTTCAATTGCTTGGAGTTATTATAACCGTACAATGTCAGGTTACTTTGATAATGATATGTTAAATATTGTCTTACCTATGTTTTTATTATGGTCAATCATTTGGGCCGTACAAACAAAACAAAATATTTATCTGCTTTTAACTGCATTAGATATCTTAGTGTATAGATGGTGGTATCCACAGTCCTACTCTTTAGAGTTCTCATTTTTTGGATTAATATTAGTTTATACACTTATATTTGATAAAAAAAATATCTTTAACTATAAGTTACTAGCCATTATGATGTTTGCTATGATGGATACTAGTGGTTACATTCGCCTTGGGCTAGTAGGTATAACTTTTTATATTTTTAGTCAAAATAGATTTGATAAATATATCTACTATATATTAGCACTAGCTATCGTTTCTTTTTTTATTAGTGGTGGATTTAATCCAATTTGGGCAAAATTAAGTATTTATGTCTTTACTGATTCTATTATTAGTTCGGATGAAGGTTTGAAGTTACACTTTTTTGCTGTTATGCAGACAGTTCGTGAAGCTGGGCATATTCCTTTTGAAACATTTGCAAATCGTATTAGTGGGCATACTATTACTTTTGTACTCTCTTTACTTGGATACTTATATCTTTCTTATAAACATAAAATTATGTTACTGGCATTACCTCTGGTTGGATTAGGTTTTTTAGCAATTGTTGGTGGACTACGTTTTACTATTTATGCTGTACCTATTTTGGCACTTGGTATCGCATTTCTGATTACGGAAATTTCAAAAAATCTACCAACACAGAAGATGAAGATACTTAGTATGATTCTGTTTACATTAGCTATTTTGTATCCAAATTATAAACACATTGAAGCCTATAAGGTTCCAACAGTTTTTAACTCAACTGAAGTAAAGGCTTTAGACAAGATGAAGTCCATCGCTGATAGAGAAGATTATATGATTGCATGGTGGGATTATGGTTATCCTATTCGTTATTATGCTGATGTAAAGACTTTAAGTGATGGCTCTCAGCATGAGGGTCATATAAACTTTCCTGTGAGTTATATGCTGATAAATACTCAAGAAAAAGCAGCAAAAATGGCAAGACTTGCTGTTGAGTACACAGAGAGCAATTTTGAGTCTAATAGAACAGGATCAACAATAGAGCAGATGACACTTGATTATGCTTTTAAAGATACAAATAAGTTTTTATCAGCACTTAAATCTAATATTAAATTACCAAAGAAGACACGAGATATATACATCTACTTACCCTACCGAATGCTTAATATAGTACCTACTGTGGCACTTTTTTCTCATATGGACCTTATGACAGGAAAGAAAAAACAAAATCCTTTCTTCTATGTAAGTCGTCAGTTTAAAGATAGTAATTCAAAAATTGATTTTGGTCGAGGTATTGTTCTCGATAAAACAACATCAAATATTACGGTAGGAACTCAGGTGGTCCCTATAAATAGGTTTGTAAAAACTTCTTACGATAAAGATATGAAGCTTCATACGGATGTTCAAGTAATAAATACGACAGCTAATATAAATGTTATATTTATGTCAAACTACAATACCTTTTTAATCCTTGATGAGAAGATGTATAATTCTTTATACATTCAACTGATGGTCTTAGAAAATGTAAACAGTGAGCTTTTTGAAGCAGTGATTTTAAATCCAAATGTTAAAATTTATAAATTAAAGGTCTAAATTGAGTAAAATTAAAAAATGTCTATTTCCTGCTGCAGGTTATGGAACACGTTTCCTTCCAGCTACAAAAGCGATTCCAAAAGAGATGTTACCAGTGCTCACGAAGCCACTTTTACAGTATGGTGTTGAAGAGGCGATAGATGCAGGTTTAACTACAATGGCAATAGTTACAGGACGCGGTAAACGCTCTATCGAAGATCATTTTGATATCTCATATGAACTAGAGCATCAGATAAAAGGAACTAGTAAAGAGAGTTACTTAACTGAGATACGTAGTGTTATTAATGCTTGTACTTTTTCATACACTCGTCAAGTAGAGATGAAGGGTTTGGGTCATGCAATACTTACAGGTGAAACACTTATAGGAAATGAGCCATTTGCAGTTGTACTAGCAGATGACTTATGTGATAATGATAAAGATGGTGTTTTAGAACAAATGGTAAAACTTTATGAGAAGTACCAGTGCTGTATAGTTGCCGTAGAAGAGATTCCACCAGAAGATAGTAATAAGTATGGTGTCATTGCAGGTGATACTATTAAAGATAATTCTTATGGTAAAAATTCTTTAGTCCGTGTAAACGATATGGTAGAAAAACCAGATCCAAAAGATGCACCATCTAACCTTGCTATTATTGGTCGTTATATCTTAACACCAGATATATTTGATGTGCTTAGAAAAACTAAACCTGGAAAAGGTGGTGAGATACAGATTACAGATGCCCTTTTAGAAATGGCAAAAATAGGCAAAGTTATAGCTTATAAGTTTGATGGAAAACGATTTGACTGTGGTAGTGTTGATGGTTTTGTGGAAGCGACTAATTATTTTTATAAAAAGAGTTAAGTATGAACTGTATCGATAACTATAATTCAACTATATCAAATGCAAGTCTTTTTAAAAAGATAGAAGAAGAAAAAGAGTCTATAGGTTACTATAACCTTGCAAATCAAGAAACAACTATTTTTACAGAGTATGCAAAAACTGTAAAGCAGAAAAATATAGTTGTTATAGGTATAGGTGGAAGTACACTCGGTACATATGCTATTTATAAGTTTTTGAAACACTCAAAAAATCTTAGTAAAAAACTCTACTTTTTAGAAACTACAGACCCAATAGATATAGAAGCAAAACTTGAAGTAATAGACCTTGAAGATACCCTTTTTGTAGTTATATCTAAGTCTGGAACAACAGTTGAAACAATCTCAATATTTAAATACATTCACTCTCTTGTAAAAATTGATAAATATAATACTGTTATTGTTACAGAGTTTGACTCAAAACTTAATGCATATGCAAAAATACAGGGTATGAAAAGATTTGAAATTCCAAAAGATGTGGGTGGACGTTTTTCTGTTTTTTCTGCTGTTGGACTACTACCTTTAGCTATCGTAGGCATAGATATTGATGAAGTTATGAAAGGGATAAAAAATACTCACGACTCTTTCTTTTCTAAAAATACAAGTTATAAAAACATTATCAAAAAAGCAAGATTTTTTGTAGAGTATAAAAATAAATTTAATATTAATGTAGTTTTCTCTTACTCCTCGCGTTTAGAGGGTTTTAATAAATGGTACATTCAACTTTGGGGAGAATCTTTAGGTAAGCTTGACAGAAATAGCACACGTCAAGGTCTTACTCCTATTGGTATCATAGGCCCCATAGATCAACACTCTTTTTTACAGCTTATAGTAGAGGGTAAACGCGATAAAACTGTTACTGTCATCAAAGTAGATGATTTTGATAACAACTTAAAAATTCCAGCAATAGAACTTGATGGTTTAGAAGAGTTAAATTATCTCAACAACATAGAGTTCTCTTCACTTCTAAATAAACAAGCAGATGCAACTATCGAGTCCATAAATAGCCTAGGAGACATCCCTTGCGATGTAATAAGTATAGAAGGTGTAAACGAGTGTGCAATAGCAAGTCTAATGTACGAGTATGAACTCCTTACTTCTGTGTGTGCAAAATTTATGTATATCAATGCTTATGATCAGCCGGGTGTTGAAAGTGGAAAAATTATTTTGAAGAAGAAGCTTAAAGGGTGAGGTCAATCTAGTAATGAAGATACTAGTAACAGGAACAGCAGGTTTTATAGGCTACCACTTAGCAAAAAAACTATTAGCTCGGGGGGACATAGTTATAGGTATGGATAACATAAATGACTACTACGATGTGAACCTAAAATACGGAAGACTTAAAGAGTTAGGTATAAATAAAGAAGATATACTAGAAAATAAAAAAACAGTATCAACGACTAATCCTAAACATAGTTTCTATAAACTAGACCTAGCAGATCAAAAAGCTATGGACAATCTGTTTAAAACAGAAAAATTCGATGCTGTGATGCACCTCGCTGCACAAGCAGGAGTGAGGTACTCACTTGAAAATCCTCATGCATATATACAGAGTAATGTAATGGGATTTTTAAATATCTTAGAGGGATGCAGAAACCATGGTGTCAAAAATCTAAGCTATGCAAGTAGCTCATCAGTCTATGGACTCAATGAATCACAACCCTTTAAAACAACAGACACAACAGAACACCAAGTAAGTCTTTATGCTGCTACAAAAAAGTCTAACGAGATGATGGCACATACTTATGCTCACCTCTATGGTATACAAACAACAGGACTAAGGTTCTTTACTGTTTATGGACCATTCGGACGTCCAGATATGGCACCAATGCTCTTTAGTGATGCTATACTTAATGATAGACCTATAAAAGTGTTTAACAATGGTAAGATGAGTAGAGACTTTACTTACATAGATGATATAGTAGATGGAATTATAAAAGTCATAGACAAGCCAGCAAACGCAAACATAGAGTGGAATGCAAAAGAACCAGCAATAAATAGCTCGTCCGCACCATACAGACTCTACAATATAGGAAATAATGCACCACTACCACTTATGAAGTTTATAGAGACACTAGAAGATGCACTCGGTAAAAAAGTGAAAAAAAACTTTATGCCTATGCAAGATGGAGATGTAGTTAGTACCTATGCAGATGTAAGTGGGCTTATAAATGACTTTGGGTACAAGCCTGATACAAATCTCAAAGATGGGATTGATGAGTTTGTTCGGTGGTATAGAGAGTTTTACACTTAATGATACCTTTGATAAATGTATAAAATAAGGGTGAAATTTGCTATTTAACAGTTACGAGTTTATATTCGCCTTTTTACCAGTTACATTTTTTATATACTTTTACCTTAACCACAAGAGGTTGACAGAAGCTTCTAAAGGCTTTTTAGTTTTTAGTAGTTTGTTCTTTTACTCTTGGTGGAATATATCTTATTTACCAATTATTCTTTCCTCAATGCTTTTTAATTATATTATTGGTAATAGTCTAAATAAAGAAGGTGGAGAGAAGCATCATAAGTTTTCAAAAAAGTCTCTCTTAACTTTTGGTATAGTCTCAAACATAGCCTTACTCGGTTATTTCAAATATACTGATTTTATGATAGACAACTTCAATTTTTTAACAGATGCTAATATTCCTACATTAGATTTAGCACTACCACTTGCTATTAGCTTTTTTACTTTTCAACAAATATCATATCTTGTAGATAGTTATAGACAGGAAACAAAAGAATATGACTTTTTAAATTATGCTCTGTTTGTGACATTTTTTCCTCAACTAATTGCAGGTCCTATTGTCCATCATAAAGAGATGATGCCTCAGTTTGCTAAGACAAGAAATAAAGTAAAAAACTATAAGAATATAGCAATGGGACTTTTTATATTTTCTATTGGTTTATTTAAAAAAGTTGTTATCGCTGATACTTTTGCAGTATGGGCTACACAAGGCTTTGATGTAGCTACAACACTTAACCTTTTTGAGGCTTGGGCAACATCACTCTCGTATACTTTTCAACTCTACTTTGATTTTAGCGGTTATACAGATATGGCAATAGGTGCTGCACTTCTTTTTAACATTAAACTACCTATTAACTTTAACTCTCCATATAAAGCAACGGATATACAAGACTTTTGGAGAAGATGGCATATAACTCTGAGTAGATTTTTAAAAGATTATATTTATATTCCTCTTGGTGGAAATAGAAAAGGTGAATTTAGAACATATACTAATCTCTTAGCAACTTTTATCATTGGTGGTATTTGGCATGGTGCTGGTTGGACATTTGTATTTTGGGGCTTCTTACATGGTATAGCATTAGTTATACATCGAGCTTGGAGTAAGTTAGGTTTTACACTGTGGACTTGGTTGGCTTGGTTGATTACTTTTAACTTTATTAACATTGCTTGGGTGTTTTTTAGGGCTAAAGAGTGGGGTGATGCAGTTGAGATTTTAGGAAGTATGTTTAGTTTGGATAATGTTGTACTAGCAAGTTCTTTGTCTGATACCTTATCATTTTTAAGTGACTACAACCTTCATTTTGGTGACTATACAGGAAATTTACCAGATGCGAAGGATTCTATTTTTTGGTTAGTTGGTGGATTGATATTTATACTGTTTTTTAAGAATTC
>NZ_JAEMVC010000055.1 GCF_029215985.1 Sulfurimonas sp. SAG-AH-194-C21
CGATACTTTTTAAAAGCACTATTTTCTGTATTTGTAAAGTCCTCAAAACTCATACCAAAAAGTGAACTCGTTAAAAGTATATATAGTAAGCTAGAAAGGCCAAACAGCCTGAATCGCTTTAGTTCCCCAACCTTGTTTCGTAGCACGTTCCACATCCCCTTCAGTTTTATAAAGAATTTTTGCTTCACTCATTTGTGAAGAGTTAATATTATTATTCTGGTCTATATCATAAGGGCGGATTACACCACTTATCTGAATTATCTGTTTTTGGTCATCTATAAGAATTTCTCGTTTACCTGAAATAAAATAGTTTCCATTTTGTAGTATTTTTACAACACGAGCTGAAATTGTTGTCGTAAAACTTGCATCTTTTGTTGCACTGCCCTGTCCATTATAGTTCATCTCTGAGCTTGTATTAAACCCTGCATTTGTATAACCATTTACAGATCCTAGTGCATTACTTAACATGCCATTTGCCCCTGTACCAGTTGTCGCACCACCAGTTGTAAATACTCCACCACCTAGTGTTGAAGTGTCTGATTCACTAAGTTGTTTAGCACCAACATTTGAGCTTCTAGCTGTTTCAGAAATTATCACGGTAACTATATCATTTAAGTTCATAGCCTTATGATCTGAAAAGAGAGGGTTATCCCCTTGTCCAAAAATACTACCAGTAGATGCAAAATCTTTTTTATCTTCACGAGCAGGCATCTGTTCTACATACTTGGGTGGTTCAAAGTCAATCTCAGGTTCTGTCAGGCCAGCTGTACAACCACTTAAGGTAAGTATAGCAAAAATAAATGTTAAAGTAGTAAGTAAAATGTTTTTCATGTTATAATTCTAGCAATTTTAGTTCCAAAAAAAGGATTTTTAGTATGTTACTTAGAGAAACAATTAATACAGCTGTAAAAACAGCAATGAAAGCAAAAGATACAAAAAAACGCGATGCCCTGCGTTTACTCATGTCTGCGTTTAAACAGATAGAAGTTGATGAAAGAAAAGAGTTAAGCGATGATGATGTTATTAAAATCATTCAACAACAAGTTAAACGCCGTAATGATGCAGCAACTGCATATAGAGATGCCGGTCGTGAGGATTTACTAGCAATAGAGTTAGGCGAAATAGCATACTATGAAGTATATCTTCCAGCACAAATGCCTGATGATGAACTCTCAGCTGCACTTAAAAGTATCATCCAAAAAGTTGGAGCATCAACTATGAAAGATATGGGAAAAGTTATGGGAATGGCGAGTAAAGAGTTAGCTGGAAAAGCTGATGGAAAACGGATAAATGAGTGTGTTAAAACTCTTTTAGTTTAATTCCCATTCTCCAAATACTAATGTATAATCATTAGCACTTATATACCAAACTATTAAGCCTATTACCACCACTATACGAGAGTATTTATCTTGTACTGGTGCTGGGCGATACTGCTCCAACTTTTGTGAGAAATGCCCTACTATATCTAAAAAAGCTATCCAAGCTTGTCCACCAACCGAAGATACAAACATCATAAACGCAAGTAACTCTATCATTTTAAAAACACTTTCCATACTACTTCCTACCAATCATCAAGAACAAAACCCTTAGGTTCGTCTTTTATTTCTTTGACCTCAACAGGCTCATTTATTTCAGGCTCTTCTTGCTTTTGAACCTTTGGCTTATTCATCTGCTCTTCAAACTGTAACTCTAAACCTTTAGATGTCATAACAAATCCATTTACTTGAAGTTTTCCCTCATGTATCTGGTTATGATGCTCTTTACATAAAGGTATAAGGTTATGTTTATTGTCCTTATGAAAATGCCCGATAAATCCTGCACTATCCGCTAGACTGCGTTGAGAGATATGATGCACATCCTCAGCCATAGCCCCACAGATAACACACTTAGTTACATACAACTCTTTGTTGTATTTTGACTTTTTCTTCTTTACAAGAAGTTCTAACTCATCAAAATCATTAGACAAACGCTTACGGATTTTGTTCGCTTCTTCTAAGAACTC
This sequence comes from Sulfurimonas sp. SAG-AH-194-C21, assembly GCF_029215985.1. Taxonomy (GTDB): domain Bacteria; phylum Campylobacterota; class Campylobacteria; order Campylobacterales; family Sulfurimonadaceae; genus Sulfurimonas. Next base: position 2,003 of record NZ_JAEMVC010000055.1, read on the forward strand.
ACTATCCATATGCAAAGACTTTGCAAACTCTAAACCATAGATGCTACTTCCACTTCCTGCTTGTAAAACTCGGTTAAAGAGTAACTTATCACTCTCTTCATCGTATTCTACACTTAGATGTAGATCGACTACATTGTTAAGACTCGTTATCTCTTTCATAGTTGAGAGTTGATGCAAGTGTGTTGCAAAGAGAAAGAGACACCTTGTCTTTGCAAGTTTTTTGATAGCAGAAGCTACGATAGCTACTCCTGAGAGTGTCTCTGTTCCATGACTTATCTCATCCCCTAAAACAAGAGAGCGAACAGTTGCACGGTTAAAAATATTTTTAAGTTCAAGCATCTCTACTGCAAATGTCGAAAGACCTTTTGCAAGGTTATCTTTTGAGACTATACGAGTAAAAAGTGAATCAAAAATACTAAACTTCATAACTGCAGCAGATACAAAAAATCCAGACTGCGCCATAAGAGTTGCAAGACCTATACTCTTCATCAAAGATGACTTACCACTTGAGTTGATACCATACAGTAAAACACCATTTATATCATGTCCGTCATGTACAGAGACTTCAAGCATTACAGTCTCAGGGTGCGGCAAATCCATATACTCACGATTTCCCATAACTATGTCATTTGGCACATAAATACCACCGCGTTCCTGCGTTTCAATGAGGGGATGACGAAGTTGCATAATCTGCATAAAGTTCTCTTCACCCTTTGGTTCTACTATCATAGGGCGAGAGTGTTTGTAAGTCTGTGCAACTTTAGAAGAGCTTACTCCAACATCAAGGTCAGATACATAGGCTATAACACGGTCAAAAAGAAGCGAGTATCTTCGCTCATAAAGTCCTTGAAGTTGGATATATTTCTCTTTTACAAGTGTTACTATTTTACGGCGATTTTTCATAATTCTATCAGACAAGTCATCTGTAAAAGTAGAAGTTATTTTAACAGAGTTTGTCAATTTTTTTACATTATAAGTAGAGAACTCTTCATCTACTTTAAAAGCACTCTCTATCATAGAAAAACGATTTTTAGAAAGCGATATATAATAACCCTCTTTTTCTAGTAAACCTAAAGAAACATGTCGTGAAGCACTCCCTGCGTTTACAGACTCTAAAATTAGTTCTATTTTTTTCATAATGTCTTCAAACGCGATGAGCATAACACTGTTTTCTTTTACAAGAGTATCTATAGACTCATCCACACCATTCATTAAGAAGTTCTCATCTACTGTGTTGTTTGTAAAACGACGAGAGACATCGAGGTCTATACTTTTACTTATGTCACGTAAAAACTCTTCAACTTCGCTCTCATGAAAAGGAGTCTTTTGAATCTTATGCTTTTTAACATAAAGCATCAACTCTTTGACAGATTGCATTGAGTCATAGACATGGTTCATCTCAAAAGGATGCAAACGCCCTAGGTTTAGTCTACGTGACAAACGCTCTAAGTCATAAACGCCACGCATCATCTCATCTAGGTAGCGAACATGAGAACTCACTCTCTCTATAAGGTTATATCTACGTTCAAGTTCACTTGCTTCCATTATGGGGTTAAGGAGTCTCTCTTTGAGTAAACGCCGACCAATTGCCGTCGCACTTTTATCCATCATCTTTAAAAGTGTAAACTCTTGCCTATCCTTAGAGATAATTCCCATCTGCTCTAAGGCATTGTTACCAAGGTACATAAAGCGGCGATTGTCAATAAGGCGAGGCATAGACATCTTTTGAACTATGTGGTAGTCATGCTCTATAACAAAGTGTATAAGAATAGCTAGAGACTCAGTTATCATAGGGCTGCGTTCTAGGTCTAAATGCTCTATGGGTGAGAGAAGTGACTGTATCTGATAGACCTCTTTAAAAAGCTCATTTTGAAAGTCAATTTTAGGTCTTTGGTTATTTACTGAGTAGTGATAATGATCAGGGATTTCAAGGTACGCCATGATATGGCGTTGATCAGTTATGCCATCTAAAAAAGTAACTACTATCTCACTTGTGCGGTAAACATTTAAAAGGTTAAAAACCTCATCAAGTGCATAAGCAGGATCTTCACTTGTAGAGTGTGTTTCATATAACCATGTCTTTCCCGTTGTTACATCTATTGCCGAGTACCCAACACTATACACATCTCTAAACTTATCTACGACTATAGAGACTATGTAATTATCATCATTATCAACTATGTGGTCAAAGTTTGTTCCAGGGGAGACTATTTGTGCGATGTAGCGGCTTATCTTTGGAGGAGTTCCCTTTTGTTTTACAACGATGACAGTGTACTTCTGCTCTGAGATAATACGACTTAAGTAGCGTTCAAAACTTACAGCAGGAACACCAGCTAAAAGAGGGTTCTTATCTGAGTTTTCTATGATGTTTTTATTTTTTTTAGTGAGTTGGATGTTAAGTAGTTCAGCTATCTCTTTAGCTTTTCCTATCTGTTCTTCATCATTGTTGACTTCATAGACCTCATAAAAAGTACCTATTTCCATAAACACAACAGTATCTTTGCCATACTTCTCTTCAAAGTGACGTTGCAAATCAAAATATGTTTGAGTGAGTAAACGATCCTTGTTGTTGAGTATAGAACTTACATCAGATACTTTCATGACTTATCCTCTAGCCTCTTTTATGGCAGCATAAGCTTCGTTAAGTCTTTTTGTTTTCTCTTCTGAGAACTCCAACATATCTTTTGGAAGTCCTTTACTCACAAGTGAATCATAATGATGCTCTTTCATAAGTCGTCTATAATTTTTCTTTATAACTGAGAAATCATCACTAGCACTAGACTCTAATTCCGTGTAGTACTCTGCCATTTTATTAACAGGTGTCGCTCTTTGGTAAGACCCTGAACCTCGTGAATAACTAGAGTTTGAGAAACCACTATAACTCTGTCCATTTCTACGAGCTTCTTCAAACTGTTTAAATGCTTGTGCATAGATGAGTCTTAAACCGATGAGTAAAAAGAAGTTAAAAGGAAAGAAAAGAATTCTTGGTGCGAAAATGAGAAGTAAAATTCCGATAATAATACTTCCAAATACAAACCCAAGCCACATCACTTCTAAAAATATCCCTAAAGCGATAATAGCCAAACCAATTATTTTTTTCATCAACATCCTTATTTATACGCGATTATAACAAAAAAAGAAGAAGATTTGTAAGTAAAGTAGTATTAGTAAGCAACAATATAAAATTTGTTACTTACTTTGTGATTTAGTACTTGAGAAGAACTTTAACTGAGTCATCCACTTTATCAGCAGAGATGTATCCAAGACTATTTGGTGTTTTAGCAACCCACTTTAACATTGCTGCATCATCTCCTACTACTTTTGGAGGTGTACCTTTACCTGAAAAGACTCTTTTTGACCAGTATCGTTTTAGTTTTTTTGGCTTTTTACCTATAACCGTCTTTGTAAACTCGTTATATGTATCACTATCTTCTGTTTGATCTGCAACTTCAACACTTTTTCCATTTGAAAAAGATGTTTTTTTCTTCATGAAAAATGATTTTACATCAGATGCACTAAGTGAATCAATCGCTGTAGTTTTATTAGTTATAACAGCACCATCTGCTACAAGACTTTGTGTAGATAGCACTAGTGTACAAGCTAAAAATATAAATGACTTTTTAATTAACTTCATAATCTCTATCCTCCTTAAAATACTAAATCAAATGCAACACCAAACATGTTTACATTTTTATCTGTTGTTGGATTGAATGTTTCATCTTCAAAAAGACCAGCGCCGGTAGGAGTATTAATATAACTATACTCAAACTTTACATCTGCATTATCAAAAAGATCATAACGCAGACCTAATGTTGTCATATTTTGGAGGTGTTCATCTGTTGAACCTATTCCTCTCTCGAGTGATTGGTATGTGATATGTGGCAACCAGTCATCAATTTGATAACCAAGTGTAGTGTACCAGCTCGTACCGCTTGTAGTATCGTCTTGAGTATCTGTCTTCGCCCATTCTGCATAAGCAATAATATTATTCCAGTCAAGATTCATACCAAAAGCATAATTTGAGTGAATAGCACTATTTGTCATTACCATTCCAGCCATTCTAACCATCTCTCCTTGATAATATGTTGCTTGTAAGTTTAGTGTATCATCCCAGTTTAGAAAAAGTTTTGCTCCGATTAGTTGTCTTAAGTACATCTCTTCTGCCTCAACCTCACCAGTAAAAATATCAAGACTTATAAGTGTGTCTTCTATATAGTACTCACCTAGTCCACTAACACCAGTATAAGACTCACTTGTATTCCTTGGTCCAATAGCTTCTGTTGAATAAAATAAAACAGGTGTTGAAATCCATGGATATGAATTTGCCACATCTCTATACTCATTTAAAATTCCTGTAGGAAATTTAATTTTACCTGCACGAAATTGTAACTCATCTGTTAATTTGTAAGATATGATAGCCCAGTCTAAGTGAGTGTTGTAGTTTTCAGCACCTTCTAAAATACTTAAAAACTGAGTAGCAACAGTTATTTTATTATTTATTGGAATTGTAAGATTAATTCCTAGTTTTGTTCCGTTAAAAACACCATCTTCATTTATACCAGCTAAACCTTCACCATTAAAAGATGTTTTTGTATCTGTTTTTTGATATGCTGTTGACATAAAACCTTTGAGCTGAACTGTATCTGCCCAGTTCGCACTTTGTA
>NZ_JAEMVC010000056.1 GCF_029215985.1 Sulfurimonas sp. SAG-AH-194-C21
TAGTTTTACACCGACGGCTCTTACTGTAGTTAGTTGAGTGTCATTTGTAAATTTAACATCATGCCAATAAACATTAAATGATGGATGACATTCAACAGTAGCTGTATTATTTTTTCCTACGACATTCATAACTTCAATATCTGATGAAAACATAGCAGTATCAAAAGGATGACGACTATTTTGTGATATGATTCCGTCAACTAATATATTTCGTGAATTTAATATTAAAAATGGATATAAGCCTCCATCTGTTTTTAAATCTTTAAATGCTAAAGCATAACTTTGTGTAAATAAAAGACCATTGGATCCTTGTCTAATATTGTCAGCGTCTAGAGACTGAATATTTCTAGCATTAATTTTACTAAACCCAGTAAACCTCAGTGAGTGTTTTTCACTTTTATTATTAACACTTATATTTTGAATAGTTAATTCTATATGTTTGTATATTTTAACCTTTATAGCTTCTTCTGCAGAATAGCTAAAGTTTGGTTTCTCAGATAAAGTAATAGTATTTAAAGAATAATCGATAGCTGTAATGGGGCTTATATCGTTGGCTCTATATTTCCAACCACGCTCAGCAACCTTATCACTTTCTATAACAAATAAATCACCTATATTAATATTTGAAACAGACTCTAAATTTATGGTTAAATCTCCACGTTTTACATTTTGTACAATTGATGTTTGTAGTAATAATGGTGCTTCAATTGACAAGTTATTATAAATATCAAATACTACTTGAGTTTCTCCAATTATTGTTAAATCTTTTTTTATAATAGCTCCAGAAGTTTGACCAACTGCATAACTTTTAATAGGATAATTTCCTCTAATACCAATTACATTTAGTGTATCACTATTATTACATCTTTTGACTGCATCTTTAAATGCTTTAACTGCATCTTTAACAGGAGATTTTTCTCCCGAATAATCATCTAACCATACTATAGAACTTGCTGGAATATTATTCACATTAATTTTATTTGGTATTTTTAATCTTTTAGGATTAGGTTTATTAATATTTTGCTTGATTTGTTCAATGTTAAGAGAGTCACTCTCCCTCAAAACATAAAAACTACCCATAACACTACTATTTACAAGTATATCTTTATACCCTGGTACTGTTACGGTTACATCGTTCATATCTCCTTGTGGGGACTGTACATATACTAACCACTCTCTGTTTGGTGCCTTACCTTTTACTAGAGCAAACGCCCATACTGCTACTTCATCGGTTGTTGCCCATTGTCTTAGTGGGTTTGTGTCTACATCTAGTAGGAACCATCTTGGAGCATTTACATACTGTGCTGGTATGTTTTTGTTGAAGTTACTCTTTCCATTATTTACTAGGCTCGCGTTTCTCCAGAAGTCTGCTAGTACACTGTTGTAGTGTATGAGTTCTACTGAGTCTACTACTTCTTGAAACAGAGGCGAAAGCATAGTTTGGTCGGTAAATGTAGAAGCCTGTCTTATAGTACTTGGTCTTAAAAACCATAGAGCAAACTGTGTGAACCCTCGGTATGCTGGAAGAGTGTTTGTTTTTTCATTGTCATTTATGCTGAGTTGGTAGGCAAAGTCTGGTTTGAATGCTTTTGCTTCGTTTAGCATAAATGGTAAGTTGTTTGCTAGAACCTGTGGTGAGTTTGCTGTTAAGGCTGACTTTAAGTTCTCTAGGTTAAAGTCTACTGTTATGGCGTTTGAAGTGAGGGGCCATACATTCATATACTGGATTGTTGTTGTGGCATTGTCTTGCCAGTTGTTTACTTTACCGAAGTTATCTGGGAGTTTGTTATGGCTTATAAACTTTACATTACTCTTCCATGCTGTTTTTACAAAACCTTGTTTAAAGCCTTCTTTTAGTAGACGGTACTTCTCTATCCATTTTCCACCGATGATTGTTCGTTTAAACGCATCGCTTTGTGGTGTTGGGTAAGCTTGCTTGTAACGAGAAGAACTTTCTACATCACTCCATGAGAGTTTAGCTGCTTCATCTCTACTTACAAAAAGAACAAGAGGAGGGTTAGGATACCACTCTTGGATTTGTGCCATTAATGGGCTACTACTCCACTTGTTTCCTACTTCACTCCAAAGTACATCTGGTCCAAAAGGAGATAGTTTGTCTAGTATGTTGTTTTGAGTGTCTACTACGTTTGCATTCCACATTGTAGAGAAGTTTCTGTAGTAGCTGTCATAAGTAAGTGCAGACTCTGGTGCTGGAAGTATGAAAACCAAAGGCAAGTTAAGTGAAGCTGCTTTTTTTATGGAGCTTTCATAGTAACTTCTTCCTATATAGTCTGAGTAGTATGGGTCAAGTTTCCAAGAAACAAGTATATGTTCACCTTTTTCTATCTGTTTAAGTAGGTACTCAGGGTCCATACCCTCGTATTCGCCTACATTCCAGCTTGCTACTAGTGGAAGCGCATGCTCAGTAGAGTTAGAAAATGCCTTAAGTGCTTCAGCAGTTATACTCCTTGCCATAGTAGTTATGTCAAAAGTTGCTCCACCTGCAGGAGGGTTTTCCTCTATCTCTGCCATTATGTCAGCTATGTCGTCCATCTCTTTTATGAGCATAGCGCCTTGGTAGTTTAAGGGAGCTACTCTTTGAGCTATCTCTTTTTTAGGAGTTGGCGTTTGTCTGTTTTGTAAAAAGAGTACTGAAGCTACTACTATGAGTGCTAGGGTTAGTCCTATGGAGAGGTATTTTTTTATAGTTGTGTTCATTTTTTATATTCTCCCTGCAGATCTTGAGGTATATGTTTGAGGTACTAGACTTACCATCCGTGTTGCTAAGTTGCTTTGTGCTATCTCTTGAGAGACTGCTTTTAGTTGTGAGTTCTTGTTCTGTGTCTTGTCTAGTCTTATGATGTCTTCTATAAGATAGTTGATATCTTCAAAAGAGTAGTCTTGTAGTTTTTTGTTTGGTACGAGGAGGGTGTTTAAAAGGTCTACGGTGTTGCTTGTGAGTGTTATGCCGTTAAGTGGAAGTGCATCTTTGTCTAAAGACTGCAAAATCATAGATATTTTTGTAACCTCTGCATGCGCTATAGCCCCACGGTTTACACCAATGATATCTTGAGTATAGTATATATTGTCATTTGTTTTATTTTTTAGTGTTCCTATCTCAAGCGAACCTAGAAAAACTTTTATAGGAAAGTTTGTACAGTTAAAAGAGCCATCTTTTTGTGTGAGCATATCTTGTAAAGCACAGCTGACTTTTAAACCTTCAAGCTCACTCGTGTTTACCATTAACATCGTGTTTCTTGATGTTGGTACACTAGCTACTGTTTGTACAGTTTTTGTTGTAGGTGTAGCTGTTGGTGTGGAAGCGTCACTCGAACCACCTCCGCCACCACCACAAGCACTAAGTAGAGTAGTAAGTAAGGCTGCTGCACTAAGGTTTATAAAGTTTGTTTTCATAAAAATCTCCCACAAATATAATTAGCACATTATATAATAAATTATGAAAATATATGCTTTAAGTATTTACCTACTAGTCTAAAAGGTCTTAAAATATGGTAAAACCATGAGAGATATGAAGGTAGATTTACCATCAAAATATCACCTGTTTTGAGGCTAAAGTAGTAAATAAACCTTGATTTTAGAGTGTCTTTATTTTTTTGTGTAAATGCTGAAACATTTTTGATTTCATCTAAATTAAAAGGTTCTGTAGATTTTTTACCTATGTTGTTTTTTGAAAAGTTAGCTGCTATTTTTTTTGTCATTTCTTGGACTATTTTATCTTCTTCAATTGCCTTTTTTATATCTAAAGGGAGTGGAGTATAGAACATAGCATGAGAAACACTTAGTCCCAAGTAAAAAAGTCTTTTTGACTTCATCTTTATAGCTTGTTCTTCTATCTCTTTGAGGTCTAAGTTTTTGGCTACATTTATGAGCCTATCTATGTCGACTATCCACTCTAAACGCTCCCAAAAGTGTTTGGACCCATGTAGGCAGAGGTAGAGTAAAAGGTTTTCGTTTTTCAGGGTCTCTATGGGTGTGTTGTTCACTAAAACAGTTTGCGACTGGTTCGAGAAATCTTTTTTGTTAAACACAAACTTTGTTTCAAATAGTTTCCAGTGAAGTTCTACTAAGTTAGCTGAAGTAGAGTTATGCATATGTATATCTTTACCTACTTTTAAAAAGAGTCTGTTTTTTAGAAACTTTTTAGGAAGTTCCATCTTGTAGTTATGTTGAGACATGAGTTCTTGTGCCTCACATAAAGACTCTTCGTTTACAAGTATGTCTAAGTCACCGTACTGTCTTGAGTTTATGTCATTGTAAAGAAGCTGTGAGAGAGTAGGGCCTTTAAAAGGGAGCATCTTTATCTTATGTTCTTTAAAAAGCTTTGTGAGGGTTATGAGTTCTGCTGTCATTTGCATGTTTTTTTGCGATATGCTTATGAACTTCTGTTTAAAAGCTAAAAGTACATCTTTGTCTATCTTTACATCTGGATGTTTGAGACTTTTATATACTAAAGGGAGTACACCATGTAAAAAACTGTAGTTTTGTAGTGCTTTATAGTCCTCTACCTTACTTATGAGTTTGTTGAGTTTTGAGACATTAGGCTGAAGTCTTGTAGCTTCAAGGAGTAACTCGTTTATATGGTTAACACTCTTCATTTATGATGATCATCTCTTTTTCTATGGGTTCTTTACTAAATAGCATCAGGTCATTTTGAAGTTGTTCTTGGGAGACATCATAGTTTTGGAGCATCTCTTTTACAACGCCATCAAAGTTTGTATGATGTTGTAGTGTTTCCCATAGTACCGAACCCATATCGTTGAGTTCATAAAAAAGTTTTGTGTTAGCATCCATAAGTAAAGACTCATCGTCTATGTGTTGTAGCATTACTGATGGTGAGATGGTATATGTTTTATTTTTATACATTTTGTTTTCCAGGGTTTAAAGTGTTTTGATGTTGTATGATTTTAGTATAAACTTCTTCAAGTCTTGTTAAATCCCAAGGTATACTGATACTAAAAACAGAAACTTTTTTTGCTAGTGAGCCTAAGTAGTTCATCTGATCAGAAAACTCAAGTAAAAATGCTATCTCGCTGTTTTGGTAGATGTGTGTAAACTTCTCTATGCCTTTGAGCTCTACTATCTCTACTTCTGCACTTGCATCCTCTTTTTTTAGTATATATATAGTCCCTAAAACCAAAACCTCTGACTCAAAGTTTTCTACATACTCTCCTAAGGTCTCATACCCACGGTATGGTCTATGGTAAGGGTAAGATGCTACTGCATAAACTTTTTCTTCATCTTCGTATGTAGCAAGTTTATCATCAGTTAAGAGTGTATGACCCTGTTTTAAAAAGTAGTCGGTTAAAGTTGACTTTCCTCCACGAGACCGTGTCATAAAAGAGACAGCTTTGTTGTTAATAGTTACGGCTCCTGAGTGTAAGAAATAGTACTTATCTTCAAGAGTTAAGTAAAGGGGATACACGATGTGTATGAACCAGTAATGTACTAATGTTTTAGTACCTAAAGAGTCAAGTTTATATGTCATAGTTTTTGAACCACTTGTCCAAAAAAAACTGACAACATCTTTTACTTGAAACATCCACTGGTGGTCTATTTCTCTATCTTTAAAAGCTTCGTCAGAATGGAGTGCTATTTCTCTGTTTTGATTGTTTTTAAACTTGAGTCTATGCTTAAAGTTTGTAGTAGGTGAAGAGTCAAGCTCACACAATGAAAAATCTGATTTTTTATGTGGAGTTTGGGAGGGAAAGTTTATCCAGCTATCGTAGTACTTATGTTTATTAGAGTGGAACAAGTTTGCTTAGCCTATGTATCACCATCATTATTGTCATCACCACCATCATCATCATCATTATCATCATAGTTGTTGTCATCATCATAGTCATCATCATACTCATCATCATCAGATAAGTGTGAAGTATCACCATCTGGACTAGCATTAAGAGAAGTGCTCAATGCTCCAATACCAACAATAGTAGGAACAGTATAGGCCATCTTTTTTAAAAATTTACGTTTATTATTGTTCATGTGCGAGCCTTTTTAGTTTTATATTGTAGAATTATAGCATAAAATTAAATTTATTTAGGTGATTTAGAAAAAAATGATGTTTAATATAGGAAGCCGAAGAGCCAAAGAGGGATTTTATTTCCACTACCTATCTCTATATCATCTGCCACTACAAAACTATTTTCAAGATTAACAATCTGTTTATACTTTTTACTTTTCCCACCAACCTCTAAGATATATTTTTCATCTACTAGAAAATCACCCTGTTTTGCAATGTTGAGATGATTTTTGACTGAGACTTGATTTGCAAAAAAAGTCTCTCTAATTGTGCCTAATTCACTATTATCACAATAAGCAAAAAGTAAGTTTGTATTGTTAAGATAAATCTTGGCTGGTTTATTTATCTTTTTAATTCCCTTGACATGCTCATTTACAAGAATAAGCATCTGTCCATCATTTAAAAACTCAATATAATCATAAAGTTTTGCTCTACTAATTTCTGCTGCAGAGGCTATC
>NZ_JAEMVC010000057.1 GCF_029215985.1 Sulfurimonas sp. SAG-AH-194-C21
CAATATGCAAAAGTAGATACAGCAAGAGGTGTTATCTGGATTAAACTCGTTCCAGAAGAAGCTCCAAATACAGTAGCAAACTTTGCTCACCTTTGTGAGACTGGTTACTATGATAACTTAAACTTTCACCGTGTTATCCCTGGGTTTATGGCTCAAGGTGGTTGTCCAGAAGGCACAGGTACGGGTGGTCCAGGTTGGGCTATAGAGTGTGAGACAACTTCAAACACTTCTGTACACACTCCAGGTACACTTTCAATGGCTCACGCTGGTCCAAACACTGGTGGAAGCCAGTTTTTCATCACTTTTGTTGACACTCCTCACCTAGATGGTGTTCACACTGTTTTTGGTGCGATTGAAAAAGAAGATGCTGCTTCATTTGAAGTACTTGCACAAGTTCAAGGTCAAGATGCAATCAACTCTATTACTGTTGTTGAGTCAAGAGACTAAATGTTAGTTCATATCTGCTGTAGTGTTGATAGCCACTTTTTTCTAGAAAAGCTACAAGCAGATTATCCGAAGGAGAAGCTAACAGGCTTCTTCTACGACCCAAATATCCATCCTTACTCAGAATACCAGCTGCGTTTACTCGATGTAGAGCGATCTTGTAAGAAGTTAGGAATAGACCTCATTGAAGGTAAATACGATTATGAAAACTGGCTTCAAGCCGTCCGTGGACTTGAAAACGAACCTGAAAAAGGTGCTCGTTGTGAAGTCTGTTTTGATAAGCGTTTTTCTGTAAGTGCTGAGAAAGCATTAGAGTTGGGTGAGAAGACAATAACAACTACTTTACTTGTAAGTCCCTTAAAATCTCAAGAACAACTTAAACGTGTTGGAGATGCTTTTTATGAAAAAAATGGTGTTGAGTTTATCGCTGTTGATTACAGAAGTGGTGGAGGAAGCCAAGACCAATCTCGCGTTACTAAAGAGGAACAACTTTACCGTCAAGATTACTGTGGCTGTATCTTTGGACTTACTATGCAAAGAGAGCAACAAGAGAAATTAATGGATGAGATGTTTAGCCCTATTTCAGGTTCTATTCTTCCCGCTTCGATTGAAGAGCGAATCGCTATGTATACACTTCGAAACCAACTTGAAGATGAAAATAAAGAGTATAAAATCATCAAACAAAAGTTCCTTAACTATAGAGAGTTTAACTTTAAAGTTATCAAGGGAAAAACAAATGTGCTTGATGCGTATGCACTTTCTTACTCTACACTTCCAAGAAAACGAGCACAGGGTCGAGTTGAATACAATGCCCAAAATATTCACTATTTTAACCGTGAAGAGATAAAATTCATCACTTTGGCATTTTTTAATGAGCAAAATCAAACACAATATCAAACTGTAAAAGAGTTAATTTTCAATCCTTTAAGTCAAGAAAAAGAGCTCTCCTTTAGAGCTAAAATAAATGATACGAACTATGATTTGAGCCCTATTATAGTGATGCAAGAGATTCCTGAGGGTAAGCTCACTATCACTCTAGATAGTAAAACTTATGAAGACACAAAAGAAAAACTAATCATTTTATAATCTTTATTTGGGTAAAATAACTCAAATATTACTATATAAGGCTTTTAATAATGATAATGGATGTTACAGAGATACAAGAGATACTCCCTCATAGGTACCCTTTTTTACTAGTAGACCGTGTTACAGATCTTGTAAAAGGTGAGGTTATCTACTCTTACAAAAATGTATCTATCTCAGAGCCTGTTTTCCAAGGACACTTTCCAGGTCACCCAATCTATCCCGGTGTAATGATTTTAGAAGGAATGGCACAAGCTGGTGGAATATTAGCATTTAAAAGCATGGACTTAACTCCTGAAGATACTGCAAACAAAGTTGTTTACTTTATGAGTATTGATAAGGCAAAGTTTCGTGCCCCTGTTAAACCAGGTGATAAACTAGAGTATAAAATAACTGTACTCAAAAATAAAGGTCCTATCTGGGTACTTAAAGGTGAAGCATATGTTGATGGAAAGTTAACAAGTGAAGCTGAGCTTAAAGCTATGATCGTTGATAAGTAAACCTTAAAATGTCAAAAATATCTAAATTAGCCATAATTGAAGATGGTGCAGTAATTGGTGAAAATGTCGAGATAGGTCCATTTTGTTTTATCTCAAGTAAAACAATTATTGGAGAGGGTACGACTATCGCTGCAAATACTTGCATCTATGGTAAAACGACTATTGGAAAAAATAATAAAATATTTTCTCATGCTGTTATAGGTTCAATCCCTCAAGACCTGAAGTTTAATGGCGAAGATGTTGAGCTTATCATAGGTGATGATAATACTATTCGTGAATTTACACTCTTTAACCCTGGAACTAAGGGTGGAGGTAGTAAAACAATCGTTGGAAACCATAACCTTTTTATGGGTTATGTTCACCTTGGTCACGATGTAATCATCGGTAACCACTGTATTTTAGCAAACGCAGCAACACTTGCGGGTCATGTTGAGCTTGGTGATTATGTTGTAGTTGGCGGAATGACTCCTATACATCAGTTTATTCACATTGGTGACTATGCTATGATTGGTGGAGCTTCTGCTCTTGCTCAAGACGTACCACCTTTTTGTATGGCTGAGGGAAATCGAGCTAATTTAAGAGGCCTGAACCTTACAGGACTTCGTCGCCACTTAGAACGCGATGATATAAATGCACTAAAGTCTGCTTACCGTGAGCTTTTTGAGTCGGGACAACCACTTAAAGATACGGCAAGTAGATTGCTAGAAGAGACTAAAAACCACTATGTTAATGATTTATGTGACTTTGTTTTAAAAACAAAACGTGGAATCCCATTTGAGAGAAAAAATAATGATAAATAGAAACTGTAGTTTTTGTGACGCCACTGAGAGTGAAGTAAATCCTCTTATAGCTGGTAATGGTGTGTATATCTGTAAAAACTGTGTAACTTCAGCATATAAGATAATGTTTGGCGATGAGAGTGAAACTCAAATACAAGAAAATGCAGAGTTACTTGAAGCTGTAGATAATTTAATGACACCAAAAGAGTTGAACAACTTTTTAGGTGAGTATATCATCGGTCAAGAAAGAGCTAGAAAGCTTTTAAGTGTGGCTGTTTACAACCACTATAAACGTATTTTTAAGACTTCTCTTATAAAAGATGATGACACTGAAATAGCAAAATCAAATGTACTTTTAATAGGTCCAACAGGTTCAGGTAAAACACTTATGGCTCAGACTATTGCAAGAGTTTTAAATGTACCTATCGCTATTGCTGATGCAACAAGTCTTACTGAAGCTGGTTATGTTGGTGAAGATGTTGAGAACATACTTACTAAACTTATTCAAGCCGCTGATGGTGATGTTGAACGTGCACAAAAAGGTATCATCTTTTTAGATGAAGTAGATAAAGTAGCTCGTATGAGTGAAAACCGTTCTATCACTCGTGATGTAAGTGGAGAAGGTGTACAACAAGCTCTTCTAAAAATTATAGAAGGCTCATCTGTTAACATTCCACCAAAAGGTGGACGTAAGCACCCAAATCAAGAGTTTACATCTATTGACACTACAAATATATTATTTATTTGTGGTGGTGCTTTTGATGGTCTCGAAGAGATACTCAAACGCAAACAAGGTGCAAATGTACTTGGTTTCGGACATGAAAAGAAAAGTAAAGATGAACAAAAACCTACTTTTGATATGGTTGAACCTGATGATTTAGTTCATTTTGGTCTTATTCCTGAGCTTGTTGGACGTTTACCTATCATCGCATCTTTAAGTGAAATTACTGAAGAAGATATGGTTCGTATACTTACAGAGCCTAAGAACTCACTTATCAGACAGTACCAAAAACTTTTTGCTATTGATGAAGTAGAGCTAAACTTCGAAGAAGAGGCACTTTTAGCCATCGCTAAGAAATCAATCAAACGCAAGACTGGTGCTCGTGGACTTCGTGCAATTTTAGAAGAGAATATGATAGACATTATGTATGAACTTCCTGAACATGCTGGATATGAAGTGCTTATCACAAAAGAAGTAATAGATGATGGTGCAGAACCAGTCTACATAAAAACAATAACACAAAAAATAGCATAAGGTAGATACATATGATTTTTAATAAACTAATCGGACTTTTCTCAAATGACCTCTCTATTGACTTAGGAACTGCGAATACTATTGTTATAGCAAAAGGTCGTGGAATCATTATTAATGAACCATCTGTTGTAGCTGTAAAAACTGAAAAGTACGGTCAAACGCGAGTACTCGCTGTTGGTCATGAAGCAAAAGCAATGGTTGGAAAAACACCTGGAAATATCAAAGCTATTCGTCCCATGCGTGATGGTGTTATCGCTGACTTCGATATGACTGAAAAAATGATTAGAAAGTTTATTGAAAAAGCACATGGTCGTACCTCTTTAATATCTCCGCGTATCATTATTTGTGTACCCTATGGTCTTACTCAGGTTGAGCGTAAAGCCGTTCGTGAGTCTGCTCTATCTGCTGGTGCACGTGAAGTTTTTCTTATAGAAGAGCCAATGGCTGCTGCAATTGGAGCGGGTGTTGACATTCGTGAGCCACAAGGAAACTTAGTTGTTGATATCGGTGGTGGTACTACTGAAATCGGTGTTGTTTCTTTAGGTGGACTCGTTTTATCAAAGTCTATTAGAACTGCTGGTGATAAAATCGACCAAGGTATTATCAACTATGTTAGAAAAAAATACAACCTTCTTATCGGTGAACGTGTTGCTGAAGATATTAAGATAAATATTGGAACAGCTGTTGTTTTAGATGAAGAACTTGTGATGACGGTAAATGGTCGTGACCAGGTTGAAGGACTGCTTAGTTCAGTGGAACTTACAAGTGAAGATGCAAGAGAGGCTATGAAAGAGCCACTCAAAGAAATTGCAGAAGCACTTCGTAATGTACTCGAGCAAATGCCACCTGACTTAGCCGGTGATATTGTTAACCATGGTATCATTTTAACAGGTGGTGGAGCACTTATTCGTCAACTTGACAAGTACCTATCAGCTATTGTAAGAATTCCAGTTTTTGTAGCTGATGAGCCTCTACTTGCTGTTGCTCGTGGAACAGGTCGTGCACTTGAAGAGATCGACTTATTACAAGAACTATTTGAGAATGAATAAAGAGTTATTTTCTTACCTCTTTGTAATCATAGCACTTATCGTAGGTGCTTTGTATTACAACCATACTATTCAGTCGCCTATAGTTTCCTCCCTAAATGCAATCAAAACTTCCTACCATAATATGAATCAATCAATCAAAAAGAGTTTTGATGAACACTTTTTTCAAGCAGATACAATTAAAAACTTACGAACTGATCTTGAAAAATATGAAAATAACCATCTTGTTATGCAAGAACTAGCAAATGAAATACATAATCTATACCAAGAAAATTATTCTCCTTTTAAAATACAAACAGAGGTAGAGCTTGTTCGCACTATCTCATATGAAAAGTTTGGAAATTTTAACCGCCTTTGGATTGAAGTTCCTGATTACAATAGTTCTAAAATTTATGGCTTAACGTATAAAGAGTTAGTTGCAGGTATAATAATTGCAAAAAATGGTAGAGCTTTAGCACTGCTTAATCAAGATATAAAAAGTGCGTATGCTGTTTATATCGGGAATAATAGTGCCCCTGGTATTGTGCATGGAAATAATGATAATTTACTTATTGTAAACTTTATTCCTGCATGGTTTAACATAAAAGAAGGAGATGAAGTTATCACATCGGGACTTGATAAGATGTTCATCAAAGGTCTTAAAGTTGGTCGTGTTCTTTCAATTACATCAGCACAAGGCTATCAAAATGCTATAATTGAGCCCTACTATAAAAGCAATGAACCTAACTACTTTCACATGATAAGGAATATTCGATGAAATACATATTACTACTCGCTCTCTTAACTCTCTCGCTTAATGCATCCGAGGCAATCACAGCCCTAGCTACAGATAAAACACAAAAAGTGACTATTGGTCTTGGACCATATATTCAAACGCAACCATACAAAGGTGTTGACCCACTTTTAGTGCCCTCCCCTGTTATTTTCTTTGATAATGGTCTTTTTTATGTACGATGGAGCCGTGCAGGAATGTACTTCCTAGGCGATAAGGGTGATGAGTTTTCATGGGGCTTATCTCTAACTGCACAACCTCGAACATATGGTTACAAAGCAGAAGACTCTGAGTACCTAAAGGGAATGGACGAAAGAGAAACTACTATTGAAGGTGGACTTGCGTTTAGTGCTACTTATAAAAATACTTATATTGAGACTATGCTCTTAACCGACATGTTTGCACGTTATGAATCATGGCTTTTTAAAACAGAAATTGGAGATGAATTTGTACTTGGAGACTTTACATTTTACCCAAGTATCATTGTTGTGTATGAGTCTGATGAGTTTGTCAACTACTACTATGGTGTTAAAGAGAGTGAAGCTACAGTTGATAGAGCACAGTTCATACCGGGAGCAGGATGGCAGTTGGGTGCCCAAACTTATATT
>NZ_JAEMVC010000058.1 GCF_029215985.1 Sulfurimonas sp. SAG-AH-194-C21
ATAGTATCGGTTTAGAAGTTGATAGAATCGTTCAATATCGTGTACCTGCAAAAATTGTATTTGGTAAGGTTTTAGAGTGTGAAAAACACCCTGATGCTGATAAACTAAATGTATGTCAAGTCGATATCGGTTCATCTATTCGTCAAATTGTATGTGGTGCTGCAAATGTTAGAGCAGGACTTATAGTGGCAGTTGCAACACTTGGTGCAAATATGCCGAGTGGTTTAGTGATAAAACCTGTAAAACTTCGTGGTATTGATTCTGATGGTATGATATGTGCGGCGAGTGAGCTTGGTCTAGCAGACATGGGTAAGGGTATTTTAGAAATAGATGCAAGTATGGGTGAGTGTACACTCGGAGCACAAGTAAATACAAACCCACTCTTTAACGATGACTTGATTGAGATTGAACTGACTGCTAATCGCGGAGATTGTTTAAGTATTCGTGGTGTTGCTCGTGACTTATCTGCTGCATTTGATAGACCTATAATAAACTATATAGTAACTGACAATGATGATAAGCGCGGGATTGGAAGAGTTTTTGCACTTTCACATGAAAAAGACTTAAATGTAAACCTTAGTTATAAAGCACTCTCTTTAAAAGATTTAAATGTACCAACTTTAATCACTCTTAGACTAGCCCAGATTGAAGAAGAACGTAAATGTAAAGTAGAAAAGATGCTTCTTTATGTAACTCAGAGTACGGGTGTAATTTTAAGAGCCTATGAGCATGAGTTTTTCTGTACAGGTGATGAAGATAAAATAGCACAAGTAATTTTGAGTGAAGATAAAAATGGTTATGCAACTATTGAGGGAAAAGAGACTGCTTCTATCGTTGGAATAGTGCAAAAAGATGCCTCGAAACCTAAAAAAGAAGAGGGAACTATTTTACTTGAAGCTTCATACATTCCACCTGATGTTATTAGCAAAAAGATGTCAGAATCTAAGATAGAATCAGGTCCTTTTTTCTATAAAACTTCACGTGGAAGTGAACCAGAACTAGAAGCTGGACTTGCATACTGTGTTGACTTAATAGAATCAAGTTCCGCATCATCTACTTTTAGTGGAAGAATTGAGCTTACAAACTCCTATAATGAAAAAGTTGTTAGTATTACAAAACAAGAGATAGATGAGATTATTGGTGCTGATATAGATAAGGTCGTTGTAAGTAAAATTCTTAAAAACCTTGGCTTTAACACATCTAAATCTTCTCCAAATAGTTTTGTTATATCTGTACCTCAGTTTCGTCATGATATCGTGAATAAACAAGATATAGTTGAAGAGATAGTTCGTATGGTTGGAATAGATAATATTCCATCTAAACCATTTATTTTAACTGAAGATAATCGTTTAGAAGATAACTACTTTGAGTATAAAAAACGCTCTATTTTTAGACACCGTGGTGCAAATAATGGCTTTTATGAAGCTATTCACTTTGTATTTGATGAGAAAAAAACTTTAAACAAGTATGGATTCAAGACTACTAAAGAAGAGTTAGAATTGCTTAACCCAATAGTTCAAACTCTAGATACTCTAAGACCAACACTTTTAACAGGTCTTTTAAAATCTGCTTCAAATAATGTAAAAAATGGATACTCATCTGTAAGACTTTTTGAAATAGGTTCTGTATTTACACCTGAACGTGAAGAGTCTTATAATATGGCATTTATCTTTAGTGGTGATAAAGAGAATGAGAACTTAGCAAATGCTGGAAAACCTTCTAAAGTTGACTTCGCATACTTTGTACAAAAAATCTCTGATGTTGTAGGAGCCGTTGAGCTTCGTGAATCAAAAACGGTACATGCTCTTTCACATGATTTTCAATCAGCAGAAGTTTTAATAGATGGAAGTGTTGTCGGAGAGCTTTTTCGTGTACATCCAACTGTTGAAAAAGATTATGATTTAGATGTGACTTTCATGTGTGAACTTGATTTTTCAAAAATTCCACATGGACTTAAAGTAGCACACAAAACATCAAAGTACCAAGCTTCTTTTAGAGATTTAAGTGTGATTATGCCAAAAAGTATGTCTTATGAAAAAGTTAAATCTGTGATTACTGGGGCAAATATTGATAAGCTTATTCGTTTTTATCCTGTTGATAAGTACAGTGATGAGGCTTTAGGTGAAGATATGAGTTTAAGTCTGCGTTTCGTACTACAGTCGACTGAAAAAACACTTGAAGAAGAAGATATTACTTCAGCAATGGATACTATTTTAGCGGCACTCAAAAGCGAGCTAGGCATAGGCCTTAGATAATGAGTAAAGTTCTTGTATCTCCTGCAACACCATTTTCTTTAAATATAAGTGAAATAGCACCTGATAAGTCTATTTCACACCGTAGTGTAATGTTTGCAATGCTTGCAAATGGTGAAAGCACTATAGAGAATTTTTTACGTGCTGAAGATACTATGAACTCTTTAGAAATAGTAAAAAATCTTGGTGCTAAAGTAGAAGATGATGGTAAAATCATCAAAATCTCTAGTGATGGAATACAAGAGAGTTTTGAAGTCTTAGACTGTGGAAACTCAGGAACCGGAATGCGCCTTTTTTGTGGACTTTTAAGTTCAGCAAATGGTCATTTTATTTTGACAGGAGATAAGTATCTTCGTTCTCGTCCTATGAAAAGAGTGACGAATCCACTTTTGAGTATCGGTGCAAAACTTGATGGAAGAAACGAGGGTGATTTAGCACCACTTAGCATTCGTGGTGCTTCTTTAAACTCTTTTAATTATGAGTCTAAAATTGCCTCAGCACAAGTAAAGTCTTGTATGATTTTAGCGGCGCTTAGAGCTGATGGCGTTTGTACATATACGGAACCTGAACTTTCACGTGACCATACAGAAAGAATGTTAAAGGGTATGGGCGCGGGTATCGAGGTTGATGGTTTAAAAACTACTATTACTCCAATGACAGAGCTCCTAAACCCTCTTAGTATCCGTGTTCCAGCTGATCCCTCATCTGCATTTTTCTTTGCAGTTGCAGCGGCTATTACACCTAAGTCTAACATTGTTTTAGAAGGTGTAACTCTTAATCCTACTCGAATAGAAGCTTTTAAAGCATTAGAGCGAATGGGTGCAGATATATCTTATGAAATAACTGATAATAAGTATGAACCGATTGGAAATATATCTGTAAAGTATGCACCCCTTCATGGTATTACTGTTGATGATAATATCTCATGGTTAATTGATGAACTACCAGTGCTTTCAATTGCAATGGCCTGTGCAAAAGGTGAGTCTCTTGTTAAAAATGCGCAAGAGCTACGAGTTAAAGAGTCAGATAGAATTTCAACGGTCGTAGAAGGACTTCGAGCTTCAAATATAGAAGTTCATGAGTATAAAGATGGCTATAAAATAGTAGGTGGTGAACTTAAATCTAGTATAGTAGATAGTGATGGTGATCATAGAATTGCCATGAGTTTTATTATCGCTGGTTTAAAATGTGGCATGGAAGTAACAGATTTAGAGTGTATAAATACCTCTTTTCCAAACTTTTTTGAACTTTTACAAAAGATTACTAAGGTGGAACTTTCATAATGGAAATAGAACTTGCAGAAAATTATGGCTTTTGCTTTGGTGTTAAACGTGCGATTAAAATTGCAGAAGAAAATTCTAATGCTTCTACTTATGGACCACTTATACATAACTCTAAAGAGATAGCACGTTTAGATAAGGACTTTAAAGTTGGTTTAGTAGATGACTTTACTACATTTAAACCGGGTGAAAAAGCAATAGTGCGCACACATGGAATTGTAAAAGATGAACTCTTCGCTCTTTTAAAGCAAGGTGTTGATGTTGTTGATGCAACTTGTCCTTATGTGACAAAACCACAAGAAATATGCCAAGAGATGAGTGAAGAGGGCTATGATGTAGTTATTTTTGGAGATGAAAGCCACCCTGAGATAAAAGGTGTAAAGTCTTATGCAACTCATGGTGCTATAGTAGTAAGTAGTGTTGAAGATGTAAAAAAATTAAAACTTAAAGAAAAAATAGCATTAGTCGCTCAAACTACTAGAAAAGTTGAAGATTATATGGCTATTGCTCATTATCTTATTCCTAGATATAAAGAAGTAAGAGTCTTTAACACTATTTGTAATGCTACTTTTGAAAATCAAGATGCAGTTGATAAGATATCGAGAAATGCTGATGTAATGATTGTAATAGGTGGTAAGAACTCTTCAAATACGAAAGAACTTTTTAGCATAGCACATGAAAACTGTCCAAGTAGTTATCATATTGAAGATGAAACAGAATTAGAAAAGTCATGGTTTGATGGAAAAGAATTTTGTGGACTCAGTGCTGGAGCATCTACACCAGACTGGATAATTCAAAATGTTATTAAGACAATAGAGCAGATTGCTAGTTAATAAGAATCATAATCAACACTTTACTCTTTTCTTAGGGTAAATTTCTTCATTTAATAGCTATATAATCTAGAATAAGGTATAATCACGACAATTTTTATGTAACAGAGGATAGATAATGGCGTTCGATAACGAATTATTAGATGAAGAAAATTTTGCAGCGATGTTTGCAGAAAGTGAAAAGAAACAAGAGACTAGCCGTATAGTAGAAGGCGAAATTGTTGAAATTCAAACAGAAGATAACAGAGCATTAGTAGGTGTTGGTGATAAGTTAGAGGGTATATTAAACCTTGACGAAATCCGTGATGAAAATGGTGAACTTAAGTTTGCTTGTGGTGACAAAATTAAAGTAATGCAAATGGGTTACTATAATGAACGTCCTAAGATTTCTTACCAGAAAGTTTTAGAGCAAGAGAAAACTATTGAGTTTATTGATTTACACAAAGATGATTTTGAAGACACTATCATTGAGGGTATCATTACTAAGAAAAACCGTGGTGGTTATGTAGTAGAAGCTGATGCAGTTTCTTTCTTTATGCCTCGTTCTTTAGCTGCATTTAAAGACACAGACGAAGTTGTTGGTCGTAAGATCAAAGCTCAAGTTGTTAAAGTAGATGCTGCTGAGAACTCAATCATTGTTTCTCGTAGAAAGCTTTTTAATGAAGAGAGAAAGAAAAAGAAAGAAATCATTGATCAACTAATGGCAGAAGATGTTGTTGTTGAAGGTACTATCAAAAAAATCACTTCTTACGGTATGTTCGTAGATGTTGGTGGTGTTGATGGTCTTGTTCATTACAATGAGATTTCTTATAAGGGTCCAGTTAACCCATCGAAGCTTTTTGCTGAAGGTGATACTGTAACTGTTAAGGCTATTTCTTATGATAAAGACAAACGTCATTTATCTCTTTCAATCAAAGCTGTTCTTCCAGATCCATGGGCTGAAGTTGAGTCTGAGTTAGACGAGGGTGATACTATTACTGTAACTGTTTCAAATATTGAAGCGTATGGTGTATTTGTTGACCTTGGAAATGATATTGAAGGTTTCTTACATATTTCTGAGATTTCTTGGAATAAGAATGTTAAAAACCCTAATGATTATTTAACTGTTGGTGAAGAGATTGATGTTGAAGTTATTGAAATCAATTCTACTACTCACAAGTTACGTGTTTCATTAAAGAAACTTTTACCAAAACCATTTGATGAGTTCTTAAAGAACTATAATGAAGGTGACATTGTTACTGGAACTATTACTTCACTTGCTGACTTTGGTGCATTTGTTCGTATTTCTGGTGTTGAGGGACTGTTACATAACCAAGACATCTCTTGGGATAAGAACACAAAAGCAAAAGAGACACTTAAGTCTGGTGATGAGATTGAAGTTAAAATCGCTAAAATCAATGCTGAAGATCAAAAAATATCTTTAAATAGAAAAACTCTTTTAGAGTCTCCTATTGATAAGTTTGCTGTTGATCACAAAGTAAACTCTGTTGTAACGGGTACTATCCGTGACATCAAAGACTTTGGTGTATTTGTATCTTTAGAAGACGGTGTTGATGCACTTATTCGTGATGAAGATTTAACTCCACTTGTAAAAGAAGAGTTAGAAGCTGGTCAAGAGATTGAAGCTGCTATCGCTAACATTGATACTAAACGTGATCGTATTCGTTTATCTGTTAAAAAATTAGATTACATTAAGAATCAAGCAATGCTTGAAGAAATTAATGATAATGAGTCACACTCTTTAGGTGACTTAATCAAAGACAAATTTAACTAAGAATTTGTAAATGCAAAAGATTTTAAAATGGCTTACTCCTCTCATTGCAGTTGGAGTTGCCATCTTTATTGTCTTTTTTCTTATCTCTATTAACTCGAATGAAGTTTTTATAGATACACAACCACTCTCTCTTGATAGTAAACCAATACAAGAAAAACCAAAAAAAATATGGTTAGATAAGTTTGGAGAATCAGAGCGTAAAGGGTACTTTTATCCAGTAAATGAAGT
>NZ_JAEMVC010000059.1 GCF_029215985.1 Sulfurimonas sp. SAG-AH-194-C21
AAAGATATGTGTTATTATGACAGAGCATCTATCTCTAAAAGATAATGAGTTATACTATGGTACATTTAGCTTAACAGATAGAGACTACATTAGTAATATTGATCAAAGAATATTTTCGCTTCTTTCTTTATCTGAAAATATCATGGCATATTTTACACTAGGAGAACTACCTCTTCTAAATGATCTTCAAGCAATATTGTTGACAAATGAAGTTTATCGCATAAACTATCCAAAGATTAAACCTTGTTATAATGTTGATTATACAAAAGCAACTTACGATATTGGATTTACTGGTAATATCATTTCGTATAGAGAAGAAGTTATTAGGACATTAAGAGAAAAATATAAAGTATTCGTTAGTAAAATTGTCTTTTCAGAGGAAGAACGATTAAAGAACACAAGAAAAAGCAGAGCAATTATTAGTATCCCACAAAATGAATCTTGGGAGTGGATTTCTCCTATGCGGTTTATGTACAACTTAGAAGTTGGTATGCCGAGTATCCACTTGGGAAAAGGTGATAACACTACCTTTTATAATAAAGTATTATCATGGGTTAGTATAGAGGATACTATAGAAAATCCAAAAAAAGTTTACGATAGACAGATAAAAGCCTATAACGATTTGAACTTATATTCAAGTAGGTTTACAAGTTTTTTAAATGTATGGAATATTACAGAAGGTAATTAACAGATGAATAAAATTGCGATATATGGAACAGGTACATTTGGAAAGTTATTTTTAAAATCATTAAATAATAAAGTTGATTTTTTTATTGACGATTATGATAAAAAAAATCAACTTCATCATATACCCATCATAGAGTTATCAATAGTGCAAAAGAACACTACAATATATATATCCCCTCTAAAACATTCAAAAAAAATAGAAAAAGAACTCTTAGCTAAAGGGTATACAAATATTATAAACTTTACAGATTCTATTAAGAAACTACCAAATATATTAAAGTTAATCTCTTATACTAATTACTTATGGTTAGTTGATGATAAATATCAAATAATCAATAAACATAAAATAAAATTATTTAAAAATCTACTCGTCGATACTAAATCCAAAAAAATTCTAGAAGCTATATTAAGCTTAAGAAAGACTTTAGACACTACACACTATATAAATCCAACTGATACTGAATATTTCCCATCAGATGTACCAATATTAAAAAACTTAGATGCAATAAACTTTATAGACTGTGGTGCATATACAGGTGACACTATAGAAGTACTATGCCAGCAATCACATCAAATTAATAGTACTGTATCATTTGAACCAAATCTTAGTAATTTAGAGAAACTCAATACTACTCTAGAAAAACTAAAACTACAAAATCCAAAAATAAACTTTTTAACATATCCAGTTGGAGTATATAAAGAAAATACCATTTTAGGATTTACAAGTAGTGGTATTGACTCTAGTACATCAATAGATCATAATTCTAGTATTGGAATACCAGTAGTATCACTTGACTCTACAATATATAATGCCAATCCAAATTTTATAAAAATGGATATTGAAGGAGCTGAGATAGATGCACTTATTGGTGCAGAAAAAACCATTCAAAAATATAAACCAAATTTAGCTATATGTCTTTATCATAAACCTGAAGACTTGTGGGAAATACCATTACTGATTCATAAAATAGAGCCTTCGTACGATATGTATATAAGAGTCCATGAAGATATGTGCTTAAGTACAGTTTTATACTGTATTTCAAAGGAAAGAAATGTATAAGATTGCTTTTATAGGTGGTAGTATAGATTCGATAGCAGGGTACCCACACTTTATAGCCTCCCAAATGGATAAAAAGTTTGAAGTAATTGCAGCAGCTTTTACCCATAACCCACAAAAGAATAAAGAAACTGCTTTACAGTGGAAAGTCCCAAAAACTTATGAAAACTATAAAGATTTGATAAAGTATGAAAAAGAAAATATTGATGCTGTCGTTATTCTCACACCAACTCCATTACATGTACAAATGATAACAGAGTTACTCAACAGTTGTATTCCTGTTATTTGTGAAAAACCATTAGTCAGTTCTACTGCTGAAATTCAACAAATTAATAATATATATGATTCATCTAAACATTTTCTTGTTGTAACCAATAATTATAGTGCCTATCCTATGGTTCGCGAACTCAGGCATCAAATTCAAAAAGGTGAATTAGGTGATATTTTAGCTATTCGCCTTAAAATGCCACAAGAGAGTTTTTTACGTCCTCCAAAGAGTGTAAAGTATCCACAAAAATGGCGTTTGAAAGATGACTTTATTCCCATGATTAGTTTGGATTTAGGAGCTCACTTACACCATTTAGCTCATTTCTTATTATCTGAAGAGCCTACTGAAGTTATGGCTCATTACAGTAGTTTTTCTAAATATAATGTAATTGATGATGTAAATATATTTTTAAAATATAAAAGTGGTATTGAAGGAAATTTTTGGTTAAGTAAAGTAGCCCTTGGGAATAGAAATGGTCTCAGTCTAGAAGTATATGGTAGCAATGCAAGTGCCATATGGGTACAAGAAAATCCTGAAAAATTAGAAATTTCTTACAGCACTGGAGACAAGGTTATCAAAGATAGGGGAAGTGACATGCTAGGGTTTGTAAATCCACTTTACAACAGAATGACTCCAGGACATCCAGCTGGATTTATTGAAGCTTTTGCAAATCTTTATAGTGATATTTCAGATGCTCTGGATGCTTTTCATCAACAAAAAATCTATTTAAACAGTTATGTTTATGGCTTAGAACATGCCGCAAAAAGTATAAATTTTCTACACAGTGCAAGTCTATCAAATGATACAAAAAGCTGGGTTAAGATTAGAGAGACATAATACTACATTTGAGAACACTATTTGCTTTGCAATTGTAGATAATACGACAGCCAAGGAAAATATATGCTCAAACTTCTAGAAAAACTCCTTGAAGACATGCAAAAGCAGTCCTCTTTATATAAACCAACTACCTTTTGGGAAGAAGCATCCAAGATAATTATTCAAGAAATTACTTCTAA
This sequence comes from Sulfurimonas sp. SAG-AH-194-C21, assembly GCF_029215985.1. Taxonomy (GTDB): domain Bacteria; phylum Campylobacterota; class Campylobacteria; order Campylobacterales; family Sulfurimonadaceae; genus Sulfurimonas. Next base: position 3,029 of record NZ_JAEMVC010000059.1, read on the forward strand.
AGAGTTAAAAGATTTTCGCTCTTTCGACTCTGCATTAAGCATGTTTGCACCAACATATGCTTTTCCTCTTTATCTCAAAAAAAGAGATACTTTTAAAGAGGTACAAAAACTTTTAGAGATAACAACACAGGATGTAAAATCACATCTTAAACTAAAAAATATTATTAAAGGCCAGACACAAGCATTTGCAGACTATAGAGTTTTAGAAGCAGGAAATGTAGATAAGGCACCTTATACAGATAAAGTTTCCGAGAGTACCATTGGCAATCCTCCAGAACAATTTACCTTTAATGGACGTAATTTTTCGCGTTCCTTTTTAAACTACTTACTTGGTCTATCTTTTTTAAAACAACATGTTGATACAACAAGTATAAAAAGTGTACTTGAAATTGGTGGAGGATTTGGGACACTTGGAGAAATACTTTTAGGTGATAAGCGTAATGATATTTTTTATATCAATGCGGATATCCCCCCTGTTGTACTCGCTTCAAGTTATTATTTACAAAAAGTTTTTACAAAAGAATCTATAGCAACATATGAAACAACACAAAACCTAAAAAAAATCACTATTAGTGAATTACAAAAAACTCATAGAGCTCTCAATATTCCCTCATGGCAAGTACCTCTTTTGGAAGGGCAAGTAGACCTTTTTGTCAACTTTATATCTTTTCAAGAAATGGAACCAGAAGTTGTAAAAAACTACTGCTTTTACATTCAAAAACTATCCCCTAAATATATTCTTCTGCGTAATATTAAAGAAGGAAAAAGAAAACAAGATAAAGATTTTACATATGGTGTTAAAGACCCGATTAAAGGTGAAGACTATGACTTCTATCTCCCACAGTATGAACTATTAGCTATTGATAGTTCTATTTTTGGTTTAAAGATGGAAGATGGATTCCATTCAGAGCTTAGAATATATATAAAAAAGCAAGAGATATAACTTATGCCTGATATCAACACTGAAATAACTACTAACTTTACTGAAAACATTGAATATATACAAAAAAAACATCCACTACTTTTTAAAAAGATTTCAGAACTAGATAATGCTATTGCTAATGGTTACTACCAAGATAGATATGAACTAGTTTATGAAAATGATGGCTTTGATGTATATGAAAAATCAACCGATACTTATCTTTATGCAAAAGAGAGTTTAGCACACACACTTATCAGTGAAAATAGAGTTAATTTCAGGTGCGATGAAGATGTTTTTGAAGCATTTGTAGAACATAGTTCAACTTCAAATGAAAAAAATGCATTTGTCACAAATCATCTAGAGTATATTCTTCCAATAACAGAGTATATAGAAATAAATTCAACTGATGAAAAAGAACTGCTTAGCATAGATAAATTTATATTCTTTGGTGTAGGTCTTGGTTTACATATTCCTAAAATACACAACAAAATATCTTCAAAAATATACCTAATAATAGAAGATGATTTAGAACTATTTCGACTTTCCTTATTTACATGTAACTACATGAAACTTGCCAAAGAGGCTGAATTAGTCTTCTCTGTATTTGAAAGTAAAAATGAGTTTACAAATACGAGTGCTATTTTTTTAGACCTTCATTATGAATATAATCATTATTTAAAAATGTTCCATCTCAGTAGTCATACTACTGAAAAAATTGATGAGTTTAGCTTTGCTATTTCTGCACAACCACATATACGTTTTTTATTTACAAACTTATTGTTACAATATACACAACCATTAAACTATCTCTTTTCGGACTATACATTTTTAGATAAGTCACTAAGCTTTAAAGATTTCGCATTCAAAAAAATTCCCTTTTTACTTTTAGCCTCAGGACCCTCATTAGAAGAGAACATTCAATGGTTAAAGGAAAATAAATCAAAGTTTATTACTATTGCTGCATCTTCCTCATTAGCATTTTTAGAAGAACATGATATTGTTCCCAATATAATTATTCATATTGACCCTTTCGAATGGGGTATAATCTCTTTTAAGAAACTCAAATCTTTATCTTTTATAGAAAATTCTTTAGCACTTTTTTCAGCCACAACATCAAAAAATATTATATCTCTTATCAGTAAAAAGAATCTTTTCTTATTTGAAACAGGAACTCATTATAAAAAGAATTCTTTTAAACTTTCATCTCCTTGTGTTGGTTCGCTTGCCTACCAACTACTCATCTTATTAAAAGTACAAAAAATATACCTTTTGGGACTTGATTTAGCCGTTAGTGAGGCGACAGGTAAGACACATTCTGGTTCACATCAAGAAAAACAAGAGTTAAAAATATTAGATACAAAACAGACAGCCTACAAAACAACTCTTATGAATATTCAAGGCAATAAAAAAGACATTGTACAAACCACATCTGGGTTTTACTCTTCTTGGTATATTATAGAAAACTATACAACTCAGTTTTTAGATAAAACACAAACAGTTTTCAATCTTGGAAATGGGGCGAGGTTTTCAAAAACACTCCCTAGCGATACAGAATCTTTACAACTATCCCAAGACTCAATACCTCCACAAATAATGAAAGATCTTACAGAGTTTTTTCATAAAGACGATTCAACGACGCTCGTTGAGAGTGAAAGAGCATCACTCCAAGTGAAGCTAAGATTTGCCTTGCATCTTCGAGTACTTTTTAAACAAAAGTTTAACACCATTGAAGAGTATCTAAATTTTTTATATACAGAGGTACTTATAGATAAATTACTAGAAAAGAGTGATATTCTACGAGTGTTAAATACCTATTTACACTATATACTTAGTTATATCTTTGACTTTACAAATCATTTTAATAGTCCAAAAGATATAAAAGAGTTACTTATTATTCTTAATCAGAATAATCTAAAAATACTTCAAAAGTACATAGATACTCTTGAAGAAAGCTTTAAAGGTTAAATATGCAAACAATACAAGACAAAGCAATTCAAACATACAATAAAAACATAGCTTACCTTTCAAAAGAGTATCCTAATGTAGTAGAGAAACTAGCTCTTTTGGATGTGTTAATTGAGGATGGAAAATATACAAATAAATATGACTTAGAGTACCTTGATGGTTACTTTGATGTTAAAGAATTGAAAAGTGGACACTATCTTTATGGAGAAAATAGTATCGGTATTTCAAAAGAGCTCAACAAACAAGTAAATTACAAAAAAAAATCACATATTTTTGAAGGTTTTCCACTTTATTATCAGTATGAAAAGTTTAAAGATATGACTGATAAAACTTCAGCCTTAAGTGCTATATACCCATTAATGACATACTATTTAGATAATACAACTGATACACAAGAGATGAAACTTATAGAAAAATT
>NZ_JAEMVC010000006.1 GCF_029215985.1 Sulfurimonas sp. SAG-AH-194-C21
ACAAGTACTTTCTCTTTTTCTAAAGCTCTCTCATACTCTATGTCTATGGCATCTCTATTTTTTGTTCTAAGGTATACACTTCTAAGAGTAATGCCATCATAGTTATAGATGATACTATCACTTGAGACATTTGGTCGTTTTAGTGAGTCTATAACTATGATATTTTCATACTCTAAACCCTTTGACTTATGAACAGTCAAAACTCGAACACCACTGATGTCTGAAGAAGCGGCTGCCGTGTCAAGACGTTCATATTCAAAAAGTAACGCTTCTACATCACTATACCTAACCACTGAGTTTAAAAAACGCACTAAGTGAAAATCATCACTAAAAAGCTTGTACTTATCTATCGCATATTTAACTATATCTAAGAGTTTAGTTTTGTTAAAGTCTGCTCTATAAATCTTTATAGGAGTTTGCTCTATAAGTGCAAAAAAGTTATGTCTATATATCTCTTTATTAAAGTAAAGATACTTGAGATACTCCAAAATCGCTTTTACACTTTTCTGGTTGATGAGTTTAGTTGTTGTCTCTGTCACTACTTCTATATGCTCATCTAAAAGAGCATTTTTTATAGCTTCGCCATCTCCATTTGTCGCACATAAAATAGCTATTGAGTTGCTATCTGCTCCAAGACTAAGAAACTCTTTTACTTGAGTTATAACCTCTTCTAAGGGCTCATCATTTTGGGTAACTGCTACATAACCCCCATCAGCACCACTGCGAACTAACTGGTCTGAGTAGTTATGTATCTTTTGCTTAAATGAGCGGTTAACAAACTCTATAACCTCTTTTTGTGAACGATAATTTGTCAGTAGCTTTTGTACCTCAGTCGCATTTTGCTCGACAACTGTACCAAAAAGAGCCGAGACACCACCACGAAACCTATAAATAGACTGTTTAACATCACCAACAAAAAAGAAACTTCCATTTTCAAAGATACCTGATCCAGAAGTAATCTCCTCAATAAGTGGTTTTAGAATTTCATACTGTGTTATGCTTGTATCTTGAAACTCATCGAGTAGCATATGTTCTATCTTTGCATCGAGCCTAAAGTATAAAAACTCACTATCATCTAGCTTGTGTAAAATAGTATGAACTAAAGAAGTAACATCTGAAAAGCTAAGTTCACTATCTTCCATGTAAAGGCCTTTTTTTGCCTTTTGGTAGATATCTACTAACTCACTTAAAGCGTAAAAAAAGTTCTGCTCTTTAGCTTTGTAGTAGCCTTTAACAGCTTCTTGAATAGTATGAAGATTTTGATTCATCTCAAGCGAAAAACATTTTTTAAAGACCCAGTACTCAAGCGACTCTTTAACTATCCAAGACTTAGTCAGTAACTCTTCAAAACTCTCTGCGTTTACAGCTTTTATAAGTGAAGCCGATGCACCCTTGCAGTTACTCACTATAGTTTGTAGGTTTGACAATGCAACTAAGGCATCTTTTTCAAACGTATCTGTACTTGTTTGCACAAAAGTTATGTTTGAGAGTTCCTCTTTTTTGAGATAAAAAGCATCTAAAAGTGTAAATATATCTGTCACTCTTTTTTTCGATTCTAAAGAGAGGTTTATAAGTTGACTGCGTTTACCCGCAACACTTACCTCTTTTAAAAATCTCTCTAAAAGTTTTTGTTCATGTTGTGAAGCAAAGGTAGAAAAGTCTGGCATAAGTGAGGCATACAGAGAAAACTTTCTTAAAATGTGCGTAAAAAAACTATCAATAGTCATAATCTTCGTATGAGCATTTAAAAACTCATTTAAAATTGTATCTCTTTGACTTAGTAAGTATTCAACAGAAAGCTCGGTCACTTTTGCTATCTCAAAGCGTTCATCGCGATTTTCCAACTCTTCTAAAGTCTCAACAACCCTCTCACTCATTTCATGAGCCGCTTTATTTGTAAAAGTTAGTGCTAGAATTTTTGTTGGATCCGAACCACGAAATAAAAGTGAGAGATAACGCACAACAAGCATAAAAGTCTTTCCACTTCCTGCACTCGCTTCATAAGCTAAGTTAGTTATTAACATTTATTACTCAACAGTAAATTGTCCCATCATTCCGGCATCTTCATGCTCTAAAAAGTGGCAATGATACATATATGGCAATGTAGTATCTGTATAGTCTGTCATTTTGATCAAAATTCTTACCTTTTCATTTGGTGGAATTATAACTGTGTCTTTATAGCCTTTCTCATTTTCAGCCACAGCACTTGCTAAGCCATTTCTATCTAAAACTCTAAAATGACTCGCATGAATATGAAAGTTATGTGTCGCATTCATAGTGTTTGTCACTTCCCATACTTCTGTCTGATTCACAGGTACTCTTTCATCGATTCTATCTATATCCATCTCTTTATTATTGATAGTTAATATTGGATTTCCTCCACCTGTGCCCTCTAAAGTAAAGAGTCGAGTTTTGGCAGATAAGCTTTCATCAACAACATCAAGTGTACCTGTTAAAGTTGATGGTAAGTTCTGCACAGCACTAGCAGTGTTTCCAACATTTATAGAGAGTATCGTAGCGCTTCTTGCATCAATGGTCTCTGTCACATTTAATTTTATAGTTGAGTTACTATCCCCTGAGAGGTCAACAACTATCTCAGCACGCTCTCCAGGACTTAGTCTTACTTTTGCTAATGAAATAGGACTCGATAAAAAAGAGTTGTCTCCTGCTATCTGAGAAAATCCTCTTCCATCACTAAAACTAAAGTCATATACACCCGCATTACTTCCATTAAGAAGTCTCAGTCTTAAAAGACCAGTTTTTGCATCAAAAATAGGATTTACTTGACCATTTACAATGAAAATATCCCCACGATAACCTCGCATGATATCTCTATTAGTTGGATTATAACTGAGCTCTCCATTGTCATCAAAAATACGGTCTTGCACGACAAGAGGTATATCATCCACTCCATATGTTTTTGGTAGTGCTAAAGCTTGACTTTCACTATCTTCAAGAATTATCATACCGGCTAAACCTTTGTAAACATGCTCTGCTGTTTTACCCATTAAGTGAGGATGGTACCAGTTTGTACATGCTTTTTGATTCACAGTATAGGTCGCTTTTAAACTAGAACCTGCGACAATTTTTTGATGAGGACCACCATCCATACTAGCTGGAAGATGCATACCATGTCCATGTATAGTTGTGTCTTCTTTTAAATTATTTTGGTAAGTAATATCGACCTTATCTCCATCTTTAAGAAGAAGTGTTGGACCTAAGAGACTTCCATTTATCCCATATGTTTGAGTCTTTACTTCATTATAAAATGAGTGTGAGCTCTCTTGGATAGTCAAATTATAACTCTTTACTCCCGTTATAGCATCTGCTGTAGGGTCTAATAATGTAGGAATGTTAAGAGGATCTCCTGTTTTTAAAGTCAGTGTAGCTGGAGTTGTGGGAGTTGGAGCGGGTGTACTACTTCCACTATCACTACTACCACAACCCGTCATTAAGAACAGTGCAGTAACTGCACTTAATTCTATAAAATTTCTTCTTTGCATTTTACTATCCTTAAATATAATTTAACTAAATTGTATCATAATAGTATAAGTGAAATATTAGTGATTAATCTCGTCCGCACATTACAGCATATTCACAGTATTTACACTGAGCCAAATCTTCGCAGAGGATAAAGTCTATAGACTCAACTTGAAGCAGATCTTTTATGTGAGACTGTAGTATCTCTAGCTTTTCATTTAAAAAGGCTTCAGGTACTATTTCCACTTCTTTTAAGTCATAAAAAGCACAGCTTGTCACATCACCTAGTGCTTGCGTTAAAAGATAGTAGAACTCTAACTGAAAGTCTGTTGCCTCTGTAAAGTTGTTTTTATTATAAAGTTTATACGAGCCTGTTTTATAATCAAGCACTTCTATCTCATTATCGCGTTTATCTACTCTATCTATCTGACCCATAAGCGTCATACCTGCATACTCAACACTAAAACTCTCTTCACAAGAGTAAACCTCAAAACCATCTGTAAATCTTTGTATCTCTTTTGCATAAAATTTTTGCAGTCGTTTTTTTTGTAAACTAATGAGATACTTATCAAGTTCACTTTTTCCACACTGTATATCTAACTCTTTTTCTAAGTCTTTTTGTAACTCTCTAGCATCTTCATAAGAGTTTTTCTTTGAGTAGACTTCCTTGAGTGCTAAATGCACTACATTTCCAATCTCATACTCTTGGGGTACATCTTGAGGTATATCATGCCCATACAATTTTTGGATATATTTATGATAATACCTGCGTTTACAAGTGAGATAAGTTTTTAGTCTAGTAGCTGAAAGTTTTACATCTTTAAAACTATAATCCAGCGCGATACTTACAGGTTCAACTACACTCTTTTTTTCGCGTTTAAAAAGAATATTTGCATAGTCTAACTCTTCATGTATTTTCTCATCTTTTATACTAAGCTGTTTTAAAAACCTCGAAGCAGAACTTTCGCTTGAGTTCACAAAACATAAAGCCACTTCTTTAGAAGAGTTAATTAGCATCTCATAATAGTGCTTTTGCAAGTTCTCTCTATCACTCATAGTTGGAAGGTTTGCATTTTCTCGCACTGCTGTATTTAAAAACATATCTTTATCACTGCGTTTAGGTACATTTTTATCATCAAAGTCCATAATGATGACAGCATCAAACGCCACACTTCTAGTCTCAAGTACACCCATGACAGTAACCTTACCACCACGAACATCATCTAAAGTTCGTCCAGCTAGTCTTTGCATAAACAGACTCAGTAGAGACTTGATGTTCATCTCTTGCATAAAAGATATTATTTTCTCAAAACTATACAACTCTTCATTAAAAATCTTCAACTCTTTTTTATCATGAATAAACTCACAAATTTCAGATAAAAAAGCTATAAAGTCTATCTCTTTTAGGCTACTCTTGTAAATACTTCTGAGCTTTTCATAAAGTTCATCTCCAACTCTATTCAACCTCGCATAATTTTCTTGTGAATCAAGATCTAGCCTTTTTATACTTGCATTTAGTTTGATATAAATATCACTAGCAACAAAAGGCTCACCCATCGCAAAGTTAAAGTTACACTTCTCATCAAATATCTTCAACATTGAAGTTCTACTCTCATCAGGAAGTATTACTGCAATATTTTCTGCTTTATAACCTTTTTGCACAAATTCATATATCTTCTTTTTAACAAATGAAACTTGCAAAAGAGCTTCGCTAAAACTCTCACACTCTACATTTTCATTTTTAATTACTTTGTTTTTTTCGAGTACTTTTTTATCATTTAAAGATATAAGATATTCATATCCAGCTTCTAACTCTATACCTAAGTCTAAAAATCGTGTCTGCATTTTTGTGTTAAAAGCACTTGTTGTAAACTCTATTTGTAATTCTGCAAAGTTAGTATAAGTCTCTAATAACTCAAACTCAAAGTTTGTCAGATGTCCTGCGATCTTTACTCTAGTATCTTGATGATTTTTTGCATAGGCTTCATTAAACTCATAAAGTTTTGGTAAAAAAATTCTATCAAGATATTTTCTCTCATTACAAAGTTTTTCATAGCGTTTATAAAGTTCTATAAGGATAGTTATATGCTCTTCATACTCAGCATATAAATCAGCAGAGGCCAACTCATTTATATCATATAACTCAGCAGATATTTCCTCAAAAAACTTAAATATATAAGAACTGTTTTTGGTAAAAGTAAAGAAGTTTCTCTCGATTTGTAGGTTAGAGAATTCAGAAAAATCTGAAGCTTCTAAAAGTAGTAACACACGACTATCTTCATCTATAAACTGATAGCCATTCACAATACATAACTGTGAAATAAAATCGCTCATAGTTATGTAGTTTGGGAGGAAAAGGGATTCTTCGCGAAGTTGCAATTGCTGGTCTCTGATTGCGCGAGCAGAGGGTAGTACTAAAGTTCTCTCATCCACAATATTATGCCTTAGAACTCATACGATCTTGGGTTTCGAGTGTCTGTTTTAATATTTAAAAAACGTTCTATATCATCTATACTCACTTTAGCAATTATATTCCACACACCTTGTTTTGGAAACTTCTCCATAGTAAAGCTATAAACACCATTATCTACACTAGGATTTTCTAATGTCTTATCAAACTTATCGGTCTCTGGTCTACTTATGGCGATTTTTATCGTAGCATTATTCAAAACTGTACCATCTTTAGTAGTCACTCTGTATGCGATAACTGGAGAATCACCTGATATTTTTCCTGTAATATATTCGATTTTATAAAGTATATCAAACGCCATTCTTTTTTTGATAAAGTCGTTAGCGTTTAAGTCTGCATCTTGATACTTTGTCATATAAGCATCACTCTCTTGAATTGCAGAACTCTCTGTAATAAAAATAGTCGCGATACAAAAGCTAAATACTAATGTAATAGCAGCGCCGATGGCATAAGGCCAAGCTCTTCCTTTACTCATCATCTGCTCCTTTTTTCTTGAACTTGTTTCTTAAGTATAAAAATAGAGCATACAATAAAAAACCATAAAAAAGTGTTTTTATAATCATCAAAGGGTATTGTGAAGATTCACTTACACCATTATCTAAAGTCAAGTCATGTGCCGAAGCCACCTGCATAGATATGTCTAAGTAGCCATTATACATGGCTGCTGAATACTTACCAGTTTGATCACCCTTAACCTTGTTACCAAGGAGAGGTAATATCGATCCGCCTGAGTTACTCATAAGCTCTTTTATATCATCAAAACTTCTAGCAAAGAGAACAGAGATAAAAAAAGCTTGAACCGGTGATGCTACAGGACTTAGCACTTGGTTTTTATTAAAATATTTATATAAAGAGACATCACTTGTCCAGATATTTACATTTTTATCAAGTTCTGAGAACATTAAAACTATTGTAGGTTTTGAGAACTCTGAAAGCAGTTCTTTTTCATAAACTTCTATCGTTTGATTTTGCGGTACTTCTTTAAGCATTACTAGCTTTAAAGCAACTCCTGTTTTATCAAAAAGTTCTGAACCTAAGGTCTCAATATTTTGTGCGAACTTATCATTATGTATTATTTCATCTTTATATAAATACTCTGCTCCAACTTCTGTTTGAAAAAAAATGGTGATTATAAGGGCAAGAAGCCCTTTAATAAATTTGTGCAACTTAAACCTAACCAATATAAAGGTGGTTTGGTGTAAGTACAGCGTAAAGAGTAAAAGCAGCCATAAGAACTAACCCTAATGCAATAAGCTTATCCATCCTAAACTCCTTTTACATCTATAATATGTTTTGAACTATTTGTATCAAACATCTTAATAGATTTTTCATCTTTTATATCATAATAATCAGTTGCATGATTATTTTGAGCACCTATAGCAAAGTACATAAGAACGCCGAGTGCTATTAAAAGCACTACAACTGCGACACCAAACCCTAAAAGTCCGTCAAATGCAAAAACATTTCTAGAATCATTCATCTTATTCTCCTTTACTTAAACTAATAATATAAGCACTCACTGCCTCTTTTTGTTTAGCATTGAGTCTATCAAACGCAGGCATAGCTCCAATAGAACCTTTTTTACCATGGTTCAATACATTTACTAAGAGTGTCGTATCGTATGATGCAATATTTGGAGCAAGATCACTAATACCTTTTCCATCTGTACCATGACAAGAAGCACATGCACCAGCGAATACATCTGCACCTTCACCACTCATACCATTTGCAACATAAACTGAAACAGCATCAATTTCTGAATCTGTAATTGGAGCATAGTCTTTATTTGCATTCATTAAACCATCACGACCAGGCATTGAAGAACCTTCATTCATCAATGAGTTTGTAGAACCATTAACAATAACATCTTTTACCGTAACCGATTCTAGTCTAACAGTTAAGTCAGCAGCTTTTCCATCAATACCATCAGCCGCAAGTCCATGACAAACTTTACACTCAGCCAAAAATACAGACTCACCCATCTCTACAAGTCTATCACCTGTAATAGATGCATACTCTTTTTCAAATTTTGCATTGTGTACAGCAACATCTTCATTATACTCACCGATTTGTGAATATGAATTTACTGGATAACCAGCTACAAAATACCATATTCCCCAAACCATAGTTGCTAAATATATAATTGCCCAACCTGTTGGTATGGGGTTATAGTACTCACCAATACCATCCCAATTCTCATCAGCTAAATCGCCATCTGCAGTATCTACTTGCATCTGACGAACATATTTTATTACAACAAAAACTGTAATTATTACAAGTGCTACTGCACCTGCAACTGCAAGCATATTAACGATATCACCATTAAATCCACCCTTAGATCCAATAACTGATACATATGTAAAAGCGAGCATTGCAACGGTAACAATAATACCCCAAAGATAAATCTTATTCATATATCTCTCCTATTTTTTTTTCTTGCTAGATGTAGCATTTACCGGAGTATCTGCTATATCATCTTTTAATGCCATATTGCTATAGTTTTCATAATCGACACCATCAGCATCTTTTCTTCTGCTATATAAATGATATATATAAGCATAAAGTCCAATAGCTAGACCAGCTGTCATTATAAAGTAGCCATAAGCTTGTAACTGAGCAATATCCATGTTTTAACCTTTTACTTAAGACTATTCATATATGCAATAATTGCAACAATCTCTGGAATCTTACCACTTGCTACAGCATCTTTGATATCTTGATCTTTCATATCAGCAACTATCACTTTTGCCTCTTCTAAAGCCAAGGCATTTGCCTCTGCAATAGAGTCTCCCATCTTAATAATTTTACTACTTCCATCTTTCATAGGAATAGGCGTATTATAAGGTGTTGAGAAGAACTGTGCTATTGTTAACTGCTCAGCGTATGCTGTTGCAACATCTGTTTCGTTCTCATATAACCAAGTGTATTTCGGCATGATTGAACCAGGAACAACGGCAGCTGGGTCTTTCATATGATTTTCATGCCAGTCAGTTGTACGGTAGTTACCTACACGCATCAAGTCTGGACCAGTACGTTTTGAACCCCAAAGAAATGGTCTGTCATATGCATACTCACCACTTAATGAGTAGTGACCATAACGGTCAGTCTCTGATTTAAATGGACGAATAAGTTGTGAATGACAGGCATTACAAGAATTTTTAATATAGACATGACGTCCTGCTAACTCTAAAGTTGAGTAGGGAGCAGTCCCTACTAATGGTCGTGATGCTTGAGCAAAGTTTGGAACGATTTCTACTAAACCAGCAAATGCAATCACAACAAAGACACTCAATGCAAAAAAGAACGGATGTTTTTCTAACCAATGAAACATAATATAATCCTTTTACTAAGCGCCCATAGGCGATGCATTTTGTAAATCTGACTCTTCAACACGAGGAGCAGATGTAGTTTTATAAATATTGTATACGAACATAACAAAACCAATTAGGTACAGAGTACCACCAACAGCACGAATCGTATAATAAGGGTGCAATACAGTAACTGTATCGATGAATGAGTAAGCTAAGTTACCAAATTCATCGTGTGCACGCCACATCATACCTTGAGTGATTCCTGCGATCCACATAGATGTGAAGTATAAAACAACACCTAATGTTTGAATCCAAAACTGCATATTCATTAAACTTCTTGAGTAAATCTCACGTCTAAAGATACGAGGAGCCATATGATAAATAGCTGCAATAACCATAAATCCAACCCAACCAAGAGCACCATCATGAACATGACCGATAATCCAGTCAGTAAAGTGAGCAATAGCATTAACAGATTTGATAGCTTGAATAGGACCTTCTAATGTTGAGAACATGTAAAAAGTAGACCCGAGAACCATAAACTTAATCAATGGAGATGAAGCCACTTGTTGCCACTCACCTTTCATTGTAAGTAGCATGTTAATCGCTGAACCCCATGAAGGAAGAATAAGAATTACTGAAAATATTGAACCCATAGTCTGCATCCAATCCGGAACAGTTGAATAAAGAAGGTGATGACCACCAGCCCAGATATAAACGAACATTAATCCCCAAAACGAAAGTAAAGACAATTTATAAGAATAAATCGCTTGACCTGACTCTTTAGGTAAAAAGTAGTAAATCATCGCAATGATTGGAGTTGTTAAAACAAAAGCAACTGCGTTATGACCAAACCACCACTGAACAAGTGCATCATTAGTTCCAGCATACATAGATACTGAATGCCACCATGCACCAATCATTGTCTCACCAGCTGGTGAAGTAGCAATGATAGTTGGAATTTCCATATTATTAAAGAGGTGAAGCATCGCAACTGCTAAAAATGTAGCAATGTAATACCAAACTGAAATATAAAGACTCTTTTCACGTCTATAACCAACAAGTCCTGCAATACCAGCACCCCATAGTAACCATACAACTGTAATAGCTAAATCAATAGGCCACTCAAACTCTGCATACTCTTTAGATGTAGTAATACCCATAAGTAAAGATGCAACAATAACTGCAGAAGCAGCAAAGTACAACCAAAAATGCAGTTTACCCATAAACATCAATGTTTTAGACTCTGCCATTGATACCTTAAGTACACGTTGACCAACATAGTACCATGATGCCCAAACAGCACTCAGTACAAAACCATAAATCACACTATCCGTATGTAGAGGTCTTAGACGGCTAAAGTTAGTATATTCAGCTAAGTCTTCCCCTAAAAAAGTATTAAACTCTGGATACGCCATTTGCCATGCTAATATAACCCCTATAAGCATACCAATTGTCCCTACAAATAGTGCATTCATTATAAACAACTTAGAAACACTATAGTCGTATTCTAATGGACCATTCTTATTCATATAATCTCCTTATATATTAAAAATAAAGACTAAAGCTTAATAAAAGCTTACGTAATATCTTTACATTTTATATATTAGCAGTAAAACAATTTAATTAACCTTAAAAGTAAAATTTATAATAACTATATGTTTTAATTATCTTTTGTCATTGCAGCTAGTAAATCACTATTCTCTTCTTGCATTTGAGAAAATGATGCTTTTAATTTTTCCTGTAATACTTCATCACTCAAGTTATCACCTGCGAACTCACTATAATGTTTAAAAAAATCACTATAAGGTGTAATACCTACAGCAAGCACCATATTAAGGTCTACATCACTAAAATATGTCTTCCAAGATGGTGTTATTTTTTTGATAACACTTTTTCTATTCATATAAATAATTATAAACACTATCATCATCATAATGGACATAAAAACTATAAACATAACTATCTGAGTAACTAGTCCAACTTTTTCATAAACATAATCATTAAAAATAGCAAAAAACTCCATAAAAGGCATTGCCAGAATAATAGCTTTAATAACTAGACTACTCATACCACCAATAGGTGCACCATTATAGAGACTTAGTTTTTTTCCATTTTTGTTTGTAAAGGTAGATAGTATCGATTTGAGGGGGTAAGTTGACATAAATTTTCCTAAAATTATCTAAATAAATTTAAGAAATTATAGCAGAGGAATCTAAAAGTTTAGAAAATAGAGGAAACTCTATTTTCTAAGATAATGCATTAAATTTTAACATCTCATCAATAGTAACTAAAATAATAGTTAATAAAAATGCAGCATTAATTTGGTAAAAAACTTTTCTTGCATGTTTGAGTTCAAAACTTTTATATAAAAGTTGTAAACTACTAGCAAAGCCAAGCAATCCAGTTATTACAAGTAATATCATAATTACATCACTTGCTGGATTAAATATGCTAACCATAAAAATACCAGTTTGTATAGTAAAAATAAGCCATACAAAAGTAAGCTTTTGTAATGTGTTTCTTCCAAAAAGACGCATTGCTGTTGGATATCCACCATTATCATAATCACCATAAAACAGCATAACAAGTAACCAGAAATGTGGTACCTGCCATACAAAGTAAAAAAGACCTAAGGCATAAAACTCAACTTCTCCTAAACCATGTCCAGCTGTAATCCAACCAATAGCGGGAGGAATAACACCTAAAATAGCACCAGGAACAACAGCTAAAGCACTTTTCTTCTTTAAAGGAGTATATACAATGTTATACCAAATAAATGCAAATAAAAATAAATTTACACCTACCATTCCAATAATCGAGTAAATTAATGCAAGTGAAGAGAGAATTAAAATAACAGCAATAATAACACCTGAAAGTGGTGACCACTTTCCAGATGCAATTGGTCTGTTTTTTGTGCGTTCCATTAAAGCATCTTCTTTATACTCTTGCACCTGATTAAGAGTTGAAACTCCCATCGCTACAAGAAGTACAGCAAGAGTTGAGAGGAACATGTCCGCTCCTATCTCACCTTTTGCCATAATATAGGCAAAAAGTGCAGATAGACTTACTGCAAAAGAGAGAACAAACTTCGTAAGAATTCTAAGGTCTCTAAGCATTACTTCGCTTCAAGATACTCTGCAATAGCTGCAACTTCTTCTTCTGACACATAAGGGAATGCTGGCATAGTACCAATCATACCCTCTTTACCATGCTTTAATACATTACGTAAAAGGTCTACATCGTAAGTTACAAGACTTGGAGATGTACCGTACTGACCTTTACCATCTTCACCATGACATGAACTACATGCTGCGAATGAAGCAGGCTGTGTACCAGTCATACCACCAGCTACATACTCTGCAATCTCTACAGCATCAGTGCCTGAAGCCATACCAGCTGGCATTTCGCCCATAGCATAACCAAGTTTATTTTGACCGTTATTGATAACATCTAATACTTGCTCTTTAGTCAATCTTCTAGTTTGAAGTGTAGGTCCAACAAGTCTCTTATCAGAATTTACTGCATGACAGCTTTTACATCCGTGTTGTTGTAATATTGCATCACCTGAGTTAGCATAATCACCCTCTGGTGTATCAGCATTACTATTGAACCAAGCATTATACTTATCAATTGGAAGTACAACAACTCTAGAGTACATGTACGAGTGATCAGTACCACAGTACTCAGCACACTCAACTTCGTATTCGCCAACTACAGAAGAATTAAACCACTGTTTAGTTATACGACCTGGAACAACATCCTCTTTTATACGGAAAGCTGGGACAAAAAATGCATGTAAAACATCATCAATCGGTGCTGTCATATTTAAGATAATATTCGAATTAACTGGTACATAAAGTGCTGATTTGCCCATTGTACCTTTGTTAATAAGTTTTCCGTTTTCATCATATGTAGGTTTAGTATATGCTCCACCAAGTTTATGAACAAATCCATTTGCATTCGCAGGGTATTCATATCTCCATTTCCATTTACTACCTTCAACTTCAATAACTATACTATCATCAAGTGCTGGCATAGTTCTAGCCGTAACCATTGATGTGTATCCGTACCAAAAACATACAAATAAAGTGATTGTAGGAACAACAGTCCATACAATCTCTAAAAGTGTATTATGAGTAACATTTTGGATGTCCTCATTTTTTACATTACTTTCGCGATACTTCCATGCTAAATAAACCATTGGAAGAACAACAGAAGCAAAAAGAACTAGTGAAATCCATAAGTTGATTTCAAGAGCTTGTTGAATGTGTTCTGCGATTACTACACCGCTTGTATTAAATCCTTGTAACATATGGCCTCCTTAGTGCTCTGAGTGTGCAGATTCATGACTAGCACCACTCGTATGTTCTGATGTAGAATGACTAGAATCAGAGCTTGTTGAGTGGTGACCAGCTGTTGGGCTACCAGCACTCGTTGCTGCTGATGATATATGACTCTCATCTGCATATTGAAAATTCTGTACATCGTAAATAACGATTGTGAAGAAAAAGAAAACTATGAAAACAGCAAAAGAGACTGTCCAACCTATTAAAGTTTCACCTTTGAGGTGCATATAATAAAATAAAATTATAATTGCTTTAATTAGACCAATTAATAACTGTACAACAAAAGTAGCATCTGTTAAGAACATACTTGGCTGAATAAAAGTAACAGTAGTTAAAAGCAAAAGTCCGATAAGAACTTTGTAGTAACCACCTTTTTCTTCTTGATAATTTACTGTAGCATTAGTGCTCATTACTATGTCCTCCAAAAAGTGATCCTATGTCAGGAATATGGTATCCACCAGCATCTGCACCAATCATATAAAAATAAGGGAAAACAAATACCCAGATTAAGTGAACTAAATCCCAGTAAAGTGCAATATTCCAGTGAAGGATATGGTGCTCAGGAGTTACTAAACCAGCATTAATACGCTTTAGTAACCATAACATAAGACCAATACCTATGATAATGTGAAAACCGTGTAAACCAGTCATTGTAAAGTACATTCCAAAGAATAGTATTTGACCAAATGGCTTAGAATGTGCATTTCCAGACTGAAGTGCATCAAGACCTAAGAAAACACCATGTTGGTACTCTAAAGACCACTCAATTGCTTTTACTCCAAGAAATAAAAATGCAAAAAAGATTGTAGCCCAGATCATAAGTTTAGCACCCTTAATATCACCACTACGCATCTTAAGTAAACCAAGACCCATAGTAAGTGCAGAAATAAGTAGTACTACTGTATTAAAACCACCAAGAACTCTATTGAGTCCTGCAGATGCTTCTATATAATCTGCATGGTGAAGTGTAAAGTAATATGTAAGAACCATAAACATAGCTCC
The DNA here is from genome assembly GCF_029215985.1 of Sulfurimonas sp. SAG-AH-194-C21. GTDB lineage: Bacteria > Campylobacterota > Campylobacteria > Campylobacterales > Sulfurimonadaceae > Sulfurimonas. The sequence continues at coordinate 14,613 of NZ_JAEMVC010000006.1, forward strand.
AAACATAAGAACTTCAGTTAACATAAATAACCAAAATCCTAATTTACCACCGTAAAAGTCACCTTGCCAACCTTGAACTTCATGTTCAACGCCATCGCGAGTAGTCGCGATTTCTGGTACGTATGCGTGATCAGACATTAGTCAATCCTTTTCATAGTTTCGTAATCAAATTTAACCACTGGTTCACCATGGTGATACTCATATGGATTAAAATCTACATAAGGAACTTTTGTATGGTTCTCTAATGGTGGTGGTGATGTTGGTAAGTGCCACTCTAAAGTAGTTCCTTCCCATGGGTTAGTACCTGAAAGCTCGCCCTTGTTCCAAGAACTTAAGAAGTTCCAAAACATAAGAACTAAACCAGCTAAAATAACAATTGCACCGATACCAGAAATTTGGTGATAAATCTCAAATTCAGGAAGGTAATCAAAATAACGTCTTGGCATACCGTAGTAACCAGCGATAAACATTGGGAACCAAAGTAAGTTAATACCTACAAAGTTTAACCAAAAAGCAACTTTTGCTGTTGTTTCATTGTACATTCTACCAGTAACTACTGGGAACCAATAGTGAAGACCAGCGAAGAATAAGAATACAACTCCACCAAGAATAGCATAGTGAAAGTGAGCAACAGAATAGTAAGTATCTTGAAGGTGAATATCAGCACCAACCATAGCGATAGTTACACCTGTAAGACCACCAATTGCGAAAGTCACAATAGTACCTAGTGCCCATAACATTGGTGTTTTAAGGATAACTTTACCCTTGTACATTGTAGCAATCCAGTCATAAAACTTAATACCTGTTGGAATAGCAACAAAGAATGTAAGGAATGAGAAAATTGTTTTAGCAATATCTGACATACCAGAAGTAAAAAGGTGGTGACCCCATACTAAATAACCAATACCTGCGATTGATGCAGATGAAAGTGCGATTGTACGGTAACCAAAAATTTCTCTTCTAGAAAATACAGGAATAATTTCTGACATGATACCAAATGCTGGTAAAATCATTAAATAAACTGCTGGGTGAGAGTAAATCCAAAATAGGTGCTCAAAAAGTACTGGATCTCCACCTTTAGCAGGATCAAAAATACCAATACCGAAGTACTTCTCTAAAATTGCAAGAATCAGTGTAATACCTACAACTGGAGTTGCAAGAAGTTGAATCCATGCTGTTGCATAAATTCCCCATACAAATAAAGGCATTTTGAAAAAATCCATACCTGGAGCACGAAGACGGTGAATAGTTACAAGAAAGTTAAGACCTGTAAGAATTGAAGCCATTCCAAGAACAAATGCTGCTACAAGTGTAGTAATAACGTTTGTGTCTGTGTTTAAACTATATGGAGCATAAAATGTCCAACCTGTATCTGCAAAACCGTTACCAGTCCATAAAGATGAAAGTGCAATTAAACAACCTAAAATATATAACCAGAATGTAAACCAGTTAAGACGTGGGAAAGATACATCTTTGGCCCCAATCATTAATGGCATAACGATATTACCAAATACTGCTGGAATACCTGGAATAATAAATAAGAAAACCATAATAACACCGTGAAGTGTAAAGGCTTGATTAAATGTATCACCATCCATAATTTGTGCACCTGGTGCAAATAACTCTATTCTCATTGCCATTGCCGTAGCGATTGCAATAAAAAAGAATGTGAACATAACTGCTGCATACATAATACCAATACGTTTATGGTCTATTGTAAGTAGCCACTGCATAACTTTGGTCTTTGGGTGTCCAATTGCACAGTGTGTTTCGTCGAAATAACTTTTACTCATTGTCTTCTCCTTTTTTTTGATGGTCTTCTTCTCTTCTGCCTGATCTAACAAGCCAAATGAAAAATACCAATACTATACTTAACATTACTGTTGCTGCTATTTTTTCCCAAACAAAAACATATGTTTTTCCTTTTGGGTCATATGCAAAACAAAAAAGTAATGTTTTCGCGATTGTTGGTCCTACTGTACCGTCTGCAGCTTCTAAAACTGACATTTTCACATCAAATGGAAGTTGGTCAATACCATTAAGGTATCTCGTAATCTTTCCATCTGGAGCTAATGCTATCAGAGCTGCACCGTGTATATACTCTACATTTCCATTAGACAATACGTCTTTTTCGAAATAAAATCCAACTTCATCTGCAAGAACCTTAGAACTACCATCTTTTCCAATAACAAAGTTCCAAGCATCCTCATCAAATTCTCTCGTCATTGATGTTAGAAGATTTCTCTTCTTAGCTGCTGCTAAAGGAGCTGTTTCAGTTTCTGCGAAACTTACTGTTAGCACTCGATAATCAACATTTTCTTCTAAATCTAATCTACCCAACATATCAGCCATATCATTTAGTTGCGGTGTACATATACCTGAGCATCTAAAATAATTCAGTGTTAATAGTGTTGGCTTGCCGTCCATTAATTCTCTGAGGGTAACTACCTCTGATTTTTCATTAATAAACTTCAAATCAAGTGAAACACTATCCCCTAATTTTTCTTTTATACCTAATTCACTTGCATATAAAAAACTCATGAATACAGATAAGACTAATAAATATCTAAGCATAGATTCTCCTAACATCTTAATTTCCCCAATATAAATACTGAAAAATACCCGAAATTATACTTAATCATAGATTAAGAATACTTGAATTAGTTATTATTATTTTTTATATAACCTATTATATTTACTTATCTTTTTCCGACTCGTTCTCTTTTCTTTTACTACCTCTTATAAGATATACAAATAAACCTATAACTACACTCATCATCAATACAGCCCATATTTTACTACCCATTTTAACCATAATGAAACCATCTTGTTTCTTAGAAAAACAGTATGGGGAATTTTTTGAAATCGTCGGAGAAACCATCTCTTTTTTTGCTTCTCCTAACGCCATCTCTACATCTGTTGATAACTGTTCAATTCCACTCATATACCGTGTGATTTTCCCTGTTGGAGAGAGAACAATTAACGCCGCACCATGAATATAATCTACTTGTCCATTTGCTGCTACTGTTTTTTCAAATTTGAACCCTACACTGTCTGCTAATTTTCCTGAACTATTATTCTCTCCAATAACAAAATGCCATGCATCTTGAACATATGATCTGTTCATAGAGTGAATGAGATTTTTCTTCTTTGCAACTGCTAAGTCTGGTGTTTCATCTTCTGCAAAATCAACAGTTATCACTTTATAGTCAGTGTTCTCTGCTAAATGTAATCTACTTAACATGATAGCCATGTCATTAAGTTGTGGAGAGCAGATACCTGCACATTTAAAGTAGTTTAATGTAAGAAGTGTTGGTTTCCCATCCATAAGTTCTTTCAGTGTTACACGCTCTGATTGCTCATTAATAAAAATAAGATCAAGAGGAACAGTGTCCCCAAGTTTTTCGTTTATACCAAGACCTTCTGAGTGAAGTAGTTGTAGACATAAGAGTAGTATTGTTAGATATTTGACCATTTGTAACCTTTAACTAGAGTAATTTTTTGGAATTATACTGAAGTTATAGTTGATTTAATGTTAAGTAAAAATAGCTTATAGAAGTTTTTTAGGTTGAAAAAGTAGAAGTGCAGCTAAGGCAATACAAGAAAAAAGGAGGAAAAAAAGTACATTTGCAGAGAGTTTGAAGGCTATAACTCCAAAAACTGTATTACCTTGAATTATCAAGAATAGTAGTACCTTTGTGTGTTTTGTTAGTTTTACTTTAAACTCATTTGTTACAGGATTCTTTTTCATATATAATATATGTCTATGCATGAGTATATAATAAATAATAAAAAGTTCAATTATTTTATACACAATTAAAGCATATACGAAGTACATATTATACTTCCCATCAAAATATTGGGGACAAGAGAGGGTAACAAAGAAGTTAAAAACAAGTGCTAAACTTGCAAAAAGTGCAAGTACTTTTAGTATAAACGACTTGCGTTTTTCTAAAGTACTAACTAACTCTTGCATCAAGCATTAAAGTAAGAAATTCACTAAAGATATAAGCACTCTCTTTTGGACCAGGACTAGCTTCTGGGTGATGCTGTACTGAAAAGATTGGTTCATTCTTATATTTTAAACCTTCAATAGTATTATCAAAAAGGTTCGTATGTGTAACTTCTGCAATCTCAATAATATTATCAGGAACATTATAGTTATGATTTTGTGCTGTAATCTCAACTAGTCCTGTTTTTTCATTTTTAACAGGATGATTTCCACCATGGTGACCGAACTTCAGTTTAAATGTGTCGTAACCATGAGAAATTGAAAGGAGTTGATGACCTAAACAGATAGCAAAAATTGGAATTTTTGCATCTATGAGTATTTTAATCTGCTCTTGTTCTTTTTTAAGTACAAGTGGATCACCTGGACCATTTGAAAGGAAAACACCATCAATAGTTTTACTCTTATACTGTGTTATTAAATCCTCAGCTTTAAAGTCATTAGGAATAACATTTACACCGATACCAGCAGATACTATCTCATTTAATATGTTGCGTTTAACACCAAAATCTATAACAGCTACATTAGCCTTAATTTCTGGTGCATCATCAAACTCAAATCCACTCATTTTGTTATAAGTACTTTGAGTATGCTTATAAGCTTTTTTAGTACTCACTTCTTCGATGTAGTTTACATCTTCTATTCGAGGTGCATCTGATAAAAGCTGTTTGAGCTCTTCTTTGTTAGAAATCTTTGTTGAGGCTATCATCATCATAGCACCCTCATCCCTAATCATTTTTGTTAGGTATCTTGTATCTATCTCACAAATTCCCATAACATTATGTTGTGCTAAAAACGCAGCAAGTGATTGTTCTGCTCTAAAGTTTGAGTAGCGTTCTTGGTACTTACGAACTATCATACCTTTGGCATGTGCACCTTTACTTTCCATATCTTGAGCATTAACACCAACATTTCCTATTTCAGGCATTGTAAATGTGACAAACTGACCAGCATATGAAGGATCACTCATAATTTCTTGGTAACCAGTAAGGGAAGTATTAAAAACTATCTCACCTACAACTGTAGTATCAGCTCCAAAACTTTTCGCTTCTAAATAAGTTCCATTTTCAAGATATATATATACTTTTTTTAACAAACTGCTCATATTTGTTACTCCATGCCTCGTTTCATCATCTCTTCACGGTAAATTTTTTCGTGTAAGATGTCAAACTCATCAGTCCCAGGAATATATCTCTTCTTATACGAACGGATTTTATCCATAACAGCATCTTCTATCTCAGAAGCATCAGCTATAAAACCAGTTATTGCATTATAGATAATATTTTTAATACGGTTTTCTGTTACATCAAAATGAATAAGGTCTTCTTCATACAGTTCATCAAGGATTTTATGACTGATGTCTGAAAAGCGCTCTTCATAGTTTAAAATTACACCAAATTCAGGTGCAAGCTTTTTCTTAATCATGAAAAAAAGTTGGCGTTCATCCACTAGTTGAAACTCTATCTCTTCTTCATTCTCATCACAAATAAGATCAACTTTATCTTCTAAAGCCATCTCTTGTTTTACATTTGCTTCAAGTATTTTAACTGCTTCACCGGCAACAGGCTCTAAACCTTTAGTCATAGTCACAACGCCACTTTTATTTAAATCGATTGCAATCTTAGTAGATATATGAGGAATAGTTTTTAGTGATAGTTTCATGAGCGAGTACCCTACTTATTTATTAAATTTGAACATTTTACTATAAGTAAGGTAAAAATCTTATTAGAGCGATATTATTTACTAAGAAGTTGTGTCAATTCTGAGGCTTTTTTAGCATCCATCTTTGTTAAAATTTTCCCTACCACTTTTGGTTTGAGTGATTGCAAAATCATCATTGCATCTTTTGCATCCATATCGGAGAGAATTCCTGAAGCTGCTGCGGGTTTCATTTTTGAAAATGTTTGAGCAATTTTACTCATTTTTGTAGATTTGAGCTCTTTAAGTGCTGCTTCATTTTTCTGCATCATCTTTTTTATACTTTTCTCTTTTTCCATTATATCTGCTAATTTAGCATCAACTTCTTCTTCTTGTATAGAGAGTTTTTCTCCCTTTTGTTTGAGCAGTTCTTCTGTGGCAATTTTTAATGCACTGAGCGCTTGTTTTTGCTCATCTATGCGTTCTAACTCAACAAGTAGCTCGTTTTTTCTCTCTTTAAAAATTTCTGTACATTCAAAAAGTCTATCACTTGTTTGTAGTGAAAAAAGTGATGATGTAAATAGTGCGATAAGTAGTAATAGTTTCAAGAAACTTCCTTTGTTGTAGTGCTTTTTTTATAAGTCATAAGTGCTATTTCATCTAACTCTTTAGCCTCTTCGCGTTTTTGTTTTTTAAGTTCTTCTTTTATCTCTTCTAATTCAAGATAGTTGAATTTTTCATATTCTACCATATCTAATTTTAGTTGTGCTGACGCATTAGAAATTTCAGTTCTTGCAAATTCAGTCCACTCTTGGTTGTGCGCGATTATGGCTCTTTGTGAGTCTAGAAGTGTTCGGGCAGCTAAAAAGTCAGAGATTTGTCCGGCAGTTGGAGAAGGAATATTTTTAAGTTCTATAAAGGAGAGTTCTAGTGCAACAAGGGCACTATTTAAGTTCGCATTTGCACTCTGAAGTACTCTCTCACTCTTTTGCATAATGTTTTTTTTAACACTGACAAGTGAAGTATATCGAGTCTTCATAGTTTATAAACCTTTAGAGTATTATTGTATCATCTCTTTCAGGTGATGTAGAGATGATACCAACTTTAGTTTTACTAATCTCTTCTATTGTTTTAACAAAGTCTTGCGCATCTTTAGGAAGAGCATCAAAAGTTCTAGCACCTACAGAGTTATTCCAGCCTTTAAAAGTTTTGTAAATTGGTGTAACATCATTTAGGTTTGATGGCATGTAGTCAATCTCTTTACCCTCATACTCATAAGCAACACAAAGTTTCACTTCATCAAAACCGTCAAGAACATCAAGTTTCATAAGTGCTAGTTCATCACAACCATTTAAACGTGCTGCATGACGAGTAGCTACGGCGTCAAACCAACCACAACGTCTTGCTCGACCTGTTGTAGTACCAAACTCATTCCCTTGTTCGCCTAAACGCTGACCATCTTTACCAAAGTCTTCAGAAGGAAAAGGTCCATTACCAACGCGAGTACAGTAAGCTTTTACGATACCGATAACTTTACCGATATCTTTAGGGTTAATACCAAGACCAGTACAAGCGCCAGCAGATACAGTTGCAGATGAAGTAACATAAGGATAAGTTCCATGATCAATATCAAGAAGAGTACCTTGAGCACCCTCTAAAAGAATCTTTTTGTTATCATCAAGAGCTTTCCAGATAAGTTGTGTTGTATCTGTAATAAAAGGAGCTAGTTTTTCTTTGTAACCCTCTAACTCTGCAAGAAGCTCAGCTTCTTTTGGAGTTGCAATATCATAAATATCAAAAATCTGTCTATTTTGCTCAAAATACTCAATAATAGAAGCTGTAAGTTTTTTAGGATTTAAAAGCTCACCAACACGAAAACCAGTACGGTTAATTTTGTCAGCATAAGCAGGTCCAATTCCCTTACCAGTTGTACCAATAGCCTTGTCGCCTTTAAGACGCTCTTTAGCTTGATCAATTAGTGCATGGTAGTAAAGATTTAAGTGTGCTTTATCAGAGATAAAAAGACGACCTTCAAGACCTTCAAACTGAACCATTTCTTTGATGATTGACTCAGGAGAAAGTACTACACCATTTCCAACTACATTTATAGCTTTTGGATTAAGTACTCCCGAAGGAACGAGGTGAAGAGCAAACTTAACGCCATCAACCCAGATAGTATGTCCAGCATTATGACCACCTTGAGAACGACATACCATATCGTACTCACAAGCTAATCTATCAACTATCTTACCTTTACCTTCATCACCCCATTGAATTCCTACTATTAAATCTGCTTTCATTATATTTCCTTACTTATTATTTCTTCGCATAAAGCGTCTGTGTATATTGCGAAACCTACTGATGTAAGGTCCTCATTTTTATATCTTCCACCACGTGCAAAGACTTCATTGCCTTTTATACATCTAAAAAACACTTCATCGTAGTAAAGCATTTTTGCATAGTACATTGGGGCTAAAACTGTGTTCTCACACTTCATATCGCTGCAAAGATTTTTCATCTTTTGAAGTTCAACTACAATTTGCTCAGGAGCAATAGCCATAACTTCATCAATCTGATCTACATACTGTAAGTAAACTAGTTTTGTTAACCACTCTACTTTTAAACTTATAAACTTATCTATGTTTATGTGTTTAAAATCTTCTATACTCAAAGTGTCAAATATCTCAACAAGAAGTTCAGGTATTTTAATATTTGAAATTTGTGTGAGTGGTGCTACATCTAACTTCTCAAAAATTGCAGTTGCTAAATTCACTACACTAGAGAGTTTTTTCTCACCCATAAACTCTACGCCAACCTGATACTGTTCAGTAGTTGGGTATGTTACAACAGGCTGAATATAAAACCATTTTTTATGCTCTGTATTAGAACCTAATCTCTTCTGGATTATACGCACAACATCTATAGTAGAATCTGCACGAAGTGAGATAGGATTGTTCTCTGCATCATTTACACGAATGAGTTGGCGTTTATCTGCTATGCTTAAGTGCTGGTGGTATGAAAACATCGGTGTAACTATCTCTTGGTAACCATTTGCATCAAGTATCTCACTCGCTACATTTTCTATACGGCGTTTTACTTTTGCTGATGCACCAAAGTATAACTTACTCCCGTTAGGAATTTCATGCTCTAGTATCATTATTTCCCCATTCCGAAAGTGATTTCGTTAAAGATTTTGTTAGCTGTTCCATCATAAGTACGACGACCAAGTTTAGCTAAACATAATTCAACTGCGTTTACAACCCAAGCCATCTCATAGTTAGAAATAAGACCCATTTGGTTGATTCTAAAAATCTTACCCTTAAGGTGGTCTTGTCCACCAGCAACATTTACTTCAAAGTCAGTTTTTAAAAGATTTCTGATTTCTGCTGCGTTTTCATCATCTACCGTACTCATCGAAGAAGCAGGAGTTGATGGGTAGATATGTAAACCTATCGCTTTTAATGCTGAGCTTACTGCGTTTGCTCGAGTAGCTGTATCTGTATAAAGTTTTTCAATCCCACCATCAGCTTCAATACTCTCTAAAACTTCTAAAAGTCCTATAGTTAAAGTAGTTGCTGCAGTATAAGCTGTAGTATTTTGACGCTGTTTCTTAATCTCAGATGCAAGATTTAAGTAATAACCAATACCAGAACCAATAGTTTCTATAGCTGCATTTGATAAACCTAAAATAGCTAAACCAGGTGGTAACATAAGTGCTTTTTGACTTCCCGCGATGAGGCAGTCAATGTTTGTCACATCAATTGACTCAACACCAACAGCAGTAATACCATCAGCGATAATCATAATTTTAGGATTTATTGCCTTAACAGCCTTTGCAATCTCTTCAACAGGATGACGAAGACCACCTGCTGATTCACTTATTTGAACGGCAATAGCATCGATGTCTGCGTTTGCTTTGACTGCTTTTACAATCGCTTCAACACTTACGGGTGTATTCCACTCATTTTTAATCTCTTCATTGTTAAGTCCATGAGCGATAGCAATTTTACCAAAACGCTCACCAAACTTTCCAGAATTAACAGAGAGTAGAGTATTTTTACAGAGGTTAATTACTGCAGCTTCCATAGCACCAGTACCAGACGATGCAATCATAACTACTTCATCAGTTTTAAAAAGATTAAAAAGATGTTTACGAGTTTTCTCAAAAATTGCTTCAAATTCTGGTGTACGGTGGTGCATTGTCTCAGCAGACATAGCATTACGAACATTTTGTGGAACTGGAGTTGGACCGGGTGTAAAAAGTAACATATAATTTCCTACGAGATTTTAGTGTTTAATAAAAACCTCGTATTATATCGAAATAACTTTAAAAAGAATTATTTTTTCATTCGCATTGTAATACTGTCAAGTGTTTTAAAAATAGCATCTTCTTGAAAAGGTTTTACCATATAACCGTTGGCACCTTTTTTTATCATCTTTAAAACAGACTCTTTTGAGCCTTCTGTCGTTGCCATAATGATACGGGTTTTATTCCATACTTTATTTGCACGGACAGCTCCTACAACTTCTTCACCAGTCATATTGGGCATATTCCAATCTAAAAGCATAATATCAATTTTTTGTTTACCCATAATGTCCATAGCAACTAAACCATCTTCTGCTGTAAAAATATTTAATTCTTTCCACTCAGGTTTTTTAAAAAACCGAGTTATAGTATTAGTTAAAACACGTCTTACAATTTTACTATCATCAACTATCAATATATTCATATTATTCTCCTGACACTTTATGCTAAAATGTTATTTAATTTAAGTTTATCATATTAGAATAAATTTTATCTTTAAAAAAGGAAATAGATGGATATTTTTAATACTATAATTCTAGGTGTAATCGAAGGTTTTACAGAGTTCTTACCGATCTCTTCAACCGGCCACCTCATAGTTGCAAGTGAGTTTTTAGGATTAGAGCAGACAAATGTTACAAAAGCTTTTGAGGTTATCATTCAGTTTGCTGCAATTTTAGCTGTCTATTTTAACTACCAAGATAAATTTACCATCAAGAAGATAGACCTATGGAGTAAAGTATTTCTTGCTTTTCTTCCTATTGGGGCCGTTGGTTTTATCTTCTCACATCAAATCAAAGAACTTTTTAGTATTAACATAGTTGCTGTAATGTTTATAGTCGGTGGTGTCATCTTTTTAGTCGTAGAGAAGTTTTTTATTCCTAAAGAGAGCGAGCAGATAGACGATGTTGAAGCAGTTACTTACAAGCAGGCTTTATTTATCGGTTTTGCACAAATTTTTGCTCTTATTCCCGGAACTTCTCGTGCGGGTTCGACTATCATAGGGGCTCTACTTGTTAAGCTCAGTCGTAAAGCAAGTGCTGAGTTTAGTTTTTTGCTGGCGTTTCCTGTAATGAGTGCAGTTACAGCATATGATTTACTTAAACACTATAAAGAGTTCGATACACAACACCTACTCTCTTTAGGTATAGGTTTTATTGTTTCATTTATAGTTGCGTTTATCACCATAAAACTCTTTTTAAAGTTTTTAGAGAAGTTTACTTTTGTAGTGTTTGGAATATATAGAATAATTTTTGGAATCGCACTTTTAATTATATTTAACTAGTGGAATATATTTTGCTTATATTTTCATAACATCTAATGTTAAAGGAGATATCATGCAGAAGTTTAGCAGATATAACGCCCACTTACATATGTTTTTACTAGATTTAGAAATTAAATTTTGTAAATTAAGCGTTAAATTTTTATAATGTTTTAAGTACTTTTTTCGCGAGAGAAAGGGCCTTAGAACGATGTGAAAGTTTTCTTTTTGTCTCATCATCTAACTCACCTAAAGTTTTATCAAATCCTAGTGGTATAAACATAGGGTCATATCCAAATCCGCCCTCACCTTGTGCCTGTGTTAAAGCTGTTCCATACATCCATCCATGAACAGTTCTCTCAATATCTTTGGTTACTATTGCCATAGCTGCTGTATAGAATGCGGGGGAGCTATCTACACCAGTTTTTTTAATGTTTTTCATAAGAGTATTTAAGTTGTCTTTATCAGTAGCATCTTCGCCACCATAACGGGCACTATAAATTCCAGGTGCACCATTAAGTGCTTCTACACTGATACCACTGTCATCTGCTAGAACTATCACACTATCATCTCCAAGTGCATTAAAGACTGCATATGCCTTAAGTAGAGCATTGTCTTTAAAAGTATGCGCATCTTCAATAATCTCAAACTCATCAATGAGTTCAGTATAAGGAATGACTTCAAAATCCTCACACATTGCTTTTATCTCTCGTACTTTACCCTTGTTAGATGTAGCTAAAACTAATTTCAAACTATTTCCTTCTCTTAAAAAACTATTTTATTTCTCAAAATTAAATGCCTCATCTGACATATTATCTGCATATTCTTCAAGTAATTCCAAAATTGTATCTAATCTAGCTAAAAATGCATCCACAACCTTAGGGTCAAACTGATGTCCACTCTCTTCTTTGATAAGATTAAGCACTTTTTCCATCGGCCAAGCATCTTTATACACTCGTTTTGAACTTAAAGCATCAAAAACATCACATAGAGCAGTGATTTGTGCATATACATGGATTTCACTCCCCTTTAAACCTTGAGGATACCCTTTACCATCATAGCGTTCATGGTGTTCATGTGCTACTACCGCTGCTACTTTCATTAAACGTTTGTCAGAATTATGTAATAAATCATAGCCTTTTTGTGCATGACTCTTCATAAGTTCAAACTCATCATCAGTCAGTTTACCTGGTTTTTTCAGTACTCTATCTGGTATAGCAATTTTACCAATATCATGCATAGGAGCAGAACAAAAAACCTCTTCAACTTCACTACTTGAGAGTCCCAACTCTTCTGCTATCTCTTTTGCAAAGTAGGCTACACGTTTAACATGCATGCCTGTCTCACGAGAACGCTGTTCCGCCATCTCACTCAACATAAAGATAGTCTCTTTTTGACTCTCTTTTATCTCATAACTCAGTAAAAGGTTATCGTATGTCATTACAATATTTTTTACAAAAATATTTAAAAGACTCTCCTCAATAGCAAGAGAAGATATATCCCCATCAAAAAGCATCAACATACTAGTTTTTTCACCATTATCGTTATACATCACAAAACATTTGTCATTTTTCACATTGCTTTTACTCTGTACAGCTTTTGCAATTGTCTCTTTATATGTTAGCTCTAAAAGATTGTGACATTCATCCTTATGACTAAAAACACCCATACCAGTTTCAAAACTAAGAGTATCATCATTATAAAATGCCATATAAACAGAAAGTTCATCATTCATGGAAGATGGGTCATGTATTAAGGAGACTACTTGTTCCAAAAGACCAGCAAAAAATGTATCTATTGAATGGAAATGAATTATCGAGGCAGTTGAAGCAAGAACTTTTTCTAAACCTAATTTATTTTTTTCAATTTTTACCAATCCTGAGTATGAACGTAATGCTGTAATCATACTAGAGAAAAGCTTTTCAGAGGTGAGTTCTGATTTGTTTTTATAGTCATTAATATCATAATCAACGATTACTCTCTCTTCTGGTGCCTGACCCGGCTGACCTGTTCTTAAAATTATACGTACAATATCATTGTGAAGCTTCTCTCGTATAACCTTTACTAAGTCTAACCCAGCACTATCTGTTTCCATGACTACATCTAAAAGTATCACAGCGATATCTGGAACCTCTACTAACTTTTCCTCTGCTTCTTTTGCACTGTATGCATGGTAGAGTTCAAGTTTTCTTCCTTGAAACTCAATACGGCGAAGTACTAGTTTTGTTACATCATGAATTGAAGGTTCATCATCTACTATTAGTACTTTATACCTTGATAAAGTTTCTAACTCTTCTTCTTCTACCTCTTTAAATTGTAAAAATCCATCATCATTAAACATTTTATACTCCTTTTATTGGCATATACATATTCACTTCTATACCTCTATTTTTTTCTGATTCTAATTCTATTTTTCCACCAAAAGAGCGGGTGACAATATTATAAATGATATGTGTCCCTAAACCACTTCCACCTTTATCTCTTTTAGTTGTGAAAAAAGGTTCAAAAAACTTCTCTTGTTCCTCTTTGCTGAGTCCAACACCATCATCTTTATACAAGATATGTAAAGTATTATTTTCATACTCAACTTTTATGAAAATATTTCCTTTTTGAATATCTGTAAATGCATGGAGTAAAGAATTATCGATTAAGTTTGTGATTACCTGAGCAATTTCACCTGCTTTGATCTCTAAAATCAAGTTCTCATTACACTCCACTACTACCTGATGCTGTGTTTTTTTAATTTTATTGTTTAAAGAAAGAATCACCGAGTTAATATACTCTCTGATATTTATCTCTCGTAGTTCACCTGATGTTTGATCTACAGAAATAGATTTAAAAGAATTAATCAAAGAAGCTGCTCGATCTAAGTTTTGTAGAATAATTTCAGTGGAACTCACTGCTGTATTTATAAACTCGTCAAAATCACTCTGTTTTACTTTTTGTGCCTCATAAAGTTTTACAAACTCCTTAGAAGCGTGCTTAAGAAGCGAAGCTGCTGTCACTGAAACACCTATGGGTGTGTTAATTTCATGTGCGACACCTGCAACTAAACCACCTAATGATGCCATCTTTTCCTTTTGAATTAATTGTATTTGAGTTTTTTTAAGAGTATCAATATTATATTCCAAGCTCACTTTTAATTTCTTTTCACTTTCTACAAAGTAGAAACAAAGACTAAATATAATTAGGATAACAACTATACTATTGAGGGCAAAGAAATAGGATAAAGGTATAGATGCCTGATAGTATAGGTACAGAGTGACACTACCCCAAAGAGTAGCCCCTAGACTCATCAAAGCTCCTATAGAAATAAAAAATAGGTTCTGTTTTTGTTGCTTATTTGTTTTCATTTTAAAAATCCATATTCACCAAATTGATTATATTATATTCCTAATTAAATCAATCTAATCTTAATATAGATTGATAACCTATAATATTATTTGTAAAAAAGCTTCTATAAACGATATTTTAAATATACTTCCCTAACTATACTATAAAGGGCTACATATGTTTAAAAAAGTGTTACCACTCTCATCTATTATCTTCTTAAGGTTTTTAGGACTATTTTTAGTTTTACCTGTTCTCTCTGTTTATGCACTCGACCTTGAAGGTGCTACACCTTTTCTCGTTGGTATCATCGTTGGTGGTTATGCACTAACTCAGGCTATTTTTCAACTTCCATTTGGAATGTTAAGTGATAAAATAGGTCGTAAACCTACTATCCTTTTTGGTCTTATCATCTTCATCGTAGGTTCTCTTATCTGTGCTTATTCTGATGATATCTACATGCTAATGGTTGGTCGTTTCCTTCAAGGTGCTGGAGCAATTGGTTCAGTTGCAACTGCTATGGTCTCTGATCTTGTTGAAGAAGAGAAACGCGGTAAAGCAATGGCTATCATGGGTGGATTTATCGCTATGAGTTTTGCTCTTGCTATGGGTCTTGGTCCTGTTATCGCTTCAAGTTACGGTATCAGTTCTATATTTTTTATTACTACAGTACTTGCGACTGTATCTATTGTTATTCTTTTTACTAAGGTTCCAACTCCTCCAAAAATCAGACATGTTTATCATGATGATTCAAAAACTTTAGATATCTTAAAAGATAACAACTTATTAAATATGATTATCATAAATACACTACAAAAAGGTCTTATGACTATGGCGTTTGTACTTATTCCAATCATTTTAACAAAAGAGCAGTATGGTTTTAACTGGGAAAAGTCAGAGTTATGGATGGCATATCTTCCCGCTATGATTGCCGGTCTTGTTGCTATGGGTCCTGCTGCTGTATTTGGTGAGAAGAAAAATATCCCTAAACAGATATTTTTAATATCTATAGTTCTTTTCCTAGCATCATTTATAATCATGGGTTTCACAAATGACAGTACAGTTTTTGTTGTTGGTGTTGTTCTTTTCTTTGTTGGATTTAACATGATGGAGCCACTAGTTCAGTCTATGATAAGTAAGTTTGCAAAAGTACACCAAAAAGGTGCCGCTCTTGGTATCTCAAACTCATCAGCATATTTCGCAACTTTCTTAGGTGGAACATTTGCAGGTATCTACCTCGACTTTAGTGACAGAGAAACATTAACTGCTAGTGTTGCAGGTATCATCGTTTTATGGTTAATCTGGACTGCGTTAAAGCTTCAAAATCCAACAAGACACTCTCACCTATACATAAGTGAAGATGATGTTGATTTTGACAAGTTAGGTGCCTTAGAAAATGAGCATATCGCAGAATGGTATATCAATGAGACAGAAAACCTTGTTGTTATCAAGTATGTAAAAGATGCAATCGAAGAAGATGATTTAAAAGCCAAAGTAATTAAATAGATATTTAGTTACATGTTTAAAAAAAATCTGCTTGTCATTGCTTTTCTTCTCCTGTCAAATACACTTTATGCAAATGATAAAGCAGTAGGCTTAGCAGGAGACATTCTCGCGGCCCTTATTCCCATTGGAAGCTATGCTGGCACATTTTATATGGATGATAGTAAAGGAAGAATCGCATTTTACAAATCTATTGGGACTACTGTAGCTGTAACATATGCACTTAAGCTCAGCATCAATGCACCCAGACCAGACAAAAGTAATAACAATTCTTTTCCTTCTGGTCATACTTCACTCACATTTTCAAGTGCTGTTTTTTTACATAAACGCTACGGATTCAAATCTGCCTTACCTGCTTATATTGGAGCAGCTTTTGTAGGGTATAGTCGTGTTTATGCGAAAAAACACTATACAAGAGATGTAATTGCTGGTGCAGCTATTGGTGCATTAAGTTCATGGTTTTTCACAGATAAACTTAAAAAAATTAAGCTCAATGCTGTTGTAGTCAATAACTATACAACTTTACTAGTAACTTATAAATTTTAATTTACTTTAGAAAAAAAATGATATAATGTTGAAAATAATTTTTAGACTCTTTTTTATGGATTAGATTCTAAAATAAAAACAGGACTGATAAAATGATGAAAATCGTAAAAATGATACCTTTAGCCGCATCACTTGTGTCTATTTTAATGGTAAGTGCTTGTAGTGATAATAATGACAATTCACAAGTTGCTCCAACAGCCGGTGTAGTTTTTGATGGTGCTATTAATGGTGCTACAGTTTGTATTGATGTAAATGGAAATGGCCTGTGTGATGCAGGTGAGGCATCTGCAGTAACAGATGTTTTTGGAAACTTCTCAATAGATGGACAAGGTGCAAAAGGCCCTTTAGTTATGAGTGGTGGTAAAGATATGGGTACAGGGCTTCCTTTTACTGGTGTTCTTAGTGCTCCTGCTGGTTCAACAGTAGTAAACCCAACTACTTCAATAATTCAATCTTTAGTAAAAGCTGGTTCAACAGCGGCTGAAGCTGAAACTACAATCAAAAAGGCACTTGGTATAAAATCTGATGCTGCTTTAACTTCATACAATCCATTTACAGCTGCGGATGCTGGTGACCCTGATGCAAAAGAAATCTTAGCAGCACAATCACAACTTCAGACATTAGTACATGCAGTAGCTTCTTCAGTTGCTGGTGTAGATGCAGGAACATCGATAGCAGATGCGATGTCTGATGCAGTATCAAATATAGCTGCAAGCCTCGAATCAGCGGTTAAAATTGCTGGTGATAAAGATGTAGTAATTTCAAATAAACTTATTTCTGATGCAGTTAAAGCAACTGCCAACACTGTTTTAGCAGATAAGCCTGCAGCACAAGTTGCTGTTAAAGCAGTTGCTGATAGTGTAGCTATTCTTGCCGTTTCAGCTGCAATTCTAACAAAAGAAAATGTTGAAAAAGCAGATATTAAGGACATAGCTATTGTTTCGGATACCGGAATCATAGTTGCAAATGATACAATGCAAACTGCTATTACTAAAAGTAGTGCAAGTGCACGTGTTGAAACTGAAAAACTAACAGTAGAAGATGTGGCAAAAATTCAAGCGGCACAAGCCGCGCAAGAAGCTGTAGAGGCAAAAATTGCAGCTGAAGCTCTACAAGTTGCTTTAAAAATTGCCGAAAAAATTGCAGCAGACAAAGCACTTGAAGAGAGTGCAACACAAGCAAATATAGTTGCAGCCCAAGAAGCAGCAGCAGCACAAGCGCAAGCAGAAGCAAAAAAAGCACAAGCAGAAGCTGATGCAGCAGCAGCAAAAGAAAAAGCAGCCAACCTAGAGATACAAATTGCTGCTACTGAAGCCAAAGCGAAACAAGAAGCAGCTATCTTAGAACAAGCAGAAGCTGATGCAGTAAAAGCACAAGCAGAAGCTGAACAAGCAGCAGCTGAGCAAGCAGCTAAAGATGCCGCAGATGCAGCAGATGCAGCAGCTGCCGCACAAGCAGCAGCAGAGGCAGAGGCAGCACATGCCGCAGCCATTAAAGCAGCTAAAGATGCCGCAGATGTCGCAGCAGAACAAGCAGCAGCAGAAGCAGCAGCTAAAGATGCCGCAGCTAAAGCAGCAGCAGAAGAAGCAGCACTAGAAGCAGAACAAGCAGCAAAAGATGCTAAAATAGCAAAAGAGGCAGAAGAAGCATGTAATAAAGATGGAGGTAAGTACAATCCTGATTCAGGTGAGTGTGTAATACCACCAATTCCAACTGGTGGAAACTCTTAATTTATTATTTAACTAAGTAGAATTTTTTCTACTTAGTACTCTCTATTCTTCTCTCGTTCCAAATTCCCCTTTTTTAAAGGTAGCATAATGTTATTTCAAAAGTATTTTTTTATTTTTACCCTCCTTTTTAGTAGCCTTCAAGCCAATGATATGATTTCGTCTATGACAAATCAAGGATTTACAGGTCTGATAAACACACCTAATGCAGGTACCATGCAAGAGGGTGATCTTACTTTTCACTTTGACAATCAATTTGATAATGCACTTAAAGGGTATGATTATAAAAAGCCTGATAAAGGGAATGAAAACTATATCTTTGGTGCAGGGCTTTTTTCTTTTATAGAGATACAAGGAAGACTCTCCGAAACACCAGGCTATCATAGAGACCTCTCAGCAAACCTAAAAGTAAAACTTCCATATACACATAAATATCTACCTAATTTTGCTATAGGTGCTCAAGATATTGGAAGTGCTGCCAATTTTTATGGTAACTACTATGGCGTTATGGATAAAGAGTTCTGGTTTGTACGAGCTTCACTTGGGTATGGATACTCTACCGTTGAAAATGAAAAAAGAAAAAGAATGGATGGTCTTTTTGGAGGACTAGAAGTAAAAACATTTGACTGGCTTTATTTCTTAGTAGAAGATGACTCTGTTGAGCAGTTTGCTGGAGTCCGTATTCATATGCCAAAGAGTTGGACTTCTTACTTTAAACTCAATACTCTTATCTCCACTAATATCACACAAGAGTATGCAACGAGTGTAAGTGTAAACCTAAGTTTTCCACTGTATGAAAATATAAAGTCTTATAGTGCTAACTCAGTCAAAACTTATACACAAGAAGTAGCTGCATATAGAGTAGAAAATAAAGAGGACATAGGGACGAAGGTAGTTATTCCAAAAGTTGAAATTAAAAAAACCGAAATACCAAAAATTTCTCTCCAAGAGATAAAGAAAAGATTTACAGATTTAGGCTTAGAGAATATATCCTTAGCAACAAAAGAAGAGACAATATATGTAGCCTATGAAAATAATGTTTTTCTTTTTAATGAACTAGATGCTATTGGTGTGATTGTAGGTACGTTAAATGAGAGTAATTACAAGTACTTTATACTTGAACCTAAGCATAGCAAAACGACACTATTTGCACTCTCTGGAGACTTAGATAAGGCAAGAGAGTTTTACAACAATCCTAGCTCACTTAGCAAAGCAATCTTCACAGCTTCACTACAAAAAACCTTACCAATAAAACTTGAAAATTACACTTTTAATGCAAGAGAAGAAAATGACACACAATTCAAATTACGTGTCGAATTTTCTCCTGTAGTGCGAACATTTGTTGGAAATGAGTTTGGTATGTTTAACTATAAACTCTGGCTAAGAACAAAACTCCAAGTTAACCTATACAAAAGTATAGACATTACAGCTGTTGGCGATATACATATAAATGATTCTCAAATTGATGATAATCGCTATGATTGGTTTCTCAAACTCTATGAAAAAGGCTCTAGTATACAAAGTTTGATGCTCCACTACAATACAAATCTATTAGGTGGTATTAATACATTGAGTCTTGGAACATTTGAAGAATTATTTATAGGTGGTATTGACCAGTATATTTATAACTATGAAAATCACACTATTAAATTAAAAGGTGGTTATTTTTCTCAGTTTCAAGATGGTGATCCATATAAAGAGAAATATCTTGGTAAAAAATCAGTACGCTATTTCTTTATGGCAAAGTATAGTTATCTATTTGAAGATTATGACACCTTTGCAGAGATTAATGCTGGACAATACTGGAATCAAGATCTTGGTTTTGATCTAAAGTTAAAGAGATATTTTGGTGATGTTGCAGTTTCCTTGACCTATGAGCAGAGTAAAACTATGCAAGATAACAGTTTACTCTCTGAGAGTACCGATAAGTATGTAGGGATAGCTCTAGAGATTCCACTAACACTAAGACATACCCCATCTTTTAAATATGGTCAAATACGAGGAACAAACTCTTTTGAGTATAAACTTAGAAGTACTATTGCTAGGGAGGATGGAACAAATAACTTAGTCTTAGGTGGAAACTACAATCCTAAAATAGCATTAGATTCCCAAGACTACTTCTATAATAGAAATAGGTTACAACTCTCTTACTTAAAAACACATGCTTTTAGATTTATAGAGTCTTATGAGAAGTATACAAAGAAGTAGCGAGACTACTTCTTTAGTTCTACTTCTGTGGTGTTACGTACATGTTAAAGTAACGCCCTTCAAACTTCGGTGGCTTTTCCATAACACCAAGATCTTCTACCATTGGCCAAACACGAAGAAGAACTTCTTTTCCAGCTTCTGGGTGAGCCATCTCACGACCACGTAAAAATACTCTAAACTTAACATGAAAACCTTTTTCTAAAAATTCTCTTGCATGCTTCACTTTAAAGTTCATGTCGTTCTCAGCAATTTTAACTGAAAGTTTAATCTCTTTAACAACAATCTTTACTTGATTTTTACGTTGTTCTTTAAGTTTTTTCTCTTCTTGATATCTGAACTTACCGTAGTCCATAATTTTCGCAACAGGAGGTTTCGCATCTGGAGCGATTAGAACTAAGTCTAAGTCAAGCTCATTCGCTTTTTCCATTGCATCATCAAAAGAGATAATCCCTAGAGATTCTCCTCCATCTATATTACATCTTAACTCTGTTGCACGAATATCGTCATTCATTATGACACGGTTTTTCTTTTGGTTCAAAAATTTACCTCATTTATTTTAGTTTGTATAAGTTTTAGAAATTCTTCTTCACTTATAGTGTATTGTTCTCTAGTTCTTCTATCACGGACTGAGATAGTTTTATTTTCTATCTCTTCATCGCCAATAACGACAATCATAGGAACACGAGTTTTTTCAGCCACACGAATACGTTTATTTAACGAATCGTTTTTAGCATATATTTCACTATCGGCATTAATATCAATAAGTTTATCTGATAGAAGCTTAGCATATTCTTTATGCGTTTCAGCTACTGGAACGATAGCTACCTGAGTTGGAGCAATAAACATTGGGAACTCACCAGCATAATGCTCAGTTAAAATTCCGATAAAACGCTCAAATGAACCAAGAATAGCACGGTGAATCATAACAGGTTGAATTTTTTCATTATTCTCACCATTATATTCAAGTCCGAAACGCTCAGGAAGATTATTATCTAACTGAATCGTTCCACACTGCCACTCTCTACCAATAGCGTCAAGAATTTTGATGTCGATTTTCGGACCATAAAAAGCTCCGCCACCTTCATCTATTGTATAAGGAAGATTATTTTTCTCCATTGCACTTATAAGAGCCGCTTCTGATTTTTCCCAAACTAAAGCATCACCAACCGCTTTTTCAGGTTTAGTGCTTATTGTCATGTTGTATTTAAAATCAAAAGTAGTCATGATTTTATCTACAAAGTCTACAACTTCGATGATTTGTTCTTCTATCTGATCTACAGTACAAAAAATATGTGCATCATCTTGTGTAAATTCTCTTACACGAAAAAGCCCATGAAGAGCACCAGTCATCTCATGACGGTGAACAACACCATACTCAAAGTATTTGATTGGTAAGTCACGGTAAGAGTGAAGTTCATCTTCATATACTTTTATGTGACCAACACAGTTCATCGGTTTAACACCAAATTCTATGTCGTCAATCTGAGTGAAGTACATGTTCTCACCATAATTTTGGTAATGCCCAGAAGTTTTCCAAAGATCAGCACGAAGCATTTCAGGACCACGAACTGGCTGATACCCGTGTTTACGGTGAGCTTTAAATAAAAGTCCCTCTAAACGAGCACGAAGACGTCCACCCGCTGGAAGCCAGATAGGAAAACCTGCTCCAACTTCTTCACGGAAAGTAAAGAGTTTCATCTCATTACCAATCTTACGGTGGTCGCGTTTAGCAGCTTCTGCAAGCATAGTCATATGGTTTTTAAGAGACTCTTTATCTGCAAACGCAATCCCGTAAATACGAGTAAGCATCTCATTTTTAGAATCACCACCAAGATAAGCACCCGCTATTTTTGTTAGTTTAAAGTAACGAATTAAACCAATAGATGGTAAGTGAGGTCCACGACATAAGTCTTCAAACTCACCTTGTTTGTATATAGAGATAGTATCATCTTTAATTCTCTCCATAACCGCTAGTTTTAAGTGGTCATCTTTGAATTTTTCTTTCGCTTCATCCATAGAGATTTCATACTTTTCAATCTTATACTTTTTCTTAGCAAATGAAAGCATCTGCTTTTCTATTTTTTTAAGATCGCCCTCACCTATTTCAGATGCAGTTTTAAAGTCATAGTAAAAACCCTCTTTAACAGTTGGTCCTACATAAAACTCTGCATCTGGATAGAGTGACTTAATAGCCTGAGCCATTAAGTGTGCAGTTGAGTGACGAAGTACATCTAAAGACTCAGGAGAGTTATCTAAAACTATCTCTTCACCCTCAATTCCACGTTGTTCTGCTGTAACAAGATCTACTATTTCATCATTATATTTTATTGCAATTGCGCTCAATCTTTATTTCCTTTGTACGAATTATTTTCTTAACTTGCTAATTTTTCTAAAGCAGAAAATTCTGAAATTTCTACCATTGCTTGTTTATTTTTAGCTTCTAAAACAATACGTTCTAAAAGTTCTGCATTATCATCATCTATCCACTCTGCCGAGCACTGTTCACAGACAGTTGCCGGAACATGACGAACTACAACAACTCCAAAACCTAAATCGGCTGTAAAAGTTGTAGTGGATTTGACTTTATAACCATTACATAAAGGGCATCTACTCTGCATCATTTTTCCTTGTGATTAAATCTTCTTCGAAGTGTTTTAAATCTGGTTCATATGCAGTGATAATGTAGAGTTCTTTAGACTTTTCATCAAAAGAAGCCACAACATGTAAAGGTTTTTGACCTTCTATGTAAGCAAGTAAAAAACTTGCAAAAGGTTTATCATCTTCATATTTTTCAATTATTATACCATTTTCAATTGCAAGCTTTACATCTACACGAAAAATACCTCTCTCGAGCATTCTTCCTAGTGCATGTTTTTGCCAATAAATATGTGTATAATTTTTCACTATCTAATATTATAATTCAGTTTTTAAAATTGCACCACTTGATGCGTTTGACACTAAAAGTCTATATCGTTTTAGCCACTTAGATGTAACATCATTGAGATGTGGTTTCCAATTAGCACGACGTTTTTCAATAATAGCGTCACTTACATTTAACTCTAATAGGTGAGCATCAGTGTCAAGTTCTATCTCATCACCATCTTCGATAAACGCGATAAGTCCACCTTCAGCTGCTTCAGGAGAGATATGACCTATAGAAGCACCACGAGTAGCACCTGAGAATCTACCATCTGTTATAAGTGCAACAGACTCGCCTAAACCCATACCCATAATAAGTGAAGTAGGAGCAAGCATCTCTTGCATACCAGGACCACCTTTTGGACCCTCATAACGGATAACTACAACATCACCAGCTTTAACTTTGTGACTCATGATGCCGTCTATCGCTTCTTGTTGAGAGTTAAAGCATATTGCAGAACCTTTAAACTGTCTCATACCAGCAGCAATACCTGCAGTTTTAACAACAGCACCCTCTAGCGCAAGGTTTCCAAAAAGGATAGATAATCCACCTACTTGAGAGTAAGCATTTTCATTAGTACGGATAACATCACTACCAACAATCTCACAGCCTTCTATTCGCTGGGCTAAAGTCTCACCAGTAATCATTAAAGCATCAAGGTTTAAAAGGCCATGGCGTTTAGAAACTTCTGCCATAACTGCATTTACACCACCAGCTTTATTTACATCATCCATGTGAACATCATATCTTGATGGAGAGATTTTAGAGATATGTGCTACTTTATCTGCAATTTTATTAATATTTTCTATCTTATATTCTATGTCTGACTCTCTAGCAATCGCTAAAAGGTGAAGTACTGTGTTCGAGCTTCCACCCATCGCCATATCTACAACAAAGGCATTATGAATTGCTTTTTCATTTAAAACATTTTTCATATTGTACTTAGGGTCTTCCATTTTTGCTAACTCAACAACTCTGCGAGCCGCTTTTTTAACAAGCTCAATACGTTCAGGAGTCATCGCAAGTATAGTTCCATTTCCAGGAAGTGCTATACCCATCGCTTCACAAAGTGTGTTCATAGAGTTTGCTGTAAACATACCAGAACAAGAACCACCTGATGGACATGCTTCACACTCTATCTCGTATAACTCTTCATCTGTCATCTTACCATCAGCATGTTTTCCAACAGCCTCAAACGCAGTAGCAAGGTCAATAGGTGTACCATCTTTCTTATGCCCAGCAGCCATAGGACCACCTGAAACAAAAATAGTTGGAACATTAACACGAAGAGCACCCATAATCATACCTGGAACAATTTTGTCACAGTTAGGTATACATATCATCGCATCAAGTTTATGAGCATTCATAACAGTCTCTATAGAGTCCGCAATAATCTCACGAGATGGAAGCGAGTAAAGCATACCATCGTGACCCATAGCGATTCCATCATCAACACCAATCGTGTTAAAAACAAATGGTACACCACCAGCTTCACGGATTGCCTCTTTTACAATCTCTCCATATTCATGAAGAAAAAAGTGTCCTGGGATAATGTCTATGTAAGAGTTCGCAACACCAATGAATGGCTTGTCAAAATCTTCATCTTTTAAACCTGTCGCACGTAACAATGAACGGTGAGGAGCCTTATCAAAGCCCTTCTTAATTGTATCACTTCTCATAAAAAGCCTTTTAAATAAAATATATATATTAACTATTAATGTGATTATAGCATTTTTTTTACAATTTGTCCTAAAAACTCTTTACAAATGAAAAACAATCGGCTATAATTCCGGCTCACTTACAGACTTAAGTCGTGTAAGAGTATGGATGCGGGAGTAGCTCAGCGGTAGAGCATAACCTTGCCAAGGTTGGGGTCGCGAGTTCGAACCTCGTCTCCCGCTCCATTTTATTTTTAAATACTAAACTGTGATTTCATAGCAGATGCCCGGATGGCGAAATTGGTAGACGCAGGGGACTTAAAATCCCCCGGTAGCAATACTGTGCCGGTTCAAGTCCGGCTCCGGGCACCATTGATATGAAAGATAACTGGTGCCATCGCCAAGTGGTAAGGCCGTAGCCTGCAAAGCTACTATCCCCAGTTCAAATCTGGGTGGCACCTCCAGTTTAATTATTTATACTACAACAAACACGTGGATCTTTGGCAGAGTTGGTCGAATGCACCGGTCTTGAAAACCGGCGAGGGTTACACCTCCCAGAGTTCGAATCTCTGAGGGTCCACCACTTCTAAACATACAATAAACCCCCTAAAATAAGCACTTCAATAGCTACTTTAAGTTTTCATCTAAATACTCTTTGCTACCCTATTGCTACCCATTAATGAAAAAATCATTACTTTACTACCCTATAACCTCAACATTTTATAAAAACTATAATATAATTTTACTATTCCTATATAAATAATTTAAAAGAAATTAAAAGAAATTAAAATGTATTGTTTCTTGTATTGTTAGCAAGTTTAATATGTTCATCTATTGTCTCTAAAAACATTACTTTACCAAAATCATCATCTTCATCAAACTTCTTATTTTTGTACTCATTAATAGAATTTTCAAAATCACTATCATAAATAAGTTTATAATCTGTACTCTTATCAGTAGGACCAAAGCACTTTACAAAAGTCTTATAATCATTTTGACTAATAAACTCGCTCTTATCTATATAGCCATTATTAATAAAAGAGAATTTAAAATCATTTAAGTTGATATTTTTTAGCATAATATTTATAATACTCCCATAAAAACCATTTACTCCTGTTTTTGTAGGATAGTAGCCATATAAAACTTGTTGTTTAACACATAGGTTATAGTATTCATTTAATATTTCTTCTAATGGCTCTTTATTCTTTTTAGTATTTCTAATCATATCTCTAAGTTCTGTTCTTCTATTTTTAAAGCTTGCCGGATTATAATTAAATTCCATTTCTATTTCTATTTTATTTCCATCAATATCTTCACCTTTTGGTAAATAAAAATCTCTTGTTGCTAATATAATTTCTTGTAATAACTCTATTGGAGAAACTTTTTTTAAAACTGTTACAGTAGTTATTCTTTGTACTGACTCAAATAAATCATCTAAGCTTATATTTGAGTATTTAACACATAATTTAATTTTATTAATAAACTTTTCTTGAGCCATTTCTATAACTTCATAGTCATTTTTAACATAGTCAATAAGATGTCCTCTTGGATTAAACTTATGTGGATAAAAATTCATTAAATAATAAAGTCCCATTGAATAGTGAGAAATAGCTTGTTTATATTTTTTTTCTTTTTGTACTAATAAACCTCTTTGATACTCAACATTTATACATAACTTAGTGTCTTTTTTTTCAATACCCTCTATTGCTAAATCTTGAAGAATACTCCACTTTACATCATTAGGGAGTGCCTTGCCTAATCTTGTTTCAAAGTCCTTTATGGACTCTTTTTCTCTTACATCATAATCATCTACGAGAGTTCTAAGGGTATTGTCATTTTCAACTATCTTGTAAGGAATAAAGTGAGTTTGTGTAGTTTTATTTGTGGAGCTATTATTATGTCTTGTTAACGGTATATTATCTCTCATTAAAGGCTTATCGCTTAATGGAACTTTTTCAACTTCATCTTTTTTATTTTTTTTCAAAATGTAGATAGTTGTAAATACAATCACTATTAAAATAAGGTAAAGAGTCATTTGTAATATCCTTTATTTTTTACCGATACAATCAATATTATAGTTTTTCCATAATCCACGATTAAACTGTTTGGCTTCTTTAGATAACTTATGATATTTACTTTTTAATTCACTTGGAACATATTTCTCATAAGGCATTGCATAACCATCTTTAACCATTAGCTCGTTAAATATTCCTTTAGAAGTATATACAACACATAGAGAACGATTATATTTATCTTTACCAGTTACATCATATTTATATGATTTTCCAACCTTAACAAGCGTTTGAGCATGTACTGTGGATTGCTTACCCATTTTAACCATAGTATCTAAAGTAAAGTTTTTACATTGCTTTACATCTCGTTTAGCTTTTTTATTTCTGTATGACTCTGGAGTATCAATATAAAGTATTCTGCATTTATCATTTGTGAAGTATAGAGTGTCTCCATCTACTACTTTTTTCAGAACTCCAACTTGAGCATTTAGCGTTAATGATATAAATACTAATACAAGTAATTTCATAGATTAGAGAATACTTGCTTTTTGTGCATTAAACTCTTCTTCTGTAATCAAGCCTTTTTCAAGCATATCTGCAAGTTTAATAAGTTTATCTATAGAATCTGTTTTTGAAGAATCCTTAGTATCAACTTCTTTCTTATCACCAAGAATTTTATCTTTCATCACTTGATACTCTTCTTCTGCAATATCACTTGCTTTCTTTTCAACTTTAGGTTTCTTTTTCTCAACTAATTTTTCTTTTACATCACCATGTTTCATAAAAAAAGCGAATAATAGTCCAAAAGGTCCAAATACAAAGCCAATAAAAAACCAACCTATTGCACTTCTATTTCTGTTTGATGCTAGTAATGCTGCAAATATTCCGAAGAATAACCATAGAAAAAAATATCCCATTTATACTATATTTTTTATAGATTCAAACATTATTTACATTCTACATCTAGGGAATATGTAGATTGACTTTTATTATCACTAAACTGTTGATTTCCAAATGATTGAGTAGTAGAGCTTGTCCCTTTATTGGACATATCAACATTACTTATTGCATAATCGTTAAATCCTTGTTCAGCACATAATTCTTTGGCTCTTTTGTAAGTATATTTCATGACCTTATTAGTATCATCATTTACACTACCTGTATAACTAACTTTATATCTATTACTTCCAATATTAAAATCAGAATAACCAACTTTTGAAGCCCATCCTGAACCACCATACTTTTTATACTCAATACCCGCTGCACCACACCCAGTTAATACAGCTAATACTGTCAATATTCCTAAAATGTTCTTTTTCATTCTAATCCTTTATTTACTATATATAACAATGTTTATATAGTATTGTTATATAGCATTCTATATTGATAAACTTCATGTAAATTAAAAAGACTATAAAAGTAGTGAAATATGAAAGATTTATCTGTAGTAAATGAAGAAGAGTTACTGATTTTTTATGAGACTATCTCTAAAAATGTTAAAAGATTACGAAAAGAAAAAAATAAACCTCAATTAGATTTAGTTTTAGAGATGGGATTAAAATCAACTTCATTTTATAGTAAGTGTGAAAACCTAAAAGATAATCATCATTTTAATATGGAGCATATCTATAAAATTGCAATTGTTCTCAATGTAGATATTTGTGAATTTTTCAAAGATATAAAAACAACAACCTCAACAAATCTATAAACTACACTTTACTCTATTTCAATATAAATACAATTTTTAAATGATGGAAATTCTTTGTCAAACTCTTCTTTTGTATATTTTTTATCTCTATAGGTACATATATCATCTATAAAAAATACAATATCATTAGTGTCTTTATGCTTTTTTTCTTCTAACTTTTGAAGTCTTAATTTTATATTCATGACTTCAGCACTGTAATTATATGTCCTGTACCCTCACTAATATCCTTAATTGCTATAACTCCATAACTGACTATCTCTCTTTTGTCTTTTACTTTAACAATCGCTTCTAGTTTCAAGACTCTTTTTTTCAAACTCATGACTCTTCCAATAGTGTTATTCGTTTGTCAAGTTCGTTCACTTCATAAGCCTTAGTAAATGTATCTAATAAGGACTTTAATTGGTTCGCCTTATCATCGCTTATACTTCCATCAGAAACTGCTTTAAAGATACTAGAAATGACTTTTAACACATCATCACTGTTCTTTAAATTTATGGAGTTAAAAGTATCATCAAACAACCTCAACTTTTTAGCTAAAAATATTTGTACTGTTGGATTATCAAGATTAACTGCATTATTCATAAGTGATTTACTTATCTCATGCCTAAGTTCTTTTCTTGCGTCTTTTATAGTGTCCATAAACTCCATATTAGCATACATAAGGCTCTTTGATATATTAAGAGCTTCTTGTATCTGTTTGTCATTGAAACCAGCCTTTGCTAGTTCATGAGCTTCTTGGATTACACTATCATTAATTTTTGGTTTTCGTGGCATTTTCTTTTTCCTTTATGTAAATAATGTTTTATATTCGCTGTAATAGTGTAATTAACTGTAATTGACAAACAAGCCTATTACAGAAAATTACATATTTACACTATATAAGAAACATTATTAGTTGTCTTTTACGAAATATCCTCTTGCGGATTTTCCATTTATAGTTTTAGTATCAGATTTAAAACCTAAGCTTTTTAGTCTTCTTCCAAATTTATTTTTATTTAATGGATATTTTCCATCATCTTTGGTCGATTGACTATATTCTGCATATAGTTCTGCTAATGGTTTAAAATACTCATCATATTCTGTTGTAGAATAGTTATGCTCTTCAATAAATAGAGAAACACTATCAGACTCTTTTTTATACTGTTCTATCGCATCAGTAACTTTCTGAGAATCCGAAAATTTCTTTGCTTGTAGTATTCTTTCAAGTCCTATGAGTATCCAGTTTAATACACCACTTAACTCATTATCAATAATTTTATTATGAAGCTCTGTATCTCTTTTTTCTTTTGCTATTGTCTTATCAAAAGGGATGATAATAAATCTTCTAAAGACAGCTTCATTATGTTCATTTACACTTGGCAACTCATTTGCATTAAATATCATTTTTGTATTACTCTCTAGCATAAAGGGATTGCCATATTTTAATCTTGCTTGTACTGGCTCTCCACTTACTAATCTTTTAAAAATATCAATATCAATATTTTTACCTCTGATTTCACTCCCATAATTAACAAGCTTATCTTTTAGTAAGGCTCTGTTGGACTCTCCGCTATTCCTATCTGTTAAGTCTCCTAAGCTCATCATAGATATATTTGTTTTTCCTAACAAGGCTATTAAAATTTCAAAGTAGACACTCTTACCATTTGCACCACTTCCATAAAGAACTAAAGCTTTTTCTAGTTTAAGATGATTGATGAAAATATACCCTGCATACTCTTGTAATACCTTTTGACTATCTTCATCAAGAACATCATTTAAGTATTTCTTGAATATAGGAGCTGTAGCTTTTTTGTTGTATTCAAAGGGTAAAACATATTTGAGAAAATCATCTCTTTTATGCTCTCTTAATTTTACTGAATTTTGTGTAACTTCTAAAGTACCATTTAAACAATTCAAAAGTACAACTTTCTTATTGTCAGGTGCTCTATAAAAATCAGAACTTGCCAAAAACTGCTTGTATAAATCATCCTTAAATCTATGTGTTTCAGCTTTTGCAGGGCTATAAAAATTCATTTTCTTAGCAATACTTTTAAAGAATTTATATAAATCATCTTTAAAACATTGAGTCCAGTATCTTCCATTATAAAGATAAATAAAATCATTCTCTCGTGCTAAATTCCATCCTTGTTTTTTACCAATAGAAATAAGTTTATGTGCTATCGCTACTATGTAAAGATTATCAGGGATTTTAGTTATAGAAATTAGTCCTGCATCATCTGTAAATTTTAATAGAGGATCTTTAATTTCTGTATTTAAAACTTTTACTAAACTAATATCATTTGGGATACTATTTATCATTAATTTAAAAATTTCATCTGTTTCTAGGTTTTTGTTTATTTGTTCTTTTTCAGCTATAATAGTAACATCTGTCTTACTATTTCCCTCATCATTTAAGACCACTTTTGATGAGGTGTTTAGGTCTTTTTGTAAGTTTTCAAGCATTACTTAATCCCTCTCTTATTTCATCTTCAAGTAGTTTTTCTATTTTGGATATATCTTTTACATAGTTCACAAAATCCATAAAATCAAAATTCTCATTTACATCAACATCGTACCCGCCAAACGATAAAACATAGTTAGCTATTAAGTCCTGCATTTCTATAGGCTTAATGATGTTACATATATCTTCTAACTCTTCTTTTATAGGCTTAATAGTATCTCTACACGATTTGTCATTATCAAGTAGCAAAAAGAGATTTTTATGTTTTAGTTTAGGCTTGATTTCATTTTGAAACTGTAAATTATCTTTTATACCTTTTGCGATTGAGTCCGATTGAAATATCATATAATCAAGTTCAAATAGTCTACATATAATTGCTTCTTTCATTCCATAACAACAAAATATATAATCACTATTTAATCTATGAGGTATGTATTTCTTATCCCCTAAAGTTTTCCATTTTATAGGTTTGCCCTCTTTGTCTTTAGCATGCTGTATCGCTATAGTTCTAATCTCATCATTTTCCTTTAAAACAATGGCTAGACTTTTATTGTATTTGTCATATACGAGCATATCTTTTAAAACTGTTTGAACATTACTACACTGCTTTAATATATCTATATCTATAATCTTGGATATAAGCCCACTTGGCATGCCGTTAAGCTTCATTTGATTGTAGATGTTCTTTATGTCGTACTTTGGTTTTTTTGGCTCTATTTTAGGCTCTAAGTGTGTTCCTATTGATAAAAAATCAGCTACTAACTTGATAGCCTCTACTAAACCTATTCTAAGAAAAAACTGTATATAGTCTAGTATATCGCCACCACTAAATCCTTTTACCGTTCCAAACTGTGATATATACCCCTTATCGGATATAACCATTGATGTATCATTTACAAATTGATAACTCTTATTTATATCAATTCCCATACTCTCTAAAAACCTCTTGACTGTGTCTCTGTCTCTAATATGAGGCTCTATCTGAGCTTTGAGTTCTTTACTCTTATCTATAGGGCTTTTTTTAGCCTTATGTTTTGTAAAATCTATTATTTCTGACATTTTAAGCCGTTTTTACTGTTTGACTTAGATATTCAGCAACATCTATAATATTAAACCTAACACTTGCATTTTTTGAAGTACCTAGTTTAATATAGTTCGGTCCTAAGCCTTTTGAAATATTGAGATTTATACTTGACTCGGATATACCTATTTCATTTGCAAGTTCTGATTTGTTTAGTGTGAGTTTCTTGTATTTATCGCTTAGATAATTACATAGCTGTTCAGCCTGTGGATTTGTGAAGTGCATTTGTTGCTTCCTTGTTTAAGATAGCAACAGTTTAGAAAAGTTAGTAATGAAAAACTAAAATACTTTTTACGTCTAAATATATGGATTCTTGACTGTATTATCTATACTCTTATGTCTGATTTCTTTTCTGGATATATTTGTATATAGTTTATAGAAAGTATCAATTATTCTTTTTATGTTAGTGTCTGTATTATGATATTTTTCCGAATATTGATACACATGATAAATAATTAATTGGTTCTCTTTTATGTGATGGTGAAAATTTATATATTCATTTAAAGTAGTTGAAAAATGTTTTTGCAATTTATTATTTTCATCTAACTTTATCGCCTCTAAAACTTTCTTCATAGCTGGATTGTTAGCTGTATATTGTCTATATAAATTTGAATACCTAACAAAAAAAATATAAATATCCTCATAATACTTTTTAGCATCTTTTTTGACTTTTGATAAGAATATAGACCTAAAATAATTATCTTCATATAGTTCTTTAAATCGTTTTTGAGATTCTTGCAAATCTGGAGTGTATGTGTTGTTTTTTTTATCAATATTTTTCGCTGTTAATGAATAAATATTTAAGTCACTATCATACTTTTTTATCTTATTGATTGTATTCTCAAATATACTTAGCTTTATATCAAAAGTTAAATTGTTAATTTCATCACTATCTAAATAACCATTTCTTCTCAAATATTCATTATTATTTTCTTCATTCTCTAATTGAGTTCGTTTTTTCGAAGTAACTAAAGTTATACTCATAACCCTAATCCCTTAACACTGTCACGACCTGAGTCTGGAGCTAATTTTGCATATCTAAGAGTCATATTTATATCTTTGTGATTAAGTAGTTTTTGAATGGTAAATATAGGAGTACCATTTATTGCAAGATTTGAAGCGAATGTATGCCGTAAAGAATGTATTACTACTCTATGTTTAGGGTCTGTTACATCTTTGTTAAATAAAGTATTTAAAATTCTTTGTACTTTATCTTTCAACTGATCGTATAAATTAGCTTTATTATCCTGTAGAATAGGAGTATCAAGTTTTATGCCTTTAATTCGATTCTCTAAAAGAGACTCCAACTCATCACTACATAAAAATGCCGTGTATCTCTCATTGTTTTTTTCATCAAGTATATTGATTATTTTTGTATTGAAATTTATATCTCTTTTTGTTAGCTTTGTAATAGCTCCAACTCTTGCACCTGTTGTTAATGCTAATAATATAAATATATGTACCTGTTCATCTTCTTTTGTATATTCAAGTAGTGTTTTAATTTCATCTTGATTTAAATATCTCTCTCTTGCATTATCTACTTTTAGACTTTTTACTTTTTTTGTAGGATTGAGTGTTTTTAAAATTTCTTTATCAATAGCATAATTAAAAACTGTACTTAGTTCTCCTATAATTGTATTAACCATCTTTGGAGAGTATTCTTTAATCTTTGTTGCTTGTAATTTTTCTATCTCATTGACTGTGATACTTGTTATATCTCTATGCCCTAATATCGGAGTAATATGTAATTCAAATTTTCTTCTTGATAACTTATTATTTCTATTATGATTTTCTTTTAAATCGTAACTATCTTTTGCAACACTATCAAGCGTTATAATATTTTTCTTTTTTCTCTTTAACTGAGGGTCCTCTCCTAATTTCATTTTATTTATTAATTCACTTCTTTTATTATATGCGAATATTTCAGTAATGCCCACTAACTTCTTACCAACTGTAAACCATACTTTACGACCCTCATCATCTTTATAGTTGATTGAGTAACTTATATCGCCGTTTAGTAATTGATTACGATATACCCCTGCATACTTTTTACTTTTTACTCTTGACATTTTGCTACCCTATTGCTACCCATATTTTATAAAACTTTACAATAGTATAGCAAACTTAGTATAATTTTGAGGTTAATTATAAGCCTATTTATAGGACTATTAAGAAGTATTTGTAAAACTTTAAGAAACTTAGCAAATAGTATAATTTAGAGTTCGAATCTCTGAGGGTCCACCATCCATCTATTCAACAACATCCAAAACAGTCCAATAACCCCCTAAATTACAAACAATCATCAAAATTAGCATCCAACACAATTCACTACCATTTTATGAAGCTGATTCTTAACTCAATATAAAATCGCGGACTTTATAGAAAGTGGCCGAATCATCTCCGTCATAGGTGGCCGGATACTCACCATTTTTAGTGGCCGGATGATTTCGCGAGGGGTGGCCGGTTTGCTCCGTTTTTTGCAAATAGCCAATAATCAAAAACAGAAAGAGTTCTCAATAAGTGCAAACCTTTCTTCAGCTACTACCTACTCAAACTTTGAACAAACAGGGAAAATATCACTCCTAAACTTTATAAAGGTATTTCGAGCCTTTGGAAGAATAGCGGAGCTTGATAATCTACTTAAAACTACTATTGCAGATAGAATAGACAGTGTAAAAAATTCTAAAAAAGAGAAAAAAAGGATAAGGTAAGGCATTCAGAAAATATACTTTTCACTTAATTATAATTTAATATTTATTCTGTTAGATGAGTTTCATTATTTACACTATAGTGTAAATAATGCTTAATAATTAAGTCTATTCACTATATTAGACTCTTGATTTATGCTTTAATGTAAATAGAAATCCAAAGTAGTTAGGTAAAAGCATAAATATACGATTTACCTACTTCTTCTGAACAGCCAACAATCCACCAGCAGTATCAACTAAACCCAGTGCATCAATAATTCCAAGTTTTTTAAGGCTAATGATTTTTTCTCGAAACATACTGTTTATTTTACTAGAGAACCCCTTATAACTAGAGACTCTTGTATTTTGAACGGGTAATGGATGTTCTCTCTCAAACTCTTCTAACTTTTTTATATATTCAGGTATTTTCGTGATATATGTATACGTAATTCCTCTAGCTTCTTTTTTAAATAAACTCTCGCTTATACCTACAAGTTTAGCAAGTTTGTAAAAGTCATCTAACTTCCAATTTTTTGGCTTCTTATGCTGGTCTTTAAGAGGAAGACCCAAGTCCAAACTCTCGCCATTATAGACCCCAACCGAAATAAGATCATACAGTGGAGCAAGAATATACTTTTTATTTCCAATCTCAAGTGCACCTATATTTTTTAGATGTAAATCAGCATGTTTTATAAGATAACTGTAGTAGTAAAACATCAGGGCTTTAAGCTTAGCCTCTTTAGATGTGAGTTTTTTATTTATCGCAACAAAGAGTTCTTCACTACTACTTTTGTATTTATCTGTACTTTTAATCCCCATAACCTGTGCGAAGTCTACTTGGTTGTACTTTAGTCTGTTTATTCGGTCATATCTTTTTGTAACATAGTGATAATCAACATCTTTTGCTTTTACTACCCCACTATAAGGAACATCAAATCCTAACTCATTTTTAGCAAATGTCATAAATAGATGCTCATTTATTGCAATATAAGGGTAGTATCTTTTTTTAGCATTTTCATCAGGATTGAAGTAATTACTTTGCATTTTATTTCTAGGCTTTAAAAGATACTCTGCATTTTGAGACTCGACTATTTTGTTATCTACAATATTTATATCAACTTTTGTCTGGTAACCACTTAGGTCTGAGTGTTCTGTATTTGCAGTAGCATCAAGTATTTCATCTGCAATCATAATTTTTGCATCTATAATATTTGGGAAAATATTCTCACCAAGTATCTCGTTTTTAACACTAATCCAATTTACTCTTTTACCATAACTTGGCTTGTATTTAAAGAGTTCTTCTAAACGAACAAAGTCTAGTGCTCCATGAGAGTTGTTAAGTCCCTCTAATATATCAGCAATATCATCTTTATCATTGAGAAGTCTATCTCTTCTGTCATATTCTGGAATTAAGTTCTCAAAATATGGGAAAAGCTCTATTGATTTGCTTATCTGATTTTTAGGTAAACCTTCAAACTCATCTGCACTATATTTATCATCATATTCAAAACTATACTCGCCCCCACCATAACTAAGAGTACCTACACTATTTCCACTCATAAATACAACAAGTTTGATGATAGAGTCTTGTGGATTAAATACTCTTGTATATTCTCTATCACTTGTTGTTCCTGTAGCCTCAATTAACTCTTGTTCAATAAGCCTTTTAAGTGCTCTTTGTGCTGTTCTTTTTAAAATTCCAGTATTGTCTAATACATCACTCAGTTGCACTTTAAGATTTTTAGATATAAATTCAAGTATAACAAGTTCATTCTTATTTAAATTCTGCATTCTCTTTCCCTCTTGTGACAGCTAGTGACATTTTTCTATATTTAATTATTTTTTAATATTATAGCAATATTTTCAACTTATGACAACTTATGACATTTTCTATATATTTAATAATAAATACAGTTTCAATTAATATTAAAATAAAAAGAAAGGGGATAATAAGTTCAGCTAAAGATAAGCTTACGAAAAGTAACATTACCAAAAAATATATGTTTTACAATCTGCATAGATCTATTTTTTGCGGTAAAGGTTGCGGTAATAACATAAAGTAAATTCTTAAAGATACCTATTTTATGGGGATTTAGATAGGTGTTCGAATCTCTGAGGGTCCACCACTTCAATCCCCTATTTTACTTACCTTTATGACAAAAACATATATTATAATTCTTTTTTAATAAACTAGACAAAACACTCATCAATTATATTTTCTATACTGTCAACCTCATCTCTTGTCATTTTTTCATAATACTTTTCTTGTTTATTTTTAGAGAGTTTTCCATCATTTTGCAGTATAAATGTTATTAAGCTTTTTATTTTATTGTCTGGTATTTCAATAAAGTTGTTAATCTCCTGATATGCTTTATCAAAAGAACTTAAATAACTAAGCTCATTGGGTAATGTTTCTTTTATTGTTTTTTCTACAGACTCATAAATGAATTCACAACTCTGAGTACAATTAATATATCTATACAAATCTTGAGTATCATTGATAACTTTTACATTTCCTAAAGCTGTAGCTTCCCAATCAATCAAATTCATTAACGGTAATGTATGGGCTACTAAAATATCTCTATATGTTTCTATTGTCTCTAAAATAACATTAGATATTGGAAAGATTATCCCTTTTGGATAAAAATTTCTATATGCTAGAACATGATGAATTATATATCTATGTATTCTTCCATTTCCATCTTCTAGGGGGTGAATGTACACAAAAGAAAAAGCGATTATAACAGCATGTAAAATAGGATCTATTTCATCACTACTGAGGATTTCATTTAACTCAATCCAGTCTTGGAGTAGATTATTCAAGTCTTCACTTTTAGCCCCTATAAATTCAGGTAAAGGGTAGTTCTCCCTATCTCTTTGACCTAAAAACACTTCTTCATCTCTAAGACCTATTTTCATAAACCTTGAATCTTCTAAAAGTATCGCATGAAGTCTCTCTATCTCCGCAATACTTAAGTCTACTTTACCAGCTTCATTGATTATCTTTCCCCAGTTCTCAATTCTATTTTTACTAGGTCTCTCTCCTTCTATTTCAAATGATGCCTTTGAATCTGATAATAGTAGAAAACTTGCAGCTCTTCTAACTAAGGATTTAGACACTGCTCCAATAACATTTGATATATCCTTACTTAAATCTCGATCTATATAATCTTGTAGTCGATTGGTCTTTATAATAATTGGACACATTTTTGCAGTTCCAAGAAGATTATTATTAAGCTTGTGTCTTTGAGATTTTATTGGATGGTTTTTGACTATATACTTCTTAGCATCTAAAAGGTCATCATACTTTCCAACTGGAAGATCATCAATTGGCAATTGTTCATCTAGTAAGAATTCATACAAGAACCATATCTTCTTACTAAGTATACGTTTAGGATTAATTTGAATATAGTTGATTAAACTCTCTTGTGTCAATACCTTTAAAATTGATTTTATTACAAGTAAATCTATCATTTCATGCTTCAGTGCAAATTCTAAATTAGCATATGGATTTTCTTCAACACTTAGCTGTAAATCAAAAACAGTCCAACTATTTTTTTGTATCTTTTGTGATGCTAATCTTTTTTCGCTTATGCAAGATAGTTCTCTTAAAGGCATCCTCAAATGAAAATGATATAGTAACCAGGAGTATCCAATTAACCTACAAGAACTTGGTAGTATTTCATTTTGAAAAGCTAACGGCATTTTACCTACTCTCTATGGGATTTCATGAAATAATTCGGGATTTTATTAATTTATAAACAAAATTCTGTTTTTTTCATTATTTAGCTAAAGTATAACATATTTTTATCTTATCCATGTTATTTAGAGTATATAGAATATAATAAGAACTAAAAAAGTAAGGAATTAAAAATGTACACAGTATATCTAGCCGGGGAAATTCACTCTAATTGGAGAGAAGAAATTATTATGGCTTGTAAAGATTTTGATCTTGAGTTTCTTACACCTGAACATGACCATGATAGTAGTGACCATGTAGGGAAAAATGTACTCCAAGATCAAGGTAGTGACTTTCATAACGACCATATAAGTGCAAAAATCAATTCTATGAGAAGTCATACTTACATAAAAAGAGCCGACATAGTTGTAGTGAAGTTTGGACCAAAGTATAAGCAATGGAATGCGGCGTTTGATGCTGGATTTGCTACTGCACTTGGTAAAAAACTCATTGTTATTCACCCTGATGAGTTTATTCATGCCTTAAAAGAGATTGACGGGGCTGCTTCTGCAGTTGTAAACTCTGAGTCACAAGTTGTAGGGATCCTCAAACATTTAATTAGATAACTCCTATACTATATGAAGGTGTCTATTGTAGAAAAAGGTAAAGATGTTCAAAAGTCTGCTAAAAAAGGACATCATTACAATGTCCTTTTAAAAATCTAAAAACTATTTTTTCTTCGTTGCTTTTTTAGGTGTTGGAGCTTTTTTTACTACTTTTTTTGCTACTTTCTTAACATCTTTTTTTGCAGTAGGTTTCTTTTTTGTTGCAGTTTTTACAATTTTCTTTGTTACTTTCTTTGCTGTATTTTTTGCAATACTTTTTTTTGCTACTGCTTTTGTTACCGCTTTTTTAGCTACTAATTTCACTACTTTCTTTTTTAATACTTTTGCCATAATATGGACTCCTTTAAATTGACTAAACTGATTATAAGCTTATTAATATTCTTTGTCAACAATATCTGTCACCATTATGTAATAGACTAGTAACGCATAGAGCCTATAATTTTTCATCTATTTTAGAAGGAATAAAATGATTGATATAGAGATGATGATTAAAAAGAAGTATCCAAAACTTCAAAATAACAAGATTATTAAAGGTGCAATCAAAAAGTTTTCTAATGCGATTGTACACCAAAGTGAAATCAACAATTTTATAGAAGACAACTCTCACTTAGGTGCTTTTGAGTTTATAGACAATGCACTTGAAGAACTAAACTTCAGCTATACAACCTCCAGTTCAGATATAGAAAATATTCCAGCGACTGGTAGGGTTGTCATAGTTTCTAATCATCCTCTTGGAGGACTTGATGCGTTTGCTCTTATCAAGCTCATTCGGTCTATCAGGAGTGATATAAAAATTGTTGCTAATGACTTTTTAACTGCCATTTCTCCTCTAAAAGAAATTATCATAAACATTAATAGCTTTAAAAACAGACAAGATAAAGCATCTATACATAAGATATATGAATCCCTTCATGCAGAAGAAGCTCTTATAATATTTCCAGCAGGGGAAGTAAGTCGGGCTCGACCATCAGGTATAAAAGATGGTGCATGGAAAAAAAGTTTTTTAAAGTTTGCATCAAAAACTGATGCTCCAATTCTTCCTGTATTTATAGGTGGAAAAAACTCAACTACTTTTTACTCTGTCTCAGCACTCAACAAAAAGCTCTCCATCCTTTTACTTGCAAATGAGATGTTTTTACAAAAAAACAAAGAAATTAATATAATTGTTGGTGAAATCATTCCAAAAGAAAACATTCAACCAAAGTCTATTCAAAAAGAGACGCTTGTTAAACTATATAAAAAACATACCTACGGTTTAAGAAAAGGAAAAAGCTTATTTCAAACACAAAAGCCAATTGCCTTAGCTGAAGATAGACGAAGTCTAAAAAAAGAGTTAAAAGAGTCTGAACTTTTAGGTGCTACAAAAGATGGTAAAAAGATCTACCTATATGAATGGTCAAAAAACAACTCTAGTGTTTTAAATGAGCTTGGAAGACTCAGAGAACTCTCCTTTAGAAAAGTAGGAGAGGGTATTAACAAAAAACGCGATATTGACAAATATGATAGATACTATAAACACATCATTCTTTGGGATAATGAAGACTTAGAAATTGTGGGAGCTTACAGAATAGGTGTTGTGAGTGAAATAGTAGAGAGTTTATCTCCTAATGCACTCTATACAAATTCTCTTTTTGATTACACAAAAAGATTTGATAAGTACTTAGACAACACCATAGAGTTAGGACGTAGTTTTGTGCAACCAAAGTACTGGGGAAGTCGGGCATTAGACTACTTATGGCAGGGAATTGGTGCATATTTAAGTACCTACCCTAATATAAAATACCTCTTAGGTCCAGTAAGTATTAGTGGCGTTTACCCAACACTAGTCAAAGATATGATTTTATACTTTTACAGCACTTATTTTGGAGATATCAGTAAAATCGTACTTGCAAGACAGCCTTATGTACTTACTCTTGAAAATACTAACCTCACCAGATTTATATCTGAGCTTAAACATGATGATTATAAACATGACTTTAAAGTACTCAAAAAATCTTTATCTCTTTTAGGGTTTAGCATTCCAACTATGTATAAACAGTATAGTGATTTATGTGAGGATAAAGGTGTAAAATTCTGTGCTTATAATATTGATAAAGAGTTTTCAAACTGTATTGATAGTTTCATAATTTTAGAGGTTGATAAGATTAAACCTAAGCAACGCCAGCGATATTTTTTGTAACACTTTCTTGACATATATCATGATTAACATTATATGTTTATGCTAAACTATACAAAATAAAGGGGATTACAATGGGACTAATATATGCAGAACAAGTTGAAGAAATGGATGTTGAGGAGATGCAAGAGACACATGAAAATGAGATACAAATTTTAAATGACATTGATAAGCTTGCTACACAGTGTCAAATACAAAAAACACCTACTGATGCACTAGAAGCAAAACTTCATGAGTATGTTGACCATGTAACAAAGCACTTTGCCAATGAAGAACGCCTCATGCAAAAGTATAACTTTCCAAAGTATGAGATGCATAAAACAGCACATGATATCTTTTTATCAGATTTGGAGCATAGTAGTAGAGAGTGGAGAAAGTATGGAGACTTTAAAAAGATTCTTAACTTTATACGTAAAACACCTGAATGGATTGTTCTACATGTAAATTCAGTTGATGCTCCAACAGCTACTTATCTTGCTCAAAAGATGCAAATTGAGACCGATTAAATAAAGATTACGATACAATTAATGAATCTACTATATTATACGAAGGAGTCCATTATGGCAAAAGGTCAAGATAGTCAAAAGTCTGCTAAAAAAGCACCCACTAGAACTTTAAAAGAAAAAAGAGAAGACAAAAAAGCTAAAAAAGCAGGAAAATAATAGTATCACTGTCTCTTTATGAGACATATACTTAACTTCGTACTTTAGAGTACTAGATAGTCCTCTTCACATGTTTCATAACTTATCTCATAATCATTAGAATCACTATTTGATTTTTCTTCATACTCAAAATCACCATCGTAATCATCGTCGTATTCATATACATATGCATATTCTCTAGTGCTGTTA
Organism: Sulfurimonas sp. SAG-AH-194-C21; assembly: GCF_029215985.1. GTDB lineage: Bacteria > Campylobacterota > Campylobacteria > Campylobacterales > Sulfurimonadaceae > Sulfurimonas. The sequence goes on from NZ_JAEMVC010000006.1 coordinate 56,976, forward strand.
AACTCTTCATCATCCTTGGTGTGGTCAATATAAACTAACATGATAAATCCTTTTATCTATAAGTTAAACTATATCTATATCGTACTTTATGAAAATTTCTTAAAATTATAATCGTTCTAAGTTGCTAAATAATTATGTTAGACTTCAATAAACTATAAAAAGGTTTGTCATGAAAAACTCTTCACAGGGTCTCCCCGGGTGTGAGGGCGAACATATACTGCAAAAAAAGTACAACAAGCAAGAGAGTGCTAAAAGGTTCTATGATAAAGAAGTCTATCCATATATAACTGATGTTATGAAAGACTTTATCAACAAACAAACCATGCTCTTTATCGCGACTTCAGACAAAAATGGAGAGAGTGATAGCTCTTTTAGAAGTGGTCAAGAGGGTTTTGTAACTGTACTGAGTAAGGAGAAGCTCATATACCCTGAGTTTAATGGGAATGGTGTCATGGCCTCCCTTGGAAACATCTCAGAAAATGGACATATAGGAATGCTCTTTATTGACTTTTTTGATACTTTAACAGGTTTACATATAAATGGAAAAGCTACAATAGTAGACGCACAAGAGTTTGATACACATCTTACTAAAAAAGAGTGTTTAGAAGTCTCTCAAGCTATTAAACTACTAACTCAAGTGCAGATTACTTGGATTTTAGTTGAAGTAGAAGAGGCTTATATCCATTGTTCAAAAAACATACCCAAATTACAAAAAGAATAGAAGTTTTTCTTATCTTTGATTATTAAGCTTAGCTTTTATTAAATATAGATAGTATATAATTAACTAAAAAAAACTAAAAGGCATACCATGAATTCTATGAACTCTAAAATTATATCTCTACTGTTTTCATTTTTTTTCGTATCAAGCCTATATGCAAGTGAAGTAGAACACTTTTTTGTTGTGAGTGGTGTAGTAATCAACAGTGGAAACTCTAAAAAGATAGAAAATTTTATACAGATGCTAGAAGATAAGAGTGGTTATAAACTCAAACCATATTATGTACGTTCTTATGAGCACTTATCACAAGTACTACAAGATAACCCAGATGCTCTAGCATGGACATGTGGTGCTCCTTATGTAGAAGATGCTATCAAAGATGGACAACAGCTTATAGCAGTACCACTTTATAAGGGAGTACCCACTTATAGTAGTTTTATCGTGAGTAGAAAAAGTGACCCAGGCAAAAGTATACTCGACTTTAAGTCTAAAATTTTTACCTACTCAGACCCTCGTTCAAACTCAGGTTTTGTTGCTCCTGCTTCAGAACTTCAAAAACACGGTTATAAAATAGGGACTTTTTTTAGTGTAGAAATTTATGCGGGTATTCATGAAAAAAGTATCGAAGCAATTTATAGAGGTTTAGCCGATGTAGCTGCCATTGATGAATATGTTTGGATTGAGTACACCAAAACTCATCCACATCTTAAAGAACAGTTACATGTCATTCAAAAGATTGGTCCTTATGCGTTTACACCTATTGTAGCTGGAAAAGATGTAGATAAAAAAACTATTAAAAAACTACAAGAGGCATTAGTAGGTATGAGTAAAGTAGAACTACAGACATTTAAAAATGATTTTAATATGGATGGTTTTGTGATAAAAGATAAAACATTTTTTCAAAGTATCAAAACAAATATGCTTGTAGTTGGAATTGACTTAGAAGTTGAGAAATAACAGCATATGAACTGGATACTCACTTCCTTTAAACGCCAAATAGTACTCATACTTTTTATATGTATGTTTGTACTTGGTTTTGGTTCAATCACAAAAAACTATTTTGATAGTAAAGAACAGTTAAATATGATTTTAGAGTCTCAAGTAATGCAACTTAACAATCGATTTGCACTCTCTATCTCTTCTAAAATATTTTATAATGAACTGTATGAAATCTCAGATGCTATTTTTAGCCTCTACGAGTACAACCATAAAAGTGCTCAAGATTCTGGTGCACTTTTCCTTATAAAAGATATCGCTGTTGTTGATACAAAACAAAAAATTATAGGGCACTCTCATCCTAGGGAGTACTTTATAGGTAGCACATATATAGAAGAGTTTGTTGGTATTGAAGGGAGCACTCAAGAGTACTATAATATTGACTGGAATAAAGAGCACACTAATCTTTATATTAAAACGCCACTCTATTCAGGATCCAAAGATATTATTGCTTACCTTTATATGAACATCGATCCTCTCTTTCTCAGTACTAAAGAAAAAGAAATTTTTAATCAACTCTTTATTTTTGGAGCTGTTTTTATCCTACTTATAGTGTTTGTGAGTTTACTACTCGCAAGACTTATCGATAAACCCATAGATGAGATAATAGAAGGTTTAGAAGATATAGGCTCGGGAAATCTAAAGTTTACCTATAGTGTCCAAAGAAAAGATGAGTTTTATACACTTGCAAAAGTTTTACTCAGTGCTGACAAAAGAATTTTAGAACAAAATGAGGAACTACTAGAGATTCAGACTACTCTTGAAGATATGGTTGATGAAAGAACAGCCGAATTAAACACAACACTTGATAATCTACAAAAATTTCAAAAACAACTTGTTGAAACTGAGAAGATGTCAGCGTTAGGTTCACTTGTAGCAGGTGTAGCGCATGAAATTAACACACCTATTGGTGTGAGTCTTACAGGGATTACTTTTATAGAGAGTGAAACAAAAACTATACGAAAATCACTAGAAGATGAGACACTCGGTAAAAATGCACTCGCTGATTACTTTGATACGGTCGTAACTATGTCTGGATCTATGCATTTAAGTCTACTGAGTGCCGCAAAACTTGTCCGTTCTTTCAAGCAAGTAGCTATTGATCAACATACAGAAGATAAACGCCACTTTAATTTAAAAGATTATTGCAATGAAGTACTTGTTAGTTTAAATAATAAACTCAAATATGAGAAAGTTACAATCAAAAATGAGGTGCAAGCTAATATAGAGATACATTCTTATGCTGGGATTTTTTCACAAATCTTTACAAACTTTATCATGAACTCTTTAGTACATGCTTTTGATGAAACAACTACGGACAATGAAGTAGTTTTACAAGGCTGGATTGAAGATGGTAGTCTGTATCTTATATATGAAGATAACGGAAAAGGTGTTGATGAGAAAAATATTAAAAAGATATTTGATCCTTTCTTTACAACCAAACTTGGTAAAGGTGGCTCAGGATTAGGACTAAACATAATTTATAACCTTATAGTCCATAAACTAAAAGGTGATGTATATTGTACCAATAAAGACAGAGGAATGACTATGACTATAACTATACCAATGCAGGAACTCACAAGTGAATGATGCACTTTTTTTAGTGGATGATGTAAAAGCTACTGTTGAGAAGGGTAGCATTAAAATCCTTGTAGTAGATGATGAAGTCTCAATTCACACCATAACAATAGGTGCTTTAAAAAACAAACTTTTTGATGATAAAAAACTAGAGATATTAACTGCTTTAAGTGGGGCAGAGGCAAAACAAATTTTAAATGAACATGACGATATTCATCTAGCCCTCATTGATGTAGTGATGGAAACACCAGAGGCTGGACTTGAACTTGTCGAGTACATAAGAGATGAGTTGAAAAATGAGATGATTCGACTTGTTCTTCGTACAGGACAGCCTTCACAAGCACCAGAAGAGCATGTTATAAACCATTATGATATAAACGACTATAAAGAAAAAACAGAACTCACAGCACAAAAGCTTTATACTCTTGTCCGAACTTCTATCAAGCAGTATCAGCAGTATCAAGCACTCAAAGATAGCAGAGATGTTATATATGAAAAGATGACTACGAGTGAGTTAACTAAACTACCAAACCGTATGAAACTTAACGAATCCCTAGATTCTGAGGGAAGAAAATCACTGATACTTGTTAATATAGATGATTTTAGTACCATAAACGAAACACAAGGTTTTACTGTGGGAGACAGTCTGTTAAAGGACTTTGCTTCGTACTTAAACAATGAATTTACTAAAAGCATGAAAATATTTCATCTTCATAGTGATATTTTTGCTATTTTGTGTTTCAATGTCGATACGAAAGAGGTAGAAACTTGTATGCAGGATTTAAAACAAAAAATTTCTGGACATGTTTTTTGTATTGATAATCTGAACTTACATCTCACAGTAAGTCTTGGCATAGTACTCCACGAGAAGGGAAACCTCATACAAAAAGCAGAGTTTGCTATAAAAGAAGCGAGAAACTTAGGAAAAAATAATGCTCAAATTTATACGGATGATTTAAATATAATTCGTACCATTCATGCGAATTCTAAGTGGACACAAAGACTACGAGAAGCTATAAAAGAAGATAAAATTCATGCCTATTTCCAAGCAATCAAAAACTATAAAACAGGTGAAGTCCAGAAGTATGAAGCCCTTGTGCGTTTGGAGTATGATGGAGAGATATATACCCCTTATCATTTTATTGATGCCGCATTTTATAGTGGATTTATTTATGATATATTTAAAATTATGTTTAAGAAGACTTGTCAAAAGGCACAAGGCAATACATATGAGTTTAGTGTAAACATTAGTGAGTATGACTTAAAAGAAGAGAGTTTCTTTGAGTATGTTCAGACTACACTTAAAGAGCATAAAATAGATGCAGCTCGTATTAGTTTAGAAATTTTAGAGTATAAAAGTGTCTCCAACGATGAAAAGATTAAAAAACTCATTAATGACCTACATGATTTTGGGTTTAAAATCTCTATTGATGATTTTGGAACACAGTGTTCAAACTTCTCACAACTTAATGATCTGCCAATTGACTTTATAAAAATTGATGGAAGTTTCATCAAAGACATAGTAAATAATGAAAACTCTCAAATTGTTTCAAGAACCATTATAGACTTTGCACGCCATAAAAAAATACCGGTAATAGCAGAATTTGTATGTGATGGTGATGTATATCAGTATGTCAAAGATATTGGTGCTGACTATGCTCAGGGGTATTTTATCTCAGAGCCACAGCCTGAGCTTTTAAAGTAAGTAAACGCTGTGATATAATAAAAACATGAAACTATCCCACCTACAACAAATTATTAAATATTTACATCATTTTGAGAAGATATCAGCTGTACATAGAGTAAGCGATACCATCATAAAAATAGTATTTGATAAGAGGGATGCCATCTACTTTAATATGTCTCGCTCAAACTCAAGCATGTTTAAGTGCGAAGAGTACCCCCGCTCAAAAATCTACAATGCACCTTTTGATGTACTTATAGCTAAACGCTTTAATCGCTCAAATATTTTAAGTATAGAACTACTTAATGATGATAAAATAATCCGCATGAAAACTTCTATCGCCTCTGCTTATAAAGAGGAGATAACATATATACAGATAGAGTTTACGGGGAAGTATACTAATGTTATTATCTTAGATGAGCAAAACATAGTGCTTGAAGCATTGCGTCATGTTGACCTCTATTCTTCATTTCGAGAGGTACGGGTAGGACAAAAACTACTAGATGTTCCTAACGCTCCTTTTAGTGCAAAAGAGTATCCCCTAGAGAGTGTTGAAGAGTTTTTATACTCTGTGCATACAGGTGAGCAAAATGCACAACTAGATAATCTCAAAAAGCAAAGAGTTGCACAACTGCGTAAAAAACTCAAAAAACTGCAAAAGCTTTATGACAAGCTAGACTCCCAAGAAGACTTAGAAAAAGTAGCCACAAAAAATGAGTACTATGGAAACCTAATGCTCTCAAATGTACATAACTTTAAACCCTACTCCAAAAAACTACTTTTAGATGATTATGATGGAGAAAAGATAGAGTTACACATAGATAAAGAGTGTCCCACCGCGTTTGTCGTGAGTAACATGTTCTTTAGTAGAAGTAAAAAAGCCAAACAAAAGGCTAAACACCTCCATATAGAAGAAGAATCTCTCTCTTCTAAGATAGAGCATATAAAACTTTTTATACATACTGTTACAATGGCTTTAGATATAGCAAAGATTGAGTTGTTGTTTCCTAAAAAAGTACAAAATAAAAAAATAAAAGTCAATGATAGTGTCGAGTCTTTTTGGATAGAGGGTTATAAAGTACAACTCGGAAAGAATGAAAAAGGGAATATAGTCCTCCTAAAAAATGCAAGAGCAAAAGATATCTGGATACACTTAAAAGAGCAGCCCTCATGCCATGTAATCATCACAACAGACAAACAAAGTCTGCCTGAAAACATCATAAAATCAGCTGCAAGACTCTGTGTAGATTTTACGACAACTTCACAAGATAAGTATTTGGTCGATTATACTCCTCGTAGAGAAGTAACTATTCAACATGGTGCTAATGTACTTTACAATAAATATAAAACGATAGAGATAGACACAAGGAGTTAATTATGGCATCAATTGGACCCGTAGCAAATGCAATTTTTACAAACCAGATGACTCCTGCTGCTGCAACTGCACAAAATGCAAATCAAAATCGTGTAGACTTTCAAAATATGATTGCGCAATCTCAGGTACAAGAAAAAGATGAAAAAGTTTTAGAAGTCCGTCCAGCCGAAGAGAACAAAGAGGTGGATGAAGATAAAGAGCATACTCGTGATGAAGCTGATAGGGAAAATCAAAGAAGTCCTAAACATGAAGACGATGACGATGGTGATGACACAGATGACGATGAACCACTCTACAAACTAGATATTAAAGTTTAGTTAAAAATTTAAACACTGGAAAACAGATGAAAAAAATAGTTATTTTACTCCTTATAAGCCTAAGCCTTTTTGGTGCAAATGTCGATAAATTTGCAAAAGAGATGGGTTTTGAACGCGACTATAAAACAGCCCTTAGTAAAGCAAAAAAAGAAGATAAAGTTTTAATGATGGTACTAGGGGCAGATTACTGTCCTTGGTGTCGTAAGTTTGAGCGAAAAACACTGAACTCTTCACTTTTGAAGTCGCGTTTACAAACAGAAGTAGTAACACTAGTAGTGGATAAAAAGTTTGATATAGAGAGTTTTCCTGAGCAATTCCGTACACAATTTACACCAAAAGTCTTTTTTATCAACCCAAAAGATGAATCTGTCATTTTAGATACTACAGGATATATCAAGAAAAAGCATTTTGAAGAGAGTTTAAATACTGCCATCGAACTCTACGGAGATAAATAATGAAGAAAATATTTGTACTTCTTTTTATAGCTGTAATCAGTCTCAATGCAGCTGGATTTTGGACACTAACGGGTCTACAAAAAGCAAATGTATATGTAAAAAATGATGTTTCTCGTTTAAAACCAGACACGATTAAAACTATAAAAGAAAAAATGTACACAGCCTTAGAAAACTTAGGCATACAAACAAAAGCTCAAGATAGCCCTACTCTTATGGTTGCAATGGAAGATTTGGATGAAGATGGAACACATTATGTACATATAAACCTAGCTCTTGGTGAAGAAGTTCAAACATATAGAGCTGATAAAAGCTCAACCTTTGCACTTACTTACTCAGCATATGACTTCATTGATGTAGATTTAGATGAACTTGATAGTGGCGTTTTAGAAAGTGTTGACTTTTTACTCTCACAATTTTCAGAGCACTTTAACGACGACAAAGATTAGTTGAAACTTCTGAGTATATGCTAAGTGTTCAGAGGTTTCAATTATATTCTCAAAAGGGTATAATATGCTTATAAATAATATCTAGGAATTTTTATGAGTATGTTTGAAGATCACAAAGAGAGAATAGTAACAGGTTTTGCACTTTTAGCAGCTGTTTTTATCATAGGCTTAATCGATAACTTTTTTGTTATGTGGTTAGTCTTTGGTGGCGTTTACCTACTAGCATTTAATGAAGCCGTTAAACTCTTTGAAGTAGAGAAAGATGGTCTGCTTCCTTTTGCAATCGGACTCTGGTTAGTTGCTGGTATTTATCCTTATGGCGATGACCTATTTGTTTTAGCAGGTGTGGCTTATGCAAGTGCTGTTGCTTTTAACAAAGAGACTCAGTGGAAAGACTTTTTTCCTTTCATCTACCCAACTGCTGGTATACTTTTTATGTTTACGATGTATCAGGAATACGGTGTACTCTCACTCCTTTGGTTACTCGCAGTCGTCGCGTTAACTGATGTCGGTGCATATGCCGTTGGTAAAAGTATAGGTAAAACACAATTTTGTGAAACAAGTCCAAACAAAACTATGGAAGGTGTTGTTGGCGGTATCGCTGTTGCGACAATCGGTGGTGCCTTTGTTGGTCTCACTATCGTTGACTTTAGTGTTGGCTTTTTTGTAAGTTTTGCTGTTGCAGTAAGCTCAATTTTCGGAGATCTATTTGAATCTTCACTCAAGCGTGCAGCTGGTGTAAAAGATAGTGGTGATTTACTCCCAGGTCACGGCGGAATACTCGACCGAATAGATGGATATCTCTTTGCTGGAATCGTGATGCTTGTTCTTTTAAGAGGTTTAGTATAAGTTGGTACTCCTAGGTTCAACAGGCTCCATAGGAGTAAATGCACTTTTAGTTGCTGCACGGTTTGATATAGCCATCGAAGTTTTAGTAGCTGGTAAAAATATCAAAGTCCTCAACGAACAGATACAAGAGCACTCCCCAAAAGTAGTAGTCATCGCAGATGAAAAAGATATTCCAAGTGTAAACCATGCTAATGTTTATGCAGGAAATGAAGCTATTTTACAAGTCATAGAAGATTCACAAAGTGAGTTAGTTGTAAATGCCTTAGTAGGATTTTTGGGACTTCGTCCAACACTTAAAGCCATAGAGTGTGGTAAAAAAGTTGCACTTGCAAATAAAGAATCACTTGTCGCTTGTGGTGCTTTTATAGATATAAAAAACATTCAACCTATAGACAGCGAACACTTTGGACTTTGGTACCTTCTCCAAGACAGACCCGTACAAAAAATGATAATAACTGCTTCAGGTGGTGCCTTTCGTGACTGGGATATAAAAAAACTACAAAACGCGACACTTGCAGACACACAAAAACATCCAAACTGGTCAATGGGACAAAAGATAACGATAGACTCAGCAACTATGGTAAATAAAATGTTTGAACTCTTAGAAGCAAGATGGCTTTTTGGAGAGGGAAATTATGATGCTATCATAGAGACTAAGTCACTCATCCATGCACTTATAGACTTTAAAGATGGTTCAACTACAGCACACTTTGCAAATGCAAGTATGCAACTCCCTATCGCGTTTGCACTTGATAAAGATATGGATGAGAACATCTTAGAGCATGTTGATTTGGTAAAAACTGGAAGTTTAGAGTTTCGAGAAATCACAACTGATAGATACCCAATTTGGGAGATAAAAAAAGAGTTGTTAGAAAATCCTGAACGAGGACTCATTGTAAACGCAGCGAATGAAGCCGCAATAGAACTCTTTATCAATAAAAAAATCGGTTTTATGGATATATCTAAACATATTATTACTGCGTTTGAAAAATTTCAAACACTACCAAAAAATATTGATGATGTGTTTGGGATTGATGAAGAAGTACGAAATTTTGTAAGGGAATCTCTATGATACTTAGTATAGAGAGTTCTTGTGATGATAGTGCAATAGCAATCACGGATATAAAAACAAAAAAACTACTTTTTCATAAAAAGATATCTCAAGAGATAGAGCATAGTGTGTATGGTGGTGTTGTTCCTGAACTTGCAGCACGACTACATGCAGAAGCACTTCCTAAAATACTAGAACAAGTAAAAGAGTACTTCCCTAAACTAAAAGCCGTAGCAGTTACTTCAACCCCTGGTCTTGCTGTCACACTTGTTGAGGGTGTGACTATGGCTAAGGCTATAGCAGTTGCTTTAGATATTTCTCTTATTGGTGTTAACCATCTCATAGGGCATATATATTCGCTTTTTATTGAAAAAGAGACTCAGTTTCCTTTGACTTGTTTACTTGTTTCAGGTGGACATACTCAGGTTATGCAAGTTAAAAGTCTTACAGAGATAGAGACCGTTGCAAAAAGTATGGATGATAGTTTTGGTGAGAGTTTTGATAAGGTTGCTAAGATGATGGGGCTTGGATACCCGGGTGGACCAGTCATTCAAGAACTTGCATCTGGTGGCGATAGATTAAAACATAACTTTACAGTACCCCTACATCAGTCACCACTCATCGCGTTTAGCTACTCAGGACTTAAAAATGCCGTGCGTTTAGCGGTTCTTGATGCTGATGGCGATACATCTAAGTATAAAGATATAGCAGCTTCATTTGAGCATATCGCTACAAAACATTTGACTATGAAGTTAAAAAAATATTTTAAAACTGTAAGACCTAAAACATTCGCCATTGTTGGTGGTGCTTCGGCCAACCTTTATCTGCGTGGACAGATACAAGAATTACTCAAACCACATAATGCAGAGTTGATTTTAAGTGAACTTAAATATTGTTCTGATAATGCTGCTATGATAGGTCGCGTTGCAGTTGAGATGTATGAAAAAAATCTCTTTACTTCTTTAGAAGACTTAGATATTGCTCCTAGAAGTCTTTTATAAAACTTAAGATTAGATTATACTAATATACTTCATTCTAAATCAAGACAACTGTTAACCAATTTCAAATATACTTCCCCAAATAAAATATTAACACAAGGAAATTGAATATGGCAACAACTAAATTCAAAGGTACAGACGTAGAATTAGTAGGAAATGAAGTAAATGTTGGAGATAAAGCACCAGCAATAACTGTTGTAAACTCAGAAGGTTTAGCTGATGTAGTAGTTGGTGGAGCTAATGGTAAGAAACAACTTATAATCGTTGTTCCTTCTTTAGACACTGGTGTATGTGCTACTGAAACTCGTAGTTTTAACCAAAAGGTTGCTGGTCTTACTGGTGTAACTGCAACTATCGTTTCTCTTGACCTTCCATTTGCTGCAGGACGTTTTTGTCAGTCTGAGGGAATCAATGATTTAGTTGTTTGTTCTGACTTCAGAAACAAAGATTTCGCTAATGCTTATGGTGTTTTACTTGGTGGATCAGTTTTAGCTGGTGTTACTTGTAGAGCTATCTTTGTTGTAAATGAAGAGGGTGTTGTAACTTACAAAGAAATCGTTGCTGAAATCACTGAAGAGCCTAACTACGACGCTGCAATCGCTGCAGTTAGCTAGACTATTTTTAAAGAAGATGAGCCTTTATGGCTCTGACTCTTTAGCCTTTTAACTTATATCCCTTCCCAAAACCTTTAAGAATCCAAACAAATTTCTTTGATATAATACTTCATACGATAAAAAATGGAGATATAAAAATGAAAAAAATATTAACAACTTTAACTTGTGCCGCAATTTTAGCCACAACAGTAAGTGCTGATTTTGGAAGAGTTGAGATGGGTGGAGGGGCATGGAACCAAATACCAACAGGTATACTTTCATATACTGATGCTGGTAGTACTGGTACATATACATCAAATGAGAAAGAAGAGCAAAGTATGTATGCTTGGATGTTAATAAAACACCCGATTCCAATTATTCCAAATTTAAGACTAGAATATACTACACTCAAAGATAATGGTGTTGTTAGTGGTTCATTTAAGGACTTTGATGTTCCAGGTGCTACAACAACAGGTTCTCTTGATATAACACAGTATGATGTTATCCCTTACTATAATCTTCTAGATAACACAGCATGGATAACTCTTGACCTTGGATTAAACTTAAAAGTAATGGAAACTACATATAAGGTTGATGGAGTTAATGTGCCAGGAATTGGTGGAATTACTGCTTATGAAGACACAAGTTCTATAATCATTCCTATGGGTTATGTAAGAGCTCGTGTTGAAATTCCTGTGACAAACATTGGTATAGAAGCCGATGTAAAATATATCTCATATGCTGGTAATACTGTTTCAGATATAAGAGTAAAAGTTGACTACACTTTAGCCTTTATCCCTGTTATTCAGCCTGGTCTAGAGATAGGATACAGAGTACAAAAGTTTGATCTCACTAGTGAAGATGAAAAAACAAAGTTTAATATTGATTTTTCAGGTGTGTATGCCGGTTTAATGATTCGTTTCTAGTATAACTATTTCACATTCTAAGAGGATATCAAACTCCTCTTGGACTCTTCTTTTGGCTTCATTTATAAGCCACATTGCATCTTCAAATACTCCATCCCCATTGTTTACAAGAAAGTTAGCATGTTCTTGACTAAAACACATATTTCCATGAACCATACCTTTAAGTCCAACAGCTTCTATTAAACGTCCGGCATAGTCACCTTCGGGATTTTTAAAACAAGACCCAGCACTTGGAGTTGAGGGTTGGTTACTTCTCATTTTTTTAAACATCTTTACTTTTTTCACATCATATCCAGTCTCTAAAAAAAATGTAGTTTCTAGTATGGGCTTGTTGATGTTTGTGTATCTATATCCATACTCTATTGCCTCTTTTTTCTGTATACCATCTGTGGTTGTAATATCAATTAGAACATTAAAAATCTCAAACTCTTTAAGACCTGCGTTCATAAACACTAAACCGCCAAGTTTACCGGGAAGATGTGAAAGAAATTCTAGATTTGCTATGTTGTTTTTTTTACAAAAAGAGGCGACTTTTCCAGAAGGAGTTGCACCTCCAACTTTAAGCACATTATCTTCTATCTTTATATAGTCATACATTTTATCAAGCATCATAAGAGGAGGTGGATTGTTTCCTATAAGGGTGTTGTTGCAAGAGCCTATGAGGTAGTAGTTTTGTATATTAGTAAAGTCTTCTTCTAGGAGTGCTACTGATACTTCAGAACCTATCTTAAAAGAGCTGTATTTTTTAAAGTTGACATTCTTTGTTTTCATTACTCAACAAATTCTGGCATTATCTCAAAGATATGACGAGCGAAGTCTGTCATCTCGTTAAGCATCCAAGGCATAGTAAGAATTATAACAATAACAACACCGATAATTTTAGGGATAAAAGAGAGAGTCATCTCATTTATCTGAGTAGTCGCTTGGAAGATAGAAACAGCAAGTCCTAAGAACATACCAGTAAGTAGTCCTGGAAGTGCGAGCATAAGTGCTATTTTAAATGTTTCAACACCAAGTGCTATGAGTTTAGCTTCCATTTTATGACTCTCTTAACTCTGTATACTCTGTTGGGATAAGGTAATCTTCTATATTTACAGGAGCATCATAAAAACCATGTTTGTATCCTAGTTCAAAGAGTTTGTCTATCGCCTTGTACTGCAGGGGGCTTAAAGTAATTGACTCATCATTTGCATAAAGTTCAAGGTACTTATCTAAGGTAGCAGCATCAATGCGAACTAAATCACGTTCTATTAGCATGCTAGAGAGCCTATCTTTATGATCCCGAGCTACTTGAACAGCTTTAGTAAGTGTCGTTTCATAAGCTATAGCTTTAGTCAAAGGAAGTGAGCGACGAATTGCCATACCACCAAGAGGAAGAGGTAAATCTTTCCCAGCTAAATCTTGCCAAATATCCCACATCTCACGTTCTACTTCAAGTGTATCATCATAAGTTAAAATAGATTCATGGATTAAAACACCTGCATGAACATCACCATTTATAACTGCTTGTTCTATCTCTAAAAAGTTCATATAAGTAATGCGAGCATCAGGATAAGCTATGCGAAAAAGCATCGCATTTGTAGTGTGCTCTCCACTCAAGGCCACACGAAAGTTACGTTTGAGTTTCTCACCCTTGCGTTTAATGAGTTTAGGTCCATAACCCTCACCAAAACTAACAGCAGTACGAAGCGGTGCATATTCACTTTTAATATGCGGATACAGAGCAAAACTAATAGCTACAATGTCATACACACCATTTAAAGCATCTTCATTAAGTGTTTGGATGTCTTTTGCAATGTTGTCAAAAGTCACACCATCCATACCAACCCAGCCAAATTTAATAGCATAATACATAAAAATATCATCGGCATCAGGAGAGTGAGCAATTAGTGTTTTTTTCATAGAGTTATTTTAGCGAAATTAGACTAAAACTTCTAAGAAACTTTCAAGGAAAAAAAGAAATTTGCTAATAAACATGACAATTTGCCATATTTTCAATATACTTCTAAAAATAAACATATAATTCTTCAAAATTTAAAACAAGTGAGCCCAAGATGGATGCAAACAAACAAAAAGCACTAGACCTAGCAATGAAGCAAATAGATAAAGCATTTGGAAAAGGTTCTTTAATGCGTCTAGGCGATAAAGATATCCAACCTATGCAATCAATAAGCACAGGTTCTATTGGGCTTGACTTAGCACTTGGAATAGGTGGAGTACCGCAAGGACGAGTTGTAGAGATATATGGACCTGAAAGTTCTGGTAAAACGACTTTAGCACTTCAAATAACAGCTGAATGTCAAAAAAATGATGGTGTTTGTGCATTCATTGATGCTGAGCATGCACTAGATGTTGTATATGCAAAAAACTTGGGTGTTGATGTAGACAACCTTTTAGTTTCTCAACCTGACTATGGTGAGCAAGCACTTGATATCGTTGAGACAATTGCCAGAAGTGGCGCTGTAGATTTAATCGTTGTCGATTCAGTTGCTGCATTAACTCCAAAAGTAGAATTAGAGGGTGAAATGAGTGATCAACAAGTTGGTCTTCAAGCTCGTCTAATGTCTAAGGCACTTCGTAAACTAACAGCAGTTTTATCTAAAATGAATTGTACAGTAATCTTTATCAATCAACTTCGTATGAAAATCGGAATGATGGGTTATGGTTCACCTGAGACTACAACTGGTGGAAATGCTTTAAAGTTTTATGCTTCAGTTCGAATCGATGTTCGCCGTATTGCTTCACTTAAACAGGGTGAAAATGTTATTGGCAACCGTGTAAAAGCAAAAGTTATTAAAAACAAAGTTGCACCTCCATTTCGTCAAGCAGAATTTGACATTATGTTTGGAGAGGGTATCTCTAAAGAAGGCGAGTTAGTTGATTATGGTGTAAAACTTGATGTAATAGACAAAGCAGGTGCTTGGTTTGCTTATGAAGATAAAAAACTAGGTCAAGGTCGTGAAAATGTTAAACAAATGTTTAAAGATGAACCAAAACTAGCACTTGAAATAGAAAATAAAATAAAAGTAGCCATGGGTATCTCAGATGTTATGGTTATGGATACTGCATCTATAGAAGATTCTGATGCATAAAACACTCTAGCACACTATATAACCTAACTTTTAGTCAAGTTTAGGTAAAATGCAAAAAAATAGAATGATTTGTATAAAATTTGAACGAATCGTAAAAGGCAAATATATGTTTATAGATAGTGTAAGTGCAATAGAAGTAATGGATTCACGTGGTAATCCAACAGTAAAAGCAACAGTAGAACTTAGTGATGGAACGATAGAAAGTGCAATAGTACCTTCAGGTGCAAGTACCGGAAAACGCGAGGCTTTAGAGCTTCGTGATGGTGATGAGCGATACATGGGTAAGGGTGTTTTAAAAGCAGTTGGACATGTAAACAATGAAATCTCTGATGCTATCATCGGTCTTTCTCCTTTTAATCAAGCTGTAATTGATGCTACTATGAAAGAAGTAGATGGTACTGAAAACTATGGAAAACTTGGTGCCAATGCAGTACTTGGTGTTTCGATGGCAGTTGCTCGTGCTGCTGCAAAGTCACTTGGTATGCCACTTTACCGCTACCTTGGTGGTGCGAATGCTATGACGATTCCTACTCCAATGTTAAACATCATTAACGGTGGAAGCCATGCTGACAACTCAGTTGATTTTCAAGAGTATATGATTGTTCCTCTTGGTTTTGAGGACTTTGCTGAAGGTCTTCGTGCCTCTGCTGAGATTTACCATACTTTAAAAGGTATCTTAAAAGCTAAAAATCACAACACTGCTCTTGGCGATGAGGGTGGTTTCGCTCCAGATTTAAGTTCAAACGAAGAGCCTATTCAGATTATAATTGAAGCTATTGAGAAAGCTGGTTATAAGGCTGGAGAGCAAATCGGTATCGCTTTAGATGTTGCGGCATCTGAAATTCTTACAGAGGATGGTGGTTATAGACTAGACTCTGAAAATCGCACTGTTACATCTGCAGAGTTAGTTGATTACTATGTTGACTTATGTTCTAAGTATCCTATTGTATCTATCGAAGATGGACTTAATGAAGAAGACTGGGATGGATTCAAACTTATGACTGAAAAACTTGGTGATAAGATTCAAATCGTTGGTGATGATCTTTTTGTTACAAACGCGAACATTCTTTCACGTGGAATCCGTGAAGGTATCGCTAACTCTATTCTTATCAAACCAAACCAAATCGGTTCAGTTTCTGAGACTATGCAAACTGTGCGTTTAGCACAAAGAAATGGTTATACTTGTGTTATGAGTCACCGTTCAGGTGAGAGTGAAGATGCATTTATCGCAGACTTCGCAGTTGCACTTAACTGTGGTCAGATTAAAACTGGTTCAACTGCACGTGGTGAGAGAACTGCTAAATACAACCGTCTACTTGAAATAGAAAATGAAGTTGTATATGGTGAGTACTTAGGTGCTGCACTTTTCAACTAAGTTTAAAGTCTAACTTATGCAAAACGAAGAACTTTTTGGAGGCATTGATACTACTGAGAGTATAACTCAGAAGCATCTCGGTCTCTCTCTTAAAAAGTTCTTTTTTCTTCTCTCCATTGTGGTAGTTCTAGGTGTATACCTAGGAGTACTTCTGTATGGAACATCCTCTTTAGAAATTCTTTTTGGTTTACAAGATTATGAAGTCTATTTACAAGATGAAGTCTCTAGGCTTAAACTTGAAAATGCTGACCTACAACGCGAATACTTTGAACTCAAAGAGATAAGTGCACAATAAATCTTTTAATTTGCTATAATACTTAGAAATAACACAAGGCGAATATATATGATAAAAATTTTACTCATTTATCTTGTATTAATTAGTTCTTTAACCGCCAGAGAAAACCCTTTTTTTCCTTCAAAAAATGAAACTGATATCCCATTTAGCACAAATAAAACCTCAGTTATCGAGCCATTAAAACGTGCTACACTTAGCCTTCCCTCAACTGCAAGAACTCTAGAAAGTGTCACTGTAACTTATAAAAATTTAGATGGTTCAATTGTAAGTCAAAAAGTATCACTTGGAAATAGTGTTGATTGGCATTTACCAATTTTCATCTCCCAAAATATAGGTGGCAATGAAAAAAAAATAACTTCCAAAGTAGTTACTAAAAAAAATGAAAAATTCACAAAAATTACCTCTTTATCTTTTATATCTTTATATGAAAAAAAACAACTACTTAAAATAATTACAAAAGACAAAATGTTAAGAAATTTTTTACTCACAAAGCCACATAGAATTGTATGTGATTTTGCACGTAATATTGATATAAGAAGCTATGAAAAAAAATCTAAAACTAATACTCGTGTTACACAAGTTAGAATAGGAAATCATAAAGGGTACTACAGAGTTGTTATAGAATTAGATGGTCATTACAAATATAAACTAACAAATTATAAAAATGGGTATTATATTAATCTCTTGTAGTTATACTGTCGAGTAAAGTTTAACTTAATTCATCAGGAGAAAACAATGAAATATATTTTATTTTGTATAATCACATTAACTAATCTTATCGCACTATCAAATGTAGAGGTATCACAAAAAAGTGAAAATGTAATGAGTGGTTTTGGTGATGCAACATCCACAATGCAAATGACACTCATAAATGCCGCAGGACAAAAAAAAGTACGTACGATGAAAATGCAAGTACTTGAAGGTAAGAGTGAAGACAAATCACTTATGGAGTTTGTGACGCCAGCTGATGTTAAAGGAACAAAGTTTTTATCGTATGAGCATGTACAAAAAGATGATGACCAGTGGTTATATCTTCCCGCACTCAAACGTGTAAAACGCATCGCAAGTAAAAATAAATCTGGTGCTTTTATGGGAAGTGAGTTCTCATACGAAGACTTAAGTGCATTTAATGTTAAAAAGTATATCTACGAAGAGGGTCAAGCACCTTTAAAAAATGGTCTATTTGTTATAGTAAGTAAACCTGTATCAAAATACTCAGGATATACTAAACTCCTCTCATACATAGATGAAAAAACATTTTTAGTGAAAAAAATAGAGTATTTTGATAGAAAAAAAGAGCTTTTAAAAACTGCAGTTTTTGAAGATTATAAACATTTTACTGATGTCTACAGAATCGGAAAAATTACAATGCAAAATATTCAAAATGATAAAACAACTATTTTAGTGTGGTCAAATCAGAAAATCAAAACAGGTTTAAAATCAAAGAATTTTCATAAAAGATATTTGAAGTAATCAGTAAAGGAAAATCATGGAAGCATTTGTAAATAGAGTAATAAAGTTTAGATGGGTAATTGCAATAATAATCCCTTTGATTACTATAATGATGGCGTCATCTCTAAAAAACTTAGAGTTTGAAGGAAGTTATAGAATTTGGTTTGGAGAAGAGTCAAAGATTCTCAAAAACTATGATAACTTTCGTGCAATTTTTGGTAATGATGACACTGTTACCATTATGTTTACAAATGAAGATGGTATATTTACAAAAGAAGCCCTTACTTCCATTAATAATATTACCAAAAAACTTTGGCAAACGCAGTATATCGCTAGAGTAGACTCTATCACAAACTATCAGTATGTTCATAGTGATACTGAGTATCCTGACGAAATTGTTGTTGAGAACTTTATTGAAGATCCACAGAGTTATACACAAGAACAACTCGATGCAAAAAGAGCTATCGCACTCAATGAGGATATCATAGTAGGTAAACTCATCTCTAAAGATGCAAAAACAACTATGATTGCTGGTCGTATGACTCCAAAAGCAGGAGATGACCCACAGGTAAGTTTTAAACTTCGTGATGCTGTTTTAAAAATTATTGCACCAGAAGAGAAAAAGAACGGTTATAAGTTTTTTCTTGGTGGTGGACCAATAATAAATACTTCTTTTATTGAGATAGCACAACATGATGGAGGTATATTTACTCCAGCTGTTATTGTTGTTGCTATGGTTTTATTACTTATCATTTTTAGAAAGTTTTCCTCTATGTTTGTAAGTATTATCGTAGTTATTTTTACATTTTTAATAGTACTCTCTATTCAAGTTCTTTTAGGATTTAAACTCAACAACTTTACTGCAAATATCCCTGTTTTCGTTGTGGCAATCGGTATAGCAGATGCTATGCACCTCCTTTGGATTTACACTATGGCTAGAAAAAAAGGTATGGATAACTATGAATCAATTCATTATAGTGTCAAGAAAAACTTTTTAGCAATTTTTCTTACTTCTATTACAACCTCAGTTGGTTTCGCTTCTTTAGGTATTTCAGCTGTTGTACCTATACAAACTCTTGGTATTGCAACTGCAAGTGCAGCTCTTTTGGCGTTTATACTTACTATACTTTTTGTTCCAGCAATGTTAGCTATTATTAACCCTAACATCAAAGCCGATGAAAACATCATGGAAGCCAATAACCATCCAGTCGCTGTCTGGTACACACATTTTTTACGTCAAAATGCCAAACTTATTTTAACACTGAGTACTCTACTTTTTGTAGGTTTAGGTGCAGGAATATTTCAAGCAAATGTTGATTCAAACACTGTGAAATATTTTAAAGAAGAGTTTCCATTTCGAGTAACTGTCAAAGAGATGCAAGATAAACTAACGGGTCCTATGTCTTATGAAATTGTTATAGATTCAAAGATAAACGACGGCATAAAAGACCCAGTTTTTTTACATACAGTTGAACGCTTTTACAGTGAACTCTATGCTGAGTATGATGATGTACGACATATTCACTCCCTTTTAGATATCATAAAAGTCTTTAATGATGTTATGAATGACAGTAAAACAATACCGCAAAGTAAAGAGTTAGTTGCACAGTACTTACTCCTCTACTCACTCTCTTTGCCTCAGGGTATGGAGATAAATGATAAGATGGATATAAACGAGCGTTTACTTCGAGTAAGTGCTGCAATTAATCTTATAGATACTTCCAAAGATTTAGAAATCATCGGTTGGATAGAAAATTGGTGGAGTAAAACACCTTACTCAGCAACTGTAAATGGCCAAACTGTAATGTTTGCACATATGCAACATGATGTAACCGATACACTTATTGAGTCTATTACATTAGCTGTTGTTTTGATTTCTCTTATTATGTTACTTATCTTTAGAAACTGGAGAATGTTACCACTTTTTATCGTGCCAAATATCTTACCAATTGTTCTTGTAGTTGGAGTTATGGGTTGGTTACATATAGACATTGATATGGGTGTTGCCATTGCCGGTGCTATTATCATAGGGGTAGCTGTTGATGATACTATTCACTTTATGGTCAAATATATTGAAGCACGTAAACGCGGAGATTCTTTGGATGAGGCAATGAAGTATGTTATGAGTTATGCAGGGTCTGCTATCATCTTTACAACCATAGTTCTCAGTCTTGCATTTTTAGTGTTTATCTTTAGTGACTTTAATCCCAACTATCACTTTGGTGTAGTAACAGCGTCAGCACTTATCATCGCTGTAATAGTTGACCTAGTAGCACTGCCATCACTGTTAATGATTATAGACGATAGAGAAGAATCACTTTTAAAGTGATTCTTTTAGACTCTTAGTTTATGTACTGTTTTAGCATTATTATCTAGTGAACGCTTATAGTTCCATGTGATTAAATGCTTTAAAAGATAGCCTAAATACCCTGAGAATTTATACTTATCAAACAAAACAACTGCTGCATTTTTACTTCCTAAAGCAACAAGCACACCCTCTGATCGGACATACTGTTTCTTCTGTTCTTTACCTTCTAAGGCTAGTTTGATATTTGCAGTTGCAATTTCTGCTGATTGTTCAGCTGCGTGAGCAGTTGATGGTATAGCATTACCCTCTTTATCTTTTAAGAATGCCACATCACCAATTGCATAAGTATTGTCATGTACTGGGAGTTGCATAGTATCTGTCACAACTACTTGCCCATTTTTACTAAGTTCACAACATTCTAGTTTTTTTATAAAATCACTTGTTGTAACGCCACCTGTAAAGATTAAGTAGTGACACTCTAATGACTCGCCGTTATTTAAGTGAACTAAATGCTCGTCCACACTATCTATTCTTGTTTTTAGTAAAACATGTACACCAAGTTTTTGCAGTCTATCTAGAGACTTTTCTTGTAAGTAAGGGTTCATCCCTTTGAGTACAGACTCCCCAGCTGAGATAAGATAAATACGGAGTTTATACTTATCTATATGATTTGCATTGATATAACGGTTTGTTTTTGCAGCCATCTCAGCTGCTATTTCTACACCACTTAAACCAGCACCACCAATGACAATATTAAAATATCTGTCATTTAAGGCTAAGTTTCGGGACATTAAAGCATAAAGTTGTTTTGCAAACTCTTGTTTAAGGAAAAAGGCATTGTCTAAAGATTTTATACCGATACTGTTCTTTTTAAGACCACTTATAGAGTTTGGAAAGTTTGTTTTACTACCAGATGCGATAATTAGGTAGTCATACGACAACTCACCTTTTTCACAAAGAATAGTATTATTATTAAAGTCAATCTCCATTACTTTTGATCGTATAAAGTTTGCATTAGCATTATACTCACAGATAGACTGTAAATCAACTGTCACATCCGTAATCCATGCAGTAGTCGCAATAAGTGAATAGACTTCAGTTTGTAGATAATGATAGGGTTGAATATCGATTAAAGTTATGTCTAAATTAGTAACACCTTTTAACTTCTGGATTGCTCTAACGCCAGCATACCCACCACCAATTACTAGTAATTTTTTCATAATTTACCTTTGTAAAGAATTTGATTTAAATACTATCAACTTCTCATTTGTCATCTCTTGCATTGAATGATGGATTCCACCCATACCAAGACCACTCTTTTTTGCCCCACCAAATGGCATCCAGTCAACCCTAAACGCCGTATGATCATTTACCATAACGGCAGTGGCGTTTAACTCTTGTACTGCCTTAAACGCAGTGTCTATATTTTTAGTAAACACGGCAGCCTGAAATGACACTTCAAGAGAATTAGCTCGTTTAATCGCTTCATCGATATGCTCATAGGAGTAGATGCATACAACAGGACCAAAAATCTCTTTTTGAGAAACTAAAGTATCATCACTTGGATTTAAGATGACAGTTGGAGCATAACAAGAGTCCGATATTTTCTCTCCTCCTGTTAAAATTTCAGCCCCTAACTCCTTAGCCTCTAACACCCATGATGCCACTCTATCTACCTCTTTGTTGTTTATAAGTGGTCCGACTTCCGTAGTCTCATCGAGTTGATTACCAACTTTTAGATTTTTTGCATACTCAGCTAATCTACTTGCAACTTCTTTTACAATAGAACTGTGAACATAAACTCTTTGCACAGATACACAAACCTGACCTGCATGATAAAACCCACCCTTACCAATAGAGGGTATAAGTTCATCTATGTCCGCATCTGATTCAACGATAACAGGAGCCACACCACCATGTTCAAGTGCTACACGGGTACCTTGTGCCACTTTAGAGTTTAAGTACCAACCAACAGAACCAGAACCTATAAAGGTTAAAAAACTTATTTTTGGAGATGTTGCGAGTAGTTCACCTGCTTCTCTATTACATACAACTGCTGTCGCCCACCCCTCAGGTAAACCAGCTTCTCTGAGTAATTCACAGAGTCTAAACGCGGAGAGTGGCGTTTGTGTAGCCGGTTTTATAACTACACTACAACCAACTGCGATAGCTGGAATGACTTGATGAATAGCAAGGTTAAAAGGATGGTTAAACGCCGATATTGCAGCGACAACACCTATGGGTTCTTTAAATGTAAACGCCATACGGTTTGCACTGCTTTGTGTATGTCCCATGGCTACCTCTTTTCCCTCTAGTGCATTCAAAGCTTCAATAGTTATCTTCACACCATTAATACCACGCTCAACCTCAACAAGTGAATCATTCCATGGTTTTCCACCCTCACTTGCACAGAGTTTAGTTAACTCATGTTTTTGTAAGGAGAGTATAAGTACAAGTTTTTCTAATATTTCAACTCGTTTATATTTTGGAAGTGCTTTTTCTCTATTATAAAAAGTCTCATGTGCCCTGTTAATTATGCCTTTTACCTCATCCATATCGTAAAACGGGACATTCCCTACAACACTATTATCAAATGGCGAATGTACATCTATCTTTTTCATTTTAAATCCTTATATCATACAAGTCATATTTTTAAGTAGTTCATTTAAAATAGCATGGTTGAGTGAATAATCCACCGCCAAATCTATCACATGAACACCTTTTGTGTTTACACATTCATTGAGTGTCTGTTTAAAGTCTTTATATGAAGTTGGTCTATGACCTGTAGCTCCATAGGAGTTTGCATATGCAACAAAATCAGGGTTGCCTAAATTAAGTCCAAAGTCCTCAAATCCCATACCTGCTTGTTTCCAACGTATCATGCCATAAGAGTTATCATTTAAAATGATTACTGTTAAGTCAAGTTTTAAACGCACTGCTGTTTCGAGTTCTTGTGAGTTCATCATAAAACCACCATCACCCGCAATTGCAACTACTCTTTTTTTAGGGTTAATCATTTTTGCTGCCATTCCTGAGGGAAGTCCTGCTCCCATAGTTGCAAGTGCATTATCAAGTAACATAGTGTTTGGTTTTGCACATTTATAATTTCTTGCGAACCATATTTTATATACACCGTTATCGAGCGTCACAATATCCTCATCATTAAGAGTATCTCTAATTGTCTGCACAGCACTCTGAGGTAAAATTGGGAAACGTTCATCGTATGAATATTTTGTAAGATGAGAACGTATCTCTTTTATAGCTCTAATGTAATACTCAAAATCCCAATGTTCTTGTGGGGAAATGAGCTCTGTTAAAAGTGTAACACTCGAAGCGATATCTCCCACTACATCAAGTTGAGGAAAGTAAGTATCATCAACCTCAGAGGCAAAAAAGTTAATATGTATGACTTTTTGAGCATCAGGTAAATTTTCCATAAAAAATGGTGGTTTTTCAATTACATCATGCCCTATATTTATAATCAAGTCGGCTCTTTGGATTGCACAATGAACATAGTCATTTGCTGAGAGTGCTGCACAACCAAGACACAGGGAGTGGTTTTCATCCACAACACCCTTTCCCATTTGTGTAGTAAAAAATGGTATTTTTGTATAATCTATAAAATCTATTAAAGCCTGTCCAATTCTTGTTCTATTTGCTCCTGCTCCAATTAGTACAAGTGGTCGTGATGCATTTTGAATCATACTAACTGCATCACCTATCGTACTATTAGAGGCTATAGGATATTTCATATGTTTTACTGGATATATATTATCTTTTACCTCTTCACTCGCGATATCTTCTGGAAGTTCAATTAAAACAGCCCCTGGACGCTCAGTTGTAGCTATCTTAAAAGCATCTCTTACCATAGCCGGAATATTATTTCCATTTGAGACTTGTTTGGCATACTTTGTAACTGGTCCAAACATCCTTACAATGTCTACAATTTGAAAACGCCCTTGTTTTGATTGTTTAATCGGTTTTTGCCCTGTTATCATCATCGTCGGCATACCACCAAGTTGTGCATAAGCAGCAGATGTGGCAAAGTTTGTAGCACCGGGCCCAAGAGTTGATAAGCACACACCAACTTTTCCCGTAAGTCTTCCATAAGTTGCAGCCATAAAACCTGCCCCTTGTTCATGTCGCGTTAAAATAAGTTTTATACTAGATGTTCTCATTGACTCTAAAAAATCCAAGTTCTCTTCCCCTGGAATTCCAAATATATATTCAACACCCTCATTCTCTAATGCTTTAATAAATAGGTCTGAAGCTTTCATCATATTTTCCTTTAAATTCTAGACAGATGTATTATAGCAACTTATATCCACATTGTATGTTTTATTTTATTCTTCTTTATTTTAGAGACAAGATAATTAGATATAATTCCATATATGAATCAACTACTAGACTACTTAAGTGCTCACGAAATAGGTGATATGCACCCTACCGATATTGCCAAGATTTTAAAGAGTTTAAGTGATAAAGAATTTTCTGATGCTATTAAACTTGTACCAAAGAATCTAGTTGGAGATGTAGCACTTGCTCTTCCTGATAGATACTTTGATGATATTGTCGAAAACCTCAGTGTAGATGAACTCTCTCATGCGGTGAGTGAACTAGAGTCTGATGATCAAGCAGAGTTTATGCAAGAGCTTGAAGAGGTCGATAAAAATGTTGCAAGTCAAGTTTTTCTTAACCTCCATGAAAATGACCAAGAAGAGATACAAAAACTCAAAACTTATGATGAAGATGAAGCGGGTTCTCATATGCAACTCGAACTCTTTACTGCATATAAAGATGAGATAGTACAAGATGTTATCAAACGCTTTGCACAACTTAGAAAAGAGAATGAAGTTGAAAATGTTCAAAATCTTTTTATCACTGATGAGGACAAAAAACTCAAATATGCCGTAGGTTTAGATGACCTACTTATTTTTGACTTTAGTAAATCTGTTATACAAAATATTAATGCAAGTGAAGAGAATTTTGAGCCTATAAAAGCTGTTGATACCGATGCGATAAAAGAAGTTGTACATATTTTTGAAGAGTATGACCTTGGTGTTTTAGCCATAGTAAATGCTTATGGTGTTTTACTCGGTCGTATCACTTCTGATGATATTTATGACATCATAAATGAGCATGCAACCGAGCAGATGTATAATCTTGCCGGAGTTAATGACGAGGCTGAGGAAGATGAAGAGATACTTCCAGCTGGCCGTAAACGTGCGACTTGGCTCGCGTTTAACCTTTTTACAGCCATTATGGCTTCTCTTGTTATTGGGCTGTTTGCTGAGACACTACAAAGCATGGTAGCACTCGCAGTTCTAATGCCAATAGTCGCTTCTATGGGTGGTAATGCAGGAACACAGAGTTTGACTGTTGTTGTGCGCCAACTAGCCCTTGGAGATATCTCAAAAGGGGATGCTCTTCGTATTATAAAAAAAGAGGTTATCATCGCCCTTGTAAATGGTCTCATATTCGCTATAATAATAGGAATTATCGCAGCGTTATGGTTTGATACTACTATGCTTGGTTTTGTAATTGCATTAAGTATGCTTATAAACCTCCTCTTTGCAGGGCTTTTTGGGGCAAGTATACCTCTACTTTTAAAAAGAATGGATGTTGATCCGGCTATTGGAAGTACTGTTATTTTAACAACTATCACAGATGTAGTAGGCTTTTTTAGCTTTTTAGCACTTGCTACATATATATTACTATAAGGAATTTGTAAAATTTGGATCTATTAATACTATTTTTTATCCTCTCTGTTGGGGTTTCATTTATCTGCTCTGTCTTAGAGTCAGTACTACTCTCTATAAATATGTCATATGTAGCCGTTTTAGAAAAAGAGAGCCCAACTGCTGGAAAACTTCTTCGTATACAAAAAGAAAATATTAATAAGTCTATCGCCGGAATTCTTATTTTAAATACCATCGCTAACACTTTAGGTGCTGCTGCAGTGGGTGCACAAGCTGCAATTATTTGGGGAAATGATGCTGTAGTTATCGTATCTATTGTTTTAACTTTTGCCATTCTTTTTTTAAGTGAGATTATCCCTAAAACTATCGGAGCACTCTACTGGAAAAGTTTAGCACCTATGGCATCACAATTTATCCGTATCTTTATTTGGATTACCTATCCTATCATTCTTATGACTCTTTTTGTAACAAATAAAATCGGAAAAGATATAGATGATGCAAACTCTCTTACAAAAGAAGAACTACTAGAATCTATGCTACAAAGTGAAGATGATGGCGTTATAGATGAAAAAGAGTCTGATGTCATTGAAAACATTTTAAACCTTGACAACATTAAAGTGAGTGAAGTTTTAACACCACGTTCTGTTGTTTTTGCACTTGATGAGAAGATGACGATAAAAGAGGTAATAGCAACACAAGAAGCTATCTTTAAATTTTCTCGTATTCCTGTTTATAAGGATAGTATTGAGAATGTTACAGGTTTAGTGCTCACAAAAAGAATCTTCAAACAAGCACTTAGTGATGATAGTGTAACACTTGAGTCCATCAAAAAAGAGATGTTTTCTATAAATGAAAATATTCCTGTAAGTAAAGCACTGGATATGTTTATAGCAAAAAAAGACCATATGTTTTTAGTTATGGACAATTATGATCAAACTGATGGAATTATTACCTTAGAAGATTGTGTTGAAACTATTTTAGGTGTTGAGATAATGGATGAGAGTGATACCACCGAAGATATGCGCGAATTAGCTAAACGAAAAATGAAATTAAAACGTAAAGCTAAAGAAAGCGACTAATCTTCAATGATAGAATAAGGAGAGAAAAAGATTGGTGTAATTCCTTTTCATATCAGCAGTATAAGATACAAATGTAAATAAATTGTGAATATAAGTGATACCTAAACTTACATTCCTGGAATTCTAGGAATTTTCCCTAGTTTAGAATTCTTACAGTAAATACCCCAACCGCGTTTCAACCAGTGCCCTATAATAGGCATAGGCAGCATAAATGAGCGTTTTGCATCACGATAAATAAACGATGCGCCATTACCGCTATCCATAACACAGATAATATTTATATGTTTAGAATAACCTTTAAAATCATCTCTATTATTTTCTCGTGCATGGATATTATAGGCTGTATTTTTAGCCATAAGCTCCGCCATATGACCCTGTTTTGCTCTCCAGTCTTGACCCTCTAACGCTGCCGCATCACCGATAGCATAAATGTTTGTAAGCGAGCCATCCTCATTTAATACATTTGAGTAATCATCCGTTTTTATAAATCCAGCCGCATTTTGAGGAAGGTCAGAGTTTATAATTAGTTCATGTCCATGACCTGCTGGAATAAACATAGTAAAATCAGATTTTAGTAAAGTCTCATCTTCAAAGTGTACACCCTCTTTAGTGAAACCAGTTATCTTTTTACCAACATGTTTTTTGATGTTTAGTTTATCAAAAAATGTATCCATCATCTCTAAAGCTTTAGGGCCCATCCTCTGTCCTGGTTTAGGCATAGGTGCAAAAAATGTAAGTTCAAAATTATCTCGAACACCTTTTTTCTTAAGCATATTATGTACATTAAAAAGTAACTCAAACGCTGGACCACCACGAACAGCAGAACTGTCTTTAGGATTTCCACCAAAACCCATTGCAATTTTACCACTCCCTTTTTGCACTAAAGCATCAAGAGTATCGCGCATTTTAAGTGAGTCTTCTGGTTTACCACAGATAGAGAGTGTGTTTTCTATACCCTTATGTTTCATCTTCGCAGCACCAATACCTATGATAAGATAATCATAATCATCGATAGTTCCAGAAGAAGAGAGTGTAACTGTGTTGTTTTTTTGAGAGATCTGTGTAACACTGTCTATGATTAAGTTAAAATGATGTACCTCTTTAAGTTTGTGCAGGTCAACACATACATCATCAAACTCACTTCCATGTGTAGGTATCCAGATGGAGGTAGGATAGATATAAAAGTAATCGCGCTCACTTACTAAAGTCACATCATAGTTTAATTTTTTGAGATGAATTGCAGCATCTAAACCAGCAAATCCACCACCAAGTATCAGTATTTTTTTCATTTGTACTCCATTGTGAAAGATTATATTTTAATAATAATAAATATCAGATTAAAACTATTTTTTATTGAGGTAATAAACAGCTAACATACTCACACAACCACCCAAAATAATATGAGTCTCTATAGGCTCATCTAACACAATCCAAGCACTCAGCAGAGCGAATATAGGAACAAGAAACATAAAAGAGCTTGTAGTCTGACTCCCTAACTTTGATGATGCCATATAAAAGATAGTTGTGGCTATAGTTTGCCCAAAAACTGCTAGATAAATAAGAGAAATCCAAAACGATAAACCCTCATCAAAAACACTTAATAAGTCCGCATTAAAGGCATAAACAAAAGAACTCATAGTAGCGATAAGGGAGATGAAAAAACTGTAATGAATAGGATGAATATGTTTAGCTGAGTGTTGCGAGAGTAGTGTCACTCCCGCCCACACTAGAGCACAAAGTAAAAAGTAAATGTTTGAGCTATCTAAAAAAGCTGAGATATTTTCAAGTTCTAGTAGAATAAAACCGCCTAAAAGACCTAGAAAAAGTGCTATCAACTGTACTTTTGTTAAGTGCTTTTTATACAAAAGTGCAAAGAGTATAAAAGTTAAAATAGGACTAAAAGTAGTAATGATTACACTACCAGAACCTGCAAGACCGCTAGAAATACCGATAAAAGCAAAGACCATAAACAATATGTTTAAAACAGAACTCGTGCCTATATATACAAGTGCACCCTTATTTAAAGTGATAGGTTTGTTAAAAAAGTAAAGAATAGGAATAAACGAGAGACTCATAAGGAAGAAACGCCAAAAAACTATGACTTCTATAGTTTGAGTATAAGTAAGAATTTTGAGTGCTGTCCACCCTCCACCCCATAGTAACATGGCGAGGAGGAGTAAGTATTTGTAGGTTCTAGTTTCGTTTTTCATATACATCTATGATTTTTGTAACTACTAAGTCTGAAGTTACATTAAGCGATGTGCGGCACATATCTAAGATTCTATCTACCGCTACAACAACTGCTATGTACTCAACCGGGAGACCTAGTTGGTTTAAGATAACTACCATCATTACAAGTGAAGCACTTGGAAGTGCAGCTACACCTATGCTTAAAGAAACAACAGTTATACCTAAAAGGACTTGATCACCAAAACTTAGAACTGTTCCTGCAAGGTTAGCTATGTATAAAACTGCAACTGTGAGATATGCAGCTGTTCCGTCCATAGAAACTGTCGCACCAAGTGGTAGAACAAAAGAAGCAGTCTTTTTATCAACACCACCAATCTCTTCAACGATTCGCATACTTACCGGAAGTGTAGCGGCTGAAGAAGCAGTTGAAAATGCCATGATAGAGGCTTCTCTTACTGAGAGTAGATACTCATAAGGATTTATTTTTGCAAAAAACTTAAGCACTATAGGAAGGGTAACAACTCCATGAAAGATTATAACTCCAACAACAACTAAGATGTACTTATACAGACCTAAAATAACATCTATACCTTGCTCAGCTATAACATAAGAGATAAGAGAAAAAACACCGATAGGAGTAAGTTTTATAATCCATTCTGAAACTATAAGCATCGCTTCACTCACAGAGTTAAAAAAACTTGAGAGTGGTTCTTGTTGAGTTGGTTTAAGATGTAAAGAGGCAACTCCAAACATTACTGCAAAAACAATTATCTGCATCATAGAACCACTGCTGAGAGAATGAAATACATTTGTCGGGATAAAACTAAGTAACATTGTCTCTAAGGAGAAAGGAGCAACACTATGAGCTTTTGCGAACTCTAACCCCTCACTACTTATATGCTCCCCAATATGAAAAATATTCATAGCGATAATTGCCACGATAACTGCAAGTGCAGTTGTAAGCATATACAGTCCAATAGTACGAATACCGAGG
Organism: Sulfurimonas sp. SAG-AH-194-C21; assembly: GCF_029215985.1. Classification (GTDB taxonomy): domain Bacteria; phylum Campylobacterota; class Campylobacteria; order Campylobacterales; family Sulfurimonadaceae; genus Sulfurimonas. The sequence continues at coordinate 87,446 of NZ_JAEMVC010000006.1, forward strand.
CGTTTGAGATGCTCAACAGAACCTAAACCAAGTATGGCTACAAAGATACTAGAGAAAACTAAAGGCACAACTATCATTTTTAGAAAGTAGATAAACGCAGTACCTATCATCTTTTGTTCTAGTGCGAGTTCTGGGAGTAGTAGTCCAAAGAGTACACCGAGGATTATTCCTGCGATGACGAGAGTATTAGTTGTAGTATATTTTTGTATATTTTTTATCAAATTTATCCCTTTAAAGACATTATTTTAGCATATTAAAGAAGATTTTTCTTTATCCAGTACGAAAGTACATAGAGTCCCCATATATGCTGTTTAAAAGCACCTCTTGAAGCACCCAGTATATACTCATCTAAGACTCTTTCTCTAAACAGACCTGTTTCTTTGTTGACTTCTTTTATAAGTTGTATTCTTTTTGAGTTTATAAGATACTCCATATAAGGATTTGCAAAACCTTTTTTCTTGCGTTGCAATATCTTCTCATCGAGTTTTCCTCTCATCACATTTTTAAGTAGCACTTTAGTTACTCCATCTTCATAACGGAGTTTAGGGTCTAAGCTAAAAACAGTCTCAACAAGTTTATGGTCTAAAAAAGGAGTGCGTGACTCGATGGAGTGTGCCATACTTACACGGTCAAGCTTTGTCAAAAAGTGTTCCGCCTGAAAGATGTTTAGGTCGATGTAGCTGTACCAGATAGACTCATCTGTATGCTCAGAGTTTATAAATCTCTCTCTATACTTTCGAAGATACTTCAAACTAGCATTATCTTTTACATTTCTTTTCATCAGATCATTTTTTTGCAGGTCTGAAAAGCTCTCTCCACTTGTACGAAAAAGAAGAGTCTCATCAAAAATACGTTTATACCATTCCCACTCTCTATTGTTTGAAAAATTTGCACGAAAGTACTTCTTTAACCAATTTTTATGGAGTAAATTTCCTGCAGATTCAATGTCAAGATACTCAAAGTACTGTCTGTATCCCAAGAAGAGTTCATCACTTCCCTCTCCACTCAGCACAACCTTATGCCCATCAGCTTTTATCTTCTCAAACAATAGATAAAGAGGAACTACTGCAGGGTCATTAAGAGGTTGATCCATAGTATCTAAAACTCTATCACTCGCTTGTATAAACGCAGCTTCATCTATCTCTACAGCAGTATTACTAATACCTAAAAAGTCAGCTGTGGTTTTTGCATTTTCGCGCTCATCATACTTTGCGAACTCTTTATATCCGAGTGTATATGTTGGTAAATTTAAACCTTGTTTCTTAGCATAGTAGTTTATAGTCGCACTATCTATTCCACCTGAGAGAAGAGATGCAGTTGATGCTTCACTGTGCAGACGTAACTCCATTGACTCTTCTAAAGCCTGCTCTATTTTTGAAACTGCCTCTTCTTTACTTGTTATTATATTTACTTTAGTAGATAAAATATCATAATATCTTTGGATATTCAAAGTATTATCTTTATAAACGCCATACTCACCCGCAGCTAAAGTTTTGATGTCTTGAAAAAAAGTATAAGGTGGCGTTGGTGCTAAAAAAGAGAGGTAAGAAAGAAGAGCGTCTTCATCCATCTGCACTTTTTTCAAAAAAGGAACAAGTGCTTTTATCTCTGAAGCAAAAACAAAAGAATCAGCATTTAGATAATAAAGAGGTTTTTTGCCAAGTCTATCACGAAAAAGGTAAAGTGTATCCCCATCAAGTAATGCGATAGCGAACATCCCTTGAAGATGACTTACAAACGAAACTCCCCATTTGAGATATGCTGCGATGATTACTTCTGTATCACCCTGCGTTTTAAACTCATACTCTAGCTCTTGTTTTAACTCGTTAAAGTTATAAATCTCACCATTAAAGGAGAGTAAAATATTTTTATGTTTTAAAGGTTGATGTGAGCGATGATGTGAATCTTGGATACTTAAACGATGATGTGCAAAAAAAAGTCTCTCATTTTGGACAATTCCACAGTAATCAGGGCCACGATGTGCAAGTTTTGCAAGGGCATTTTTTGCTAAGTTCTCATTGTATTGACCAAGTATTCCAAATATTGCACACATAAATTTTTACCTTTCTTGTAGTTAAATCATATAAACATACTATATTAACATCTTTTTCGATGATAATTTGATATACTCTATAATAAAATCTAATAATTTAATGGATTCAAGCAGTAAATATGATAGAAACAACTAGTCTTATCACAACTGATATATTAAAATCATTCTCAGAAACTGCCAAAAAACAAGGCTTAATTAAGTCTAAATTATATGCTCAGATAAATACTATAACAACCCTTATTAAAGATGCTGATTCAGACTTTGTAGAAGTACCAAAAAATGACCTTCATAACTACAAATCTGAAGATGTTATGTGTAATGAAGATATAGAATTTAAACAAGAGTATCATATTGATATAAAACCTAAAGATCAGAACTATCACTTTCACCAGATATTCACTACCATAGTGTTTAATGATGATAAGACTTCCGTCTCCCTACTTATAAAAAAAGGCTCAAGACTAAAGTACCACCCTGGGCTTTTTAATGACTTTTTAAACTATATCAGAGAACAAATGATTAAATCTAAGATTATGGTGTATCTTTTTGATACAGATTATAAAGAGGGTATTAAAGAGCTTGTTAATGTAATAGAAAAAATCAAAATTCTAACATTTAAAGAAGATAAAAAGATACTACTTAGTCAAGGTTTTGAAGCTATAAAATCTGTACAAGCATCTACTGTTATGCATATCCAAGAAAAAAATGATGTAGATTTAGATTCTAATGAGCAAATCAACTATGCCGATAGAGGATTTTTACTTAACTGTATAGAGGGAGAAGAGCTCTTTGAGTTTCTAAAACCTCAGCAGGGTAAAAATGGAAGATCTTGCACTGGAAAAATAATTGAAGAAGAGATTATTAACCTTGATGCAAAACCAACATTTACAGTCGATGACAATATTGAAATCCAAGATAGTTATGAAAATATCAAATATTTAGCAACAAAAAGTGGTTATCTCGTAAAAAATGGAAATCAGTACGAAGTCTCTAACAGTATAAATATAGGAGAAATATCCTTTAAAACTACAGGCACTATAGATAGCGATCTTGACACTGAAATATCTATAAATGTTGTTAAAGAAGATCCTCTTGAAGATGCCATAGAAAAAGGGATGAATGTAAAAGTTCAAAACCTCTCCATCACTGGTAGTATCGGACCAAGCACAACGGTCGAAGCACGCACAATCTCTGTAACAGGTCAAACACATCAAGAGTCTTTGATAAAATGTGTAAATGCTAACATCAAAATTCATAAGGGAAAAATAACTGGACGTGAAGTCATTGTTGATATCCTCGATGGAGGAGATATTATTGCAGACACTGCCATTATTAAAAATGCTATGAGTGGGAAAATTAGAGCCAAAACCATTGATATTGAAATCCTTGGTTCTCATGTAATAATGGAAGCTTCTGAGTATATTGAGATCCAAACTATAAAAGGTGAAGAAAATAAGTTTATCTTTGAGTCCTCAGTAGGTAGTGCTTTTAACACAAACAAAAAAGATAATACAAAGTACATCAAAAAACTAAGAGCTGAGTTAAATGACTTAATACGCATTTTTAACGAGTCCACTCTTAAACTCAAAAAGAACTTAGAGCCCTGTGCAAAAATAACAGCATACATAATAAAAAAACAAAAAGAAGGTGTAAAAATACCTCCCGATGTAGTTAAAAAATTTAAACTCTGCAAGGTCATGAAAGTTAACTATCAAAAGATAAAAGAAGAGTTAGCCTACAAAAAGAAACAATATAATGAAGAACAAAAAAACACCTCTCTCAATACGAAAAATATACAAGATGCACAGATTGTACTAGGTCAAGTACTCCGTGGGTATAACTATATACAGTATAAACTAGATAAACCGAACATCGAGATAGAGCTAAGAACAAATAGCGATATGAAAGGAAAAACTTTTCAACTCAAAGAGGATGACGAAGGAATACTTAGAATTGTTAACATAAACTTCTAAGGTTAACATTTCTAATTTAGTCAGCTTATAGGATTTATAGTGTAGAATTATATAATTAAATTTAACACAAAGATAATATTATGGAAAATTCAGAGATTGTAGAAACTAAAAAAATTGACTTTGACAATATGAGTCCAATTCAAAAAATAAATGCTATTGATGTAATTATCGATGAAAAGATTAGAGATTTTTTACAAGCGGATAATGGCGACTTAGACTTTATTGACCTTAAAGAAGCGAATGGCTTAACAGATGTTTATATCTCTTATGTTGGTGCTTGTGGTTCATGTGATAGTTCAGGTGGAACACTTACTTCTATTCAGAGAATTTTAAACGGACAACTTGAAACAAACGACATTAGAGTTTTCGCGATATAACTAGATGGGTGGTTTTGAAGGTGGCGATGAGGGTGGATTCTGGGATGTAGATGCTATTGATGTTTTAATAGCAAAGCAGAACGGCCCTAAACTTACATCAAAAAAGCAAGCAAAAGTTATTATAGAGACTAAAAACTCTGCTTATAGCATCAAAGATGACTCTAGCATCAGTATAGTACCTCACAACTCTACAACCTTTACCATAGAAGGTTGTGATGAGACTCCCTTGGAATCAAATACCATTTACAAAACATATAAAGCACTTGTCGAACTGACATGTGACTCTGATATCGTGGATTTTTTTTATGAGCATAAAGTTGTACTCACAAAATACACTCCTGATTCAAGTAGCCTGAGCTTTTTAGTTTTAGTAAAAGAGCTCTGTAACCTAGTTTTAAGTGAGTGTGAACTTCAAACTATAAAAGAAGCTGCACTTTAAAGATCAGGTACCATCTTCTCGAACTCATCCAAGACATTTTTTATATTTTGTTTTTGAGTAATTTCTGATAGATCTGCCTTAACAACATTACACTCAGCGACGATACCTTTAAAAACTTCTTCTTTTACACTCTTGATATTACCATACATAAAGATATACTCTTCACATTCATAAGTTTCTGAAATGTCTATTATCAACTCTTTTAAAAGTTCTGATTCTTCACTGTCTAAAGAGCATATCTGCAAGACATTCCACATTTTATACTCAAAATCTTCTAAGTTACTATCATCTTTACCATAGAGTATGACAATCAATGGTACAAAGTTTGAAGTGATACCTGCTGGTGTAAAGTGATATGAGAATTTTTGTTTTTTCATTGTATATAACCTTCTAATATAATTATACCTTTTTTAAAATAAATAATTTAAATAGCAGTAACAGATATACTAGCTATAATTTGAAATATTATCTATAATTTTTAAAGGCTTATTTTGAGTTACACATCTTGGTTCAAAGAACATGCAGACAAACATAAAATCATTGTTACAAAACTTCTGAAAAAAAACTATACAAAAGAACAGATCATAGACTACTTTGACTTTGATAACATGATAAAAGAAGAAAATGATTTTTGTCCACTTTACAAGGACAATAAAAAATGCCATGATATGGAAAAACTCAACTGTTATCTCTGTGCCTGTCCAAACTTTCGTTTTGATGATAAAGGTATAAAAAAAGTAGGCCAAAACACACAGTTTAGTTTTTGTGACATAGAGTCGAAAGATGGTAGACAAGGTGTTTATGGTGATAAGATTCACCAAGACTGCTCTAAATGTGGTGTTCCTCATCATCGCTCTTATGTAGAAAAGCATTTTGATTTAGAGTGGACTAGCGCTATGAAGCAGTGTATCCTCTAAAAATGGGTGTTAAAACTTTCATCTCTTTAGTAGATGTAAATATTCTTTTTCCTGCCTTTACATTTACTAAACTTCGGGCAACTTCGGAGGGTATCATTGACACAACCTACATTGTCTCTACAAAAGATAATTCTTATATCCTCAAAAAGTATGAGCGCGATATAGCTGAGAAGATACATCAAGATAAAAAACTGCTCAAAAAACTCAAAACAGCTGGTTTAAATGTCCCTTCTTTTGTAGCAAGTTCTGATGGTTGGCACTTGTATGAAAAGTTAAAAGGCAAACAGCCTAAAGATGTTAAGAGTTTTCATATTCAAGCATTGGCAAGATTTATGGCTAAAATGCACAAAAAAACGGCCAAAATGAGTGCACATTCTAAGTTTATACACCGATATAACATCCAAAATGTCCTCATCTTTACTAAACTAAACTACTTTGCTTATTATAAAAAACTCCAAGTACTTCGTAACCTCACCCAACAAAATGATGGCATCATTCACGGAGACATTTTTAAAGACAATACCCTCTTTGATGGTGAGAAAATAGGAGTCATAGACTTTATAGATGCTGCAAATGGTGAGTTTGTTTTTGACATAGCCGTAGCACTTCTCACTTTTAATACTAACAAAAATAATCCTTACTTCTTAAACCTATTTTTAAATACCTACAACCAAAAAGCTCCAAAAAAGATACATAAATCACAACTCTTAAAAAACATCAATCTTGCTTCAAAGTTTTATGCCCTACTTCGTATAAACAAGTATAAAAACACTTCGCGAGCAAAAGAACTTATATTTTAGGTAAAATAACAGTATGAATATTCACATAAACCAAGACAACTATGAAAACCTACAAAACTTCAAAAAGATTCTCAAAAAAGATGAATCAACTATAATAAATGACGCTCTTGAGGTCTACTTTACAGCACAAAATAAGATTCTTTTAGAAAAGAACCTTGATAATGAAAATGCAATGACAAACTTAGACTTTGATGAGTTTTGGGATGATGTAGAGATATGAAACATGGTGCTAATATATATAAATATGCCAAGAGAATTGAGTGTGAACCAGAGGACTTAATAGACTTCTCTTCAAACATAAACTTGTATCAACCAGAAATAAACTTTTCACTCTCAAGTACAGAAGTAGCGAAGTACCCTGACAGTGAATATAAAGACTTTCGTGGATTTTTAGCACAAAAGTATGCTCTAAAAAAGAGTCAAATAGCTCTCTTTGGTGGTGCGACTTCTGCTATTTATGAGCTTTTTTCATCACTTAAACGTAAAAATGTCTTTTTATATGCCCCTTTATATGGTGAGTATGAAAAAGCAGCACTGAAAGCGAAAAAAAACATCTATAAAATCAACCGTATAGAAGATGAAACGCAGCCTCCACTTGATGACTCCATAGTCGTTTTTGTAAATCCTTCCACACCTGAGGGAATGTACTATGAAAACATCAAAGAACTTATGGATAAGTGGATGGAGCTTGATTGTACTATCATTTTAGATGAGAGTTTTTTAGAGTTCCAAGTGTTAGCATCTATGCGAGAAGAGATAACTAACTACAAAAAGCTCTACATTATCCAGTCGTTTTCAAAGTTTTACTCTTGTGCGGGTGTTAGAGTCGGAGCTATATTTTCAGACAAAAAAAACATCCAAAATCTCCAAACGCCACTTTGGCATCTCTCAAGTTTAGATGTAAACTTTTTAAAACAGCGTTTATCAGATGAAAGTTTTGCACTAAAAAGCCGAGAGCTTCACAAAACACAAAAAGAAGAGTTAGTAAACATACTCACAGAGTCTAAACTCTTTACAGAGATAGTAGAGAGTGATAGTAACTTTATCCTTACCTATACAGCAGATGGTGAACAGCTTTGGGAAAAACTTTTAGAGCAAAAGATACTTGTACGTAAATGTGCTAGTTTTGACTATCTTAACAACAACTGGCTGCGTTTCGCTGTTAAGGATAAAGAAGCCCATAAAATACTCAAAGAAATTCTGACTAGTTTATGTAAAATATGATATACTAATGTATATACATTTAAGGGGCACTCATGACTGCAAAAATATCAAAATGGGGAAATTCAGCTGCAGTTAGATTGCCAAGTGAACTTCTAAAATTCTTATCCCTTCATGTTGGTGATTCAGTTGAAATACTCCAAAAAGAAAACTCCATAGAACTTAAAGTCATTGACGATAAACGAACCCAACTTATAGCTGAAGCTAAACGTATTCAAAAGCATGCATATAAAGAATATCTAGAGTTAGAAGCAAGCTTATACGATGGACTAGAAGATGTATAAACGCGGTCAAATCGTACTCGTAAATCTTAATCCTCAAAAAAATAGTGAAGCTGGAAAAATTCGCCCTTGCATTGTAATATCTGACACGGATGTTAATAATATTGGCTATGTTCGCATTAAAGGTTGGTAACGCAAACCCCGTCCAGCGAATACAGCTAAAAGCTCTCTAGCCGTTATATCTTTTTCTCTATCAAGTAGTCTCATCCAACCTAAATAACTCTCTAAGTATTTAGTAGCAACACCATGAAAGTGTTTCATCCACATCTTCAGTCTACTATCGTAAGCATTTACATTTTGAACATGATAGATACCTTCTCGGATATACTCTTTAGCACTTGAATTTATTGTTTCAAGGGTATAGTGATATTTCTTTGCAAAAGCTTTGTACGAGGTCTTTTTATCACTACAGAGCAGTGTGTCTTTATCAATAATCGGAATGAGGATATCAGCT
>NZ_JAEMVC010000061.1 GCF_029215985.1 Sulfurimonas sp. SAG-AH-194-C21
CATAGTTATAAAGTATGTCTGTCATAGTTTCACAAAGTTCTAAGTGCCCACCTTTTAGTAAAACTGAAGTCTTATACAACTCCCCTAACTTTTTTGCAGTAGACTCTTGCGTTTGTAAGTTTATAGAGTGCCCTATAAGTAACTCAGCTTCAGGGATATTTGGAGTTATGAGCATGACATTTGGTAAGAACTCTTTTAGGCTTTGTACTGCGTTTTCGTTAAGCAGTTTATCCCCTGATGTAGCTATCATCACCGGGTCAAATACTATGTTTTTTATCTTGTACTTTAAAAGTGTCTCTTTTACTGCGTTTATCACCTCAGATGAATGTAGCATTCCAATCTTTACAGCAGAAAAACTGATGTCATCAAACACAGCTTCCATCTGTTTGATGATATGTAGCACGGGGATGGCATGTATATCAGTTACCCCTTGAGTGTTTTGAGCAGTACTCGCAGTTATGACAGAAGCCGCATACCCACCATTAGCAGAGATACTTTTTATATCCGCTTGGATACCAGCCCCACCACCAGAGTCAGAACCAGCAATTGTTAAAACGCAGCAGTATGAATTACTCATATTTTCCATGCCTCTTGCTTATATGCTGAGTCCCAAAACATCCACTCTAACTTTGATGTTTTTATAAAAACTTCTTCCATCTTTTTTAAGTTCTCAAGTGAAGCACTCAAAGCATAAGTGTTTACTATGTTTATAGCTTGTTCAACAGCCAAAGCAAACTCATCACTTGCATAAGTATCTATCCATGCTTGGTAAGGGTTCGAGCCTTTGTTCGTCTGCTCCTTTAAGATGTAGTCCCCTACTTCTTTATAGATAGTAAAACACGGAAGGACCGCTGCAACGCCAACTTCTACAGACTCATTAGCAACGATTCGTGCTAGGTACGAGTTATAGAGCTCACAAGTAGGACTTGGCTCTGCGTTTATGTACTTCTTTTGTAAGAACTCTTTATGCAGAGCATCTTCAACTTGGATAATTCCTGTAGCTGACTCATAAAAGAACTGTGTATCTTTTGGATTATGACACTTTGTTCCTACACCAACAAGTGCTTTTTTATATTCACTGAGGTAAAGCGAATCTTGATTTACATAAAAACCAAAGATATCTTCATCTAAAGTTGCACTCATAAGTTCTTTTACAAAGTCATGATTTATTATCTCTTGGAATATTGTTTGTGTTTTAGCTCGTGTTGTCTCGTACCAATTTTTCATGTTTATCCATTAAATTATTATTAGCTTATAATAGCAGATTTTTTTTAAAATATTAAGCGATAAAAATATAGGATATAATTATAAAAAAGCAAATGAAAAAATATACCCTAAAAAATGTAATGGATGAGCAAGCAGCTCACGATAATGCCGCCGAGATGACTCAAAAGAAGATACAAAGTATCCTAAAAAATCAACTTGAGACTGAAGTACTAGAGGAAGAACCAGGTTATGTACTCTTTAAGTACTCAAACACAAAAATGGCACTCTACCCTGATGAAGAGTTTAACCGTGTTAGAATAATCGCACCTATCACTCAGTACTCTTGTTTAGCACCAAAAATAAAAGACTCTTTAATGGATGCAAACTTTCACTCTGCTCTTGACTGTCGTTATGGTGTTACTGATGATACTTTGTATGCAGCTTTTTTACACCCTCTTTCTTCATTAACACATGAAGATTTTTTAAGTGCCTTAAAACAAGTACAGAACTTAGCAAAAAGTTTTGGCAAAACATATAGTAGTGCTCAGATCGCATTTACAAAACAGAAATAATTAAAATGAAAGATAAAAAGGTCAAGCATGAAAACTCTTAAAATCGTATGTCAAGAATGCAACAATATTAACACAGTTCAAGTACAAGAAGAGGCTAGTGTCTTTCCTTGTTCAAAATGTGATGCAGATTTAAATGACCCATTTCCACTAGAAGTAAGTGATGAGACTTGCACAACTAACATACAAGAGAACGACATCGCAGTACTTGTTGATTTTTACTCAACAACTTGTGGGCCTTGTATGGCTATGTATGATGACTATGAAGATTCTGCTTTAGGTTTTGGTATGAAGGTGAAGTTTCTTAAGATAAATGCTGATGTACACCAAAAAATTGCAAAAGAGTATGGTGTCACAGGCCTTCCAACTATTATCGCATTTAAAGATGGCAAAGAAGTCGAACGTTTAAGTGGTCAACTCTCACAAGTTCAACTTAGCATGTGGGCTCAGCGATTAAGTGAATAACTTAATTACCCTTTATATAAATATTAGCTATAATTCCGAAATAATTTTCTCCTAAGGGTATATAGCATTGTTTGATTTAAAAAAATATACAGCAGCCAACATAAAGAACGATATTTTATCGGGTTTAGTTGTTGCAGTCGCACTCGTTCCTGAAGCTATCGCGTTTAGTTTTATCGCTGAAGTTAGTCCTATTGTTGGTCTTTATACTGCGTTTATACTTGGTTTTATTACTGCTATCATTGGTGGAAAGCCAGGTATGATTTCAGGGGCTACTGGAAGTGTTGCAGTTGTTCTCATCGGTCTTACACTCGAAGTAAACGGTATGCTAAAAGCTACGGGTTTAGTGGGTGAAGACTTATACATTCATCTTCTTAACTATGTTTTACTTGCTACCATTGTTACCGGTCTCATCCAAGTCGCGTTTGGTCTACTGAAACTCGGTAAATTCATCCGTCTTGTTCCACAACCTGCCCTTTATGGTTTTGTAAATGGTCTTGCAATTGTTATTGCAATGGCACAGTTTAAGTTCTTTGAAGGTCAAGGCAGCATGATGTATATCTTAGTGGCTATCACTATGCTTATCATGTATGTTCTTCCAAAACTTACAAAAGCTATTCCCTCAGGACTAATTGCAATCGTTGGACTCACACTCGCTGTATACTTCTTCAAATTAGATACTATCTTAGTAGGTGATCTTGCAGACTTAACAGAGTTTTCAGAACAACTACCACATCTAATCATTCCAGAGACACTCTTTAGTTTTGATGCTCTTATTTTAGTTCTTCCGTATGCTGTTATTATGGCACTTGTTGGTCTTATCGAGTCACTACTTACTCTCTCAGTTTTAGATGAGATGAGTGGAACTCGTGGTAGTGCTAACAAAGAGTGTGTTGCATTAGGAGTTGGTAATGTAACTTGTGGTTTCTTTGGTGGTATGGCTGGTTGTGCTATGATTGGGCAGAGTATCATTAACTTCACTTCAGGTGGACTTGGTCGTTTGTCATCATTTACAGCAGCAGTAGGACTACTTATCCTTGTCGTATCTATGACTGATGTTTTAAACACTATACCCGTAGCAGTTTTAGTTGGAATCATGTTTATGGTAGCTATTGGAACATTTGAATGGTCAAGCTTCTCTCATATGAAACATATGCCTCGTACTGATGCTTTTGTAATGACTACTGTTACTATCATTACAATTTTTGAAGACTTAGCTATCGCGGTTATCGCAGGTGTTATCATCTCTGCACTTGCGTTTGCATGGAAACATGCTCGTATCTGGTCTAAAACACATACCGAAGAGGATGGAACAAAGGTTTACGAGCTTGATGGCCCACTCTTTTTTGGAAGTGCAACTACTTTTAGTGATAACTTTGACATAGACATAGACCCACCAAAAGTTGTAATTGACTTTAAAAATGCTCGTGTTATGGATGCGAGTGGCGTTGAGGCTGTTGATGCTATCATCAAGAAGTATGAAGATGCAGGGAAAAACCTTCTTCTTCGTCACCTCTCTGCAGACTGTAAAGCTATTCTTAAAAAAGCTGGTCCACACTGTAGTTATGAAGAAGATGATCCTACTTACAAAGTGGCTATTAACTACTAAAGACTCGTACTAAGTTCGATTAAATCGGGCTTAGGCTCACCGAAGTAATAACCCTGAGAATACTCAATACCTAAGTCTTTTACTTTTTCTTGAACCTCTTTATTATGAACATACTCAGCTATCATTTTTATATTACTTTTTTTACAAAGGAAAACAATACTTTCAACAATAATAGCACTGTTTTCATCACTCACTATATTTTTTATAAAAGTACCATCTATTTTTAAGTAGTCTGGTTTAAGTTCTAAAAGTCTAGACATATTTGAATTTTCTGCTCCAAAATCATCTATAGCTATTTGAAAGCCCTTTTCTCTAAGCGAGTTTAGTTGTGCTAATGTTGTTCCTTTATCTAAAGTCGTTATATCTTCTAACATCTCTAAAACAACTTTGGATGGGTCAATATTGTACTTTTTTACATTTTTGAGAAGATACAATTCTAAATAATCAAGAAGTAAATCTTCTCCCGTAATATTAAGAGAAAATTCATAATCAGTGCCTGCAAACTTTTTAAAACTTTGAGAGATCAAGGATTTTGTTACATAAGAAAGGTTTCCTGTGATACGTGCTGCATCCATAAACATATAAGGAGGAATAATTTTATTTTCATTTTTAATTCGAGCTAAACACTCATACTTTTCTATCTTTCCTGTATGATTATTTATAATTGGCTGAAAATAAGCAACTATATTTTCATCAGCGACGGCCTCTTTAATTCTTAAAATCCAATACACTTTTTTTTCTTGCTCTTTAACATAGTCAGACTTAGCATCATATATATAATAATGATGTCTTCTCATTTCTCTCATTTCATTTATAGCAGATTCTGCTTGAATAATATTTGAAAGCCCTATGTCACATGAGACACCAATACTCAAGGAAACTTTGAATTCTAAATATTTTTCTACTACTATATCTATTTGAGAGAAAAATGATAAAATAGATTCAGCGATAGATCTAATATCATTGTTATTTAATTCCCTCTCATCAATCAAGACAAATTTATCAGCATTAAAACGGTAAAGTATTGCACTTTTTGGTTTTACCATACATAAATAATCAGCTACTTGATATAAAACATTATCACCTATATCATAACCGTAGGCACTATTGATATTGGAAAAATTATCTAAATTTATTAAAAAATAGTTTACTTTTTTCTGCTCTTTTAGTTTCTGTATTAAATCTACATTATTTGCAATACTAGAAATAAGCGTACAACTATCCAAACTCATTACTATTTCCCCGTACTCAGTATTATGTAGTCTTGTGGAATAATTGACTTATATTTTGGCATACTCTGGCCAATATTTGCATTTATATAAGTAGGATCAGCAATAATAAACTTTCGTCCGCCAACCTTTACACTGTCTCCCTGCATAGGGATATAGAGTGCTGTTGCCATATGATCTTTATACTTTACACCTATGACATTTATTTTAAAGAGTTTTTTAACAAGGTAGGCAAAAAGTATCGCTCTATCCTCGCAGTCTGACTTATCATAATAGAGTGTTTCATCAGGAAACATTACTTTTTCTCGACCAAACTGCATCTGATCTCTTTCATATTTAAATGCTTTTTGTACAAAGTTTAAGATAAAATTGATTGTATAACTTGAGTGTTTATTATTAAGGTATTTTTTCATATCACTTGCAATTTGCTCATATGTATACGTACTCATTGGAGCATTAAAGTAAGTCTCATAATCTGCTTGAGGATAAGTATCCATAAAATCTATGAGGTTTTTATCATAAGAAAATGTTGAGCTATATACTTTTCCAAACTGTTTAAAGGAGACTGTTTTAGTCTCAAGCTTCTTTTTAAAATTTGGAAGTTCATTCATCGATAAATCTAATGCTTTGTTTGCATTTGGATAATTTTGTTTATATGTATATACATTACCAGATGATGATTTGTTATAGGCACTCATAACATAAAACTTTTTATCGCCTAAGGTATAACTTGGTGTAGAATAAATTATCTTCTTGCTGTAGTGCATCAAAACAACATGTTTTCTACCTAGTCCTATCTTGACTTCAAATCCTAGTTTATTAAAAAGAAACCATGCATACAGTTTTTGAGTATCAGGAGAAGAGTAAAGAGCTTTTGCATACTGATCAACAAGCTGATATATACCCCAGTCATTTAAGTTTAACCTTTGACATACTTCATCTATTTCATGAAGATTCTGCTCATAATCACTCGAAGCCATCCTATCAAAAAAGTTTGCAATCCCCTCTTGGTTTTGAGGATAGAACTGCGCATCACGAATTGTATCATCTACCTTAAAACCTATCTCTTGTCCAAAATAGTTTATGTAAATATCTTTTGTTATTTTTGAAACTTTTTTTA
>NZ_JAEMVC010000060.1 GCF_029215985.1 Sulfurimonas sp. SAG-AH-194-C21
AAAAGAATATCTATTAAGCATATTGAATTAGTGGATATTAGTAAACCAACAAAAACAATATCATGTGCATATGCATGGCAGCCACGATTATTTGTTCCATTTAAAAATAACGGTAAGTTCTATGCTAGGGAATTTACAATACAGGAACTTGCTATGATTCAGAGTTTTCCTAAAGAATTTCAATTCTATGGTACTAAAAGAGAGATTATCACCCATCCATCATTTTCTTTATCAAAGTATATAAAATCAATAAACCCAGTTTTGCTTTCTACATTAAACTCTAACTCAAAGTGATGTTCTACACCGTTTTGTAGTAGTTTATAAATATCACTTTCATAAAAAATATTCATAGACTGTATAATCTGTTCTCTTTGTTTTATGTCAAACACAAACATTTTATCGAGTATGTTCTCTTGATTTTCATTAAAACTGTTCCAGTAAAGTTCTATAATCTTATGAGTAATCGTACCTCTATTAGCAGCTGTTGTATTGACTGAACTAGTTGTCGTGTCACTTGTTGTACTTATGAGACTGTTTGACTTAAAAGTAAGTGGTTTTAGAGAATGATTGATATAATTTACAGAAGTTTTACTACTAACTTCTGTAGTATCATCTTTTAATACTATACAAGAACTCTCCTGTTGCCCATAAAGCTCATCTTTATCAATATCTAATGCAGAACATATCATATGAAGATAACTGTCCTCTTTGAGTGAGATTTTACTGTCACCCTTTTTATCAGGTTTGTTCTGCTTTAAAAGTGCAGATATAACTACATCATTTTCAGCCCGTGTAAGAGCAACATAAAGAAGTCTGTTTTTCTCTGCTAAGTGTTTGAGTTTGTCTATCTCTTTAAGGACTCTATGGCTTAAAGGAGTGTAGTCATTTATTTTAAACCCAACTATCTCTTTTTTCTCACCACTTAAGGTAAAGTTATTGTGCTTGAGTGCATCACTTGTGATTTGAGAGTATAAACCTTTATCACTATTTGCTAAGAGTACCAAGGGATATGCTAAACCTTTTGTGGAGTGGATAGAACATATCTCTATTGATTTAGTATTATCTGATTTGAAAAAAGCTTCATCTTCTTTTGCTTCACTAAAATAGATAGCATTTTCTATAAGAGCTAAAAATTTATACAAGTTGGACTCATTTGAGTTTTCATAATCTTGACAGAGTGTTAGAAACTTGTAGAGATTGGCTACTCGTTGTTCAACATCTTCAAAATGAGCATAAACTCCCATAATATTTGAGTCATCAAAAATGTATTTTACTGCTTGAGATAGTGTCATAGTTTTAAATATATCTATATAGTGAGTAAGTTTATCGCTAATAGAATTAGAATCTAAATATTTTTCTATCTCATTGTCACTACATCGTAAGATATTTGAACGCAGAGCACCTACAACATAGTACTTTTGAGAACTACTTAACTCCTCAGGATTACGAGAAAGTATATCTATGGCTTTAAGTGTATTAAAAACATCGTTAATCTCTTTAGTATAGTAAAAATTATCACTTGCACTTACTTTAGCTGTGATGCCGTTATCTCTTAGTTTCTGTTTTAACTCTAGCATCTTAGTACTACTGTCAAATATAATAGCTACCGCTTTTTCTTTATTTTGAATGAGCTTTGAGATATGAGAGTAATCACTTCTTTTATCATTAAATATTTCGCTTATAAATTGTGTAATAGTATCAAGTTCATTTGTTGTTTCCTCTAGTTTCGCTTTATCTTCTTTACTTTGATACTCTTGCGAAGTGATGAGATATCTAAAACTACCACCTTTACTTTTTGAGAAGAGTTCTTGTGCCTCAGCTTCATAGTTTTGGCTAAGAAGTTTAAACCCACTATCTTTTTGTAAGAGGTGTTCAAAGATTTTATTTACATTATTTATGACTACAGTATCACTTCTATAGTTTTGACTCATATCTTCTATGGATGAAAATATACTTGTGTCATGAGTAGCATCATTAAATACTTCTATCTCAGCACCTTGAAACGAATAGATAGACTGTTTAGAATCTCCAACAACAAAGAGATTAGTATCATTATTACATGACTCTTTTACTATACTAAACTGAGTAGCGTTAGTATCTTGAAATTCATCCACCATTATATATTTGAAGTCCGTTGTTACTTTTGGGATAATCTCTAGGGTTTTAGTGATAATAGTATCAAAGTCGATTTTACCTAATTCATCTAGTCTTGCATCGTATCTGCTTTTGATCATATGGAGTAATTCTTTAATCTTATCGATTTTATCAAAGAAGATAGTTTCTTTATCAGCATCAATATGACTATATACAGAGATAAGAGTATCACTATCTAGTCGTTTTTTAATTCCGTCAGCTAATGGAAACTTTTTTACCCCCATCGCTGGAGCTTTCGCATCTTCATCTACTTTTTTCCAAGAACAAGCATTAAAATTATAAAAGTTATTGCAGTACTCTGTAAACCAGTTAAGTCTTAAGTCCTCTAACTCTTCCTTAGCAGTACTTATTTCTGCTGAAGATGGTAAAGGGTACAACTCTAAGATAAGCTTTTTATAGGTATCTACATCGATGCTACTCCGAGAGAAACTATCATAATCTTTTCTAAACTTAGAGTTACTAACATACTTATCAATGAGATTATTTATAAAAAACATACTAATTTCTTGAGAGATATCTAAGACTAAACTTTCATTCTCTTTATTGTTTAGAACATCAAATATTATATTTGCTAGTTCTTTTTGTTTTTCATCATCTTTAATGATGTCTAGTTTAGTATCAATTCTAGCAATATCTGCGTTTGACTTTATGATGTCGAGGCAGTAGGCATGAATAGTTGATATCTTAGAGTTAGAGCTATCAGTATATGCTTTTGTAAGTGTTTTTTGAACATACTCTTGTTGCTTAGCTGTTATATTAGTATTTGCATCTTGTATAGAGCTATAATCACCATCACTTTTAGACAACTTAGAATTAATGATTTTGGAAACAAGTTCAAAGATACGACCTTTCATCTCTAATGCAGCTGCTTCAGTGTAAGTAATAGTCACAACTTGATTAACTCTAGCAGATTTCAAATCTTCAAAGTAGTGCTCTTGCCTTGTGTAGTCTTCTCTGAAGTAATCAAAACCTAAAAGTGCATTAATATATCTTCGACTAAGTGTATATGTCTTACCACTTCCTGCACCTGCACTTATTGCGAAGCTTTTTTGTATTGTAAATTTATTTAGACTCATCAAATATCTCCTTCATAAAGCATATTCATAATTAGTTTAATAATAATCTCTTTTTGCTCAGGGTCAGATGTAGCTACTAGGAGTGCTAGTGATGCTAAAGCATTGTCATTTATTTTAGTCTCTCCATTGGTTTTATGCAAAATGGAATTTTTATGTAAGAACAATACAAAAAGATAAGCACCTATTCTCTTATTCCCATCATTAAAAGAATGACCTTTAATGACATAGTAAAGTAAGTTGGCAGCCTTTTGCTCTATTGATGGTAAAAGATCATTGCCACCAAAACTTTGGTAAATATTTAAAAGGTTACCTTTAAATTCTCCTGCTTTCTCTTGACCAAAAAGTTGAGAAGCTTCACCCTTAGCCATCAAGACTTTTTTTAATTCTACTATTGCTTCAAGTGCTTCATCATAATCTAGTATAAATTCAGTCTCTCCATGTTCAACCACATCTTGAAGTGTTTGATCATCATACCCTTGAAGTAGTGCCCAACTTTTTGCATAGTTTGAGATTATTTCCACAAAACCTTTGGTTTGGGATATATCTAATTTTTTAGTCTCTAAACTATGTTGAATCAAATGAAGAGTTTGAGTTAGTTCATCAAGTTTTTTTTGCTGTAATTGTTCTTTATTGACTACATATCCATTCATCAAGTATGTTTTTAATATCTTAGAAGACCACTGCCGAAACTTAGTTGCTTTTTTAGAATTTACTCTATATCCAATCGATATTATCATATCAAGATTATAGAAATTCTTTTTACGCTTTTTTCCATCCTTTGTAACCTGTTCCAAAATGGAACAAGTTGCATTTTTATCAAGTTCATTACTTTTATAAATATTTCCTATATGCTTAACAACAGCAGGGCGATTTACGGAAAATATACCTGCTATATCATTCGCATCTAGCCAAAAACTATCTTCTTTTAGCGAAATTTCTAAATGGATTTCACCATCTTCATAGATTACTATATCGCTCATGTTAATTCCTCCGTAAAATTTATTTCTAACATATGGTTATTTGTTATGATCTTTTCTAAATTAATCGGTATTATTTTAAGCTTCTTTTTTTCTTCTATTGCAGGATGTGCTTTATCACGATAAGTAAAAGTATTAAAAGATTCTTGATTAACCTTTGGGACAAATAAATAAGCAGTATTCTCACAATCATAAAAGTGTAAATAGCTAAATATCTGATATACATCTCCTGAAGATATATTAACCTTGTCGCAGCCCTTACTGTCATCCTCACTACTTTGGATAAGTTTCCATTTAGCATCAGTCACTATATCATTTCTATCACCTTTCATTTTCAACAAATAGTCAGGTTGAAGTCTAGCCATCTTACAATCACCATCACTTAAAAGGTATTCATCTTTACTGCCATTTACAAGCACTTTGTCTATACCTAACTCATCTTTAGAATTGTTTAATACAAACTCTATATAGTTTTCAAACACCTTTTCCATAGGAAACAGCAGTGCGAAAACATTATCCTTTCCTCTCATTGAAGTGAAAGATTTATGTGTTAAAAATACTTTTGCAAGTTGTAAAGGTATTTTGTAGAACTCCATTCCACGATGAAGATTTATTTTTGCTATATCCACTTCATAACTTGAAGAAAATTGCACTTCATCAAAGACAAATAACTGTTGTCTTAATTTTCTTTTGTTTTCATAATCACCTGTCTTTTTAAGTAGAAGTTGTATAGTAGACTTTAAAAGTCGATTCTCTACACGATCAGACATATACTCATCAAACTCTACATAAAATCTCTCTTTATGAATATAGTTGCGTTTTATATGCTCATTAAATTTCAATTTACCCTTTAAAAAGAACTGATTGTCCTCTTTTGAAATATATTGAGACTTTAGTCCCTTGTGTATTAAAGTATCTACATACTCGACAAACATAGTTATAAATATCTCATAAATATTTCTGTTCATTGTTACTGAGAGATCTGCTTTGTTAATTTGAACTTCGTTAATATTTAAAAGAGGTTTTAGCATCTCAATAAAAATCTCTCTTGTTGTTTTTTCACCTTCATCTACTTCATATATTTTTGGTAATATCTCTAAGCTAAGATTTTCTGTCTGAATAATACCTACATAGTTTTTAGCTTTTAAATGATGCCCATCAAACTCTAAAACTTTTTTTGCATCATCATTATCTTGCCAATATTGATAAAGTTCATTCCACTCATTATCAGTAACTTTTTTGTGAATAAATTTACTATTTAGGTTTTTAGGTTTTTTATATTCTTTATAAATATACCCATATTCAGATATTGAAACTTGTGTCATTTTTGTTTAGGTTCTTCTTGTTCTCGAGAAGTCATATCGTATATTTTGAGATAGTCACCAGCTACAAAATCCTTACTTACTTCATAAATTTTATTTAAATTCTTTTTTTCCTCATTGTTTATATATTTTGATAATGGTTTTTCTTTGATAAAATTATTATTAAGAACAAATTTTATATCGGCCCAATCACCATAAAAATACTCTGCTAATAATGGAATAATATTCACTCTAAATATCTCATCAAGTTTTTCTTTAGTAGGAGTTTTTATAAGTGGCATAAAGTAACTATGTCCAATAGTATGTTCTCTGTCGTAAATATATTCTATGCGTTCATTTATTGCATTAAGAATTTCTTGAACATTAATAGCAGGTTCAAATTTTTCATCTTTTTCTGCATTGATGATAAGTGGTTTGTTCTCATCATTATTAAAGACTAATAAATCTGATTGAGGCATCATCTCAACAAATTCAAATCTTCTTCTTAATGCAGTATCTATTTGAGCAATACTTCTATCTGCTGTATTCATAGTTCCAATTATATAAAGATTAGATGGTACACCAAAAGATTCAGAGCTATTTGGAAGTTTTAACATAATCTCTTCATCTTCACCAATACGCTTTGATGGTTCAATAAGCGTTATGAGTTCGCCGAATATTTTAGAGATGTTTCCACGGTTTATTTCGTCAATGATTAAAATATAGTTTTTTAATGTGCTTTCTTTTTTCTGAAGTTTTTTATAGATTTCTCTAGCAATATA
>NZ_JAEMVC010000062.1 GCF_029215985.1 Sulfurimonas sp. SAG-AH-194-C21
AAATTCACCCATTGTTCATCTCCTCTAAATGTGATTTCACTAACCTATTTGCTGAAGTATGATATTGTCAATTTCTTTTTCTGTTAAGTTTTCTAGTTTGCTTTTATCGTAAATGTATAGAAGGTGTATCTCGTTATCTACTAGTATAAGATAACTTATAAGTCTATAGCTAGCACTTTTACCTTTATTTTTATCACTATTTTTTATTCTTGTTTTAAAAATATTAGATTTTAGTTCTATACCTAAATCATCTTTTGAGTTTATAGAATTTAAAAAAGTATCAATATCATCTTGAAGATGTCTATACTGTTTTGAGAGTTTTTTACGGGCTTTTTGATAAAGCTCTTGTTCTACTACTCGAAATTTCATTAATCGTTATGAATATGAATGCATTTTTCTGTTTTATCGCCACTGTTTTTTGATGGTACTTTTAATTCTTTTAAATCATCTAAAATCTGATTTTCATCTTCATTGTAAGAGTTGATTATCTTGTAATCTTTTATCAAATCATCTTTTTTAAACACATCTAAAAGTTCTAAAAAGATATTTGCTTTGAAGTCATTCACATTTAGTTGAAGTTGCACCATTCATCCTTTAGATTTACTATTATAACAAAACTCAAGTGAACTTTACTTGAGTTTTATCTATTACTCTTTAATTTATGTTTAAAGTAGAAATATTTAACTTTACAAGAATTTCATATAATATTATCATATAAATTAAATGGTAAATTTACAAGGAAATTAAATGGTAAAGTATGCACAAAATGAACTTTTTTCAATTACTGATTTTACTAAACAGATTGGGAGTGTTGTTGCTAGTATAAAAGGACACTCTCTTGAAAAAATAGGAATACTTAAAAATAATAAACTTGAAGCTGTTGTCATTTCTACAGATGAATATGAACGACTAAAAGCCTTTGAAGAAGAGTTTGATTTAGCCGAACATACTCAAACTTACAAGATGATACAAGAGAGAAAAAACACTCCATTATCTGAATATGTATCAAGTGAAGATATGGCTAAAAAATTCAACATCGATTTAGACAACCTTTAAACTATGTATGAAATAAAAACGGACTTAATTTAATTGGATTGAGAAAAATGTATGTTGCTAAAAAACAAATAAGAATAATCTATGAAATTATTGAAAAGATTGTTGTTGTTAAGGTTATTGCTATAGGTAAAAGAGAAGATATGGAAGTTTATAAAAAAGCTAAACAAAGAAGATAATATAAAATGGAGAATAAAATGATGACAAAATCATTTATTTCGCCAATTTTAATTCCAAAACAATGAACTAGTCGCAACTTGCGACCGGTTTAAAAAAATCAAGTAAATCTAAATAGTTACAATAACTCTGAGTATAAACCCGGTTCTACTATAATCTCCAACAGCTTGTTGGAGAAATTACTCTATTGCAAAAGTGATCACTTTTGCAATAGAGTCAAAGAGATTAAATTGTTTTATATGCCTGTGGTTCAGACTGAGTTATAGTTCCATCGGGGAGCTGAAAATATAGCATTTTATTTTTGCTATAAACATTTGCAATACCTTGTGCTAAACTCTCTTTTTGAGCTTGCTTGACAGCTTTTGTTGCTATCTTTAATATCTTTTTTTCAAATTCACCCATTGTTCATCTCCTCTATATATAGTTTCATTAGCTCTTCGTCATATACTTCGTTTACATCTGCAACAATTTCAAAATTGTCATCACCATTAAAAAATAGTAACCACTTATCAGACATATCTTTATATGTATCCCAAAAGAGTTTTTTACTTCTGTAGTATCTTCTAATAATATCTGCTTGTGGGACATTGTGTCCACCTTTTAAAACTCTATTTTTAACTCTATAGATATTTTCAGTTTGAGTCTCTAAAAAAAGATATATTATAGTCACATCAAACTCTTGCTTTTTTGCTTCATTGATAACTTTAATAAGATACTTTCCCGACATTGTAGTTTCAATGATAAAAGAGTCATCTTCTTGAAGTGATTTATTTAACTCAGTAAAAAATTCTTTACCCGCTTTTACTTTGTACTTTTGAATATCATCAGGGTCATATTTTTTTGCTATCTCATCTGCATTAATAAATTTTAATTTATCAAGTTGGGCAAAATTAAGGGCAAAAGTGGTTTTTCCACTACCGTTTGCACCTGCAATTATATAAAGTGTTTTATTCAACATAACTTCCTATCTGTAATGTAGTATTATAACCTATTTTTGTATTCATGAGTATTTTGAAGTAAATGTGATGAAAGCTATAATTAAAGAGAAATGATATATACTATTAAATATATATCATATGAAAAAAGGAGTTTATCATGACAATGTTAGCAAAAGTATTTCAAAATGGTAGAAGTCAAGCGGTACGAATACCAAAAGAGTATAGAGTAGATACGGATGAAGTTTATATAGAACATATTGGGCATTCTATCATCTTGACTCCAAAGGAAAAAAGTAAATGGGATGTTATGCGAAATGCACTAGAAGATATGGAAGACTTTTTCCCAGATAGAATGCAACCTGAAGTTCAAGAAAGAGAGCTGTTTTGATTTATATGTTGGATACAAATATTATATCCTACATCATAAAAAATCGTAATTATTCTTTGATTGATAAATTTGAAGAAATTTCAAAATATCATACTGTAAGTGTGTCTTCTATAACAGTAGCCGAGTTGTTTTATGGTGTGAAAAAAAAAGGAAGTAAAAAGTTAGAAGTTGCAGTGAGTGAGTTTTTATCACCTTTGGAAAAACTATCATTTGATTCAAACGCGGCATATGCATACGGTGAAATAAGAGTAGCACTAGAATCAAAAGGAACTATAATAGGTTCTCATGATATGTTCATAGCAGCCCATGCTAAAAGTATAGAAGCCGTTCTTATAACTAACAATACTAGGGAATTTCAAAGAGTAGATAAGCTTAAACTTGAAGACTGGAGCTTGGAGAGACACTAGAGTATAGACCTCGGCATCGAACACTCTATGAAACCTCTTGTTAAGCAGAGCATGATCAAAGATATCATTTATGTCTAAAAGTGAAAAAACTGGAGAGCATGTTATAAAATGAAAAAGAAATTAATTGTACAAGATACAGATATAAAGATAAATTTATACAATAAAGAAGATTATTTGTCTTTAACTGATATCGCAAGATATAAAGATAGTAAACGTAGTGATTATATTTTGCAAAATTGGATGCGATCAAAAGACACTATAGAATTTTAATTCCATCGAATTCGATGGAATTAAAAATGCTGCTGGTGTAAATAGTTTTATTTTAACTCCAAAACAATGGATAAAGAATACTAATGCAATAGGAATCATAAGTAAAGCTGGTAGATATGGTGGAACTTATGCTCATAAAGATATAGCATTTGAATTTGCTAGCTGGATCAATAAAGTATAGTAATAAAACAATCTCAAACTAGGCAGTCACAAAATGAAAAAAAACCAAGTAAATCTAAATAGTTACAATAACTCTGAGTATAAACCCGGTTCTACCTTAAAAAAGACACTATGGTACTTTACAAATATGTTCTTTTTTCAAACAAATTTTCCTGTACCTTCAAAGTTTAAAGTCTTTTTGTTACAACAGTTTGGTGCTAGTGTAGGAAAAAGAGTGACCCTCAAACCAAGTATAAACATAAAGTACCCATGGTTTTTAGACATAGGTGATGATGTTTGGGTAGGTGAAAATGTTTGGATAGACAACTTGGCTCAGGTGAGTATAGGTCATAATGTCGTACTTTCTCAGGATTCTTATTTATTAACGGGAAGTCACGATTATAAAGAAGTTAGTTTTAATTTAATTTTAGGTAAAATCACGCTTGAAGATGGTGTTTGGATAGGAGCGAAGGCAATAGTTTGTCCCGGAGTGACTTGTAAAACCCATAGCATACTCTCTGTTGGCTCTGTAGCGACACAGAACTTAGAAAAGTATACAATCTACCAAGGAAACCCTGCAATGTCTAAACGAACTAGAGTTATAGTGTGAAAATATCGGTCATCACTGCTGTTTATAATAACCAAAACACTATAGAAGATGCCCTAAACTCTGTACTCTCTCAAACACATGATGATGTAGAGTATATAGTTATAGACGGAAACTCTTCTGATGATACTTTAAACATCATAAAAAAGTATGAAGATAAGATAGATGTTTTAGTATCTGAACCCGACTCAGGCATATATGATGCACTGAACAAAGGTATAGACAAGGCAAGTGGTGACATAGTCTGTTTTTTACACTCTGATGATATATATGCAAATGAGCATGTACTCACAAAAGTCAATGCTCTTTTAGAAAACTCACACGCAGACTCTGTTTATGGCGACTTAGTCTATGTCAAAAAGACAAATATTGACAAAGTAGTTCGTTTTTGGAAAAGTGGAGAGTTTAGCGAGAAAAAACTCAAACGCGGTTGGATGCCTCCTCACCCGACATTTTTTGTAAAAAGAGAAATCTATACTCGGTATGGTGGTTTTGACACAAGTTTTACAATTGCAGCAGACTATGACACAGTACTCCGTTTCTTAGGTGTACAAAAAATATCTACAGCTTACCTACCAGAAGTACTCATAAAGATGCGTTTAGGTGGAGAGAGTAACAAAAGTCTATCGAACTTAAAAAAGAAAACTTTAGAAGACATACGAGCACTAAAAAAGAATAATATAGGTGGCTATTTGACTATAGTTATGAAAAATATTTCTAAATTGCCTCAGTTTTTTAAAAGTAAATAAATATTTAAATATGAAAAAAAATACAATTGCAAATTTCATTGGACAAATATACAGCATTATTATAGGTTTAATAATGTTACCATTCTATTTAAAACATTTAGGCTCAGAATCTTATGGTTTGATTGGTTTTTTTACAATGTTACAGTATTGGATAGCAATGTTAGACTTAGGATTATCTGGAACATTGGCTAGAGAAGCTGCAAGATTGAATAACAAGTTAAGAGAATTACAAAATATAATCAAGAGTATTGAATTATTCTATTATATGATGGGTGCAGTAATTGTCACTATTATTTATTTTTTTAGCGAATGGATAGTTACTAAATGGTTAAATATTGAAGAATTAAGACTCTCAACCGTAGTAATATCTATCCAATTAATGGGTCTGATGATTGCTATTAAGTTAAATATATCTTTGTATAGAGGTATAATTATTGGTTTTGAAAACCAGGTTTGGCTTAATATATATAATATAATATTTAATTCTTTCAGATTTATAGGTGCATTTTTAATTATATATTTTATAACTACTGATATTTTATACTTTTTTCTTTATCAAACAGTTGTTGTATTAGTTGAATATATTGTTATTGTACAAAAAGTAAAAGGTTATTTTAGTAAATTTGGTGATGCGATATATTCGTTTAACTCATTGAAAAATATTATCCACTTTGCATTATCTTTAGGAATTTCCACAATGCTTTGGATTGCTTTTTCTCAGTTTGATAAACTTTTTCTTTCTCATTTAGTTACTCTAACAGAATATGGATATTATTCATTAGTTATAGTTATAATATCTGCATTAATGAATTTAGTAGCACCTATAGGTCAGGCTGTTTTACCAAGAATGGTTGCATTATATGCAAATAATAATATAGAAAAGATGTTTGATTTATATTATATTCTTACTAAAATTATAAGTATTTTAATGTTTTCTGTTGTTGGAATTATTTCATATTATGCATTTGAATTGTTATTTGTATGGACCGGGAATCATGAAGCTGCACAATGGGGGGCTCCTATATTAAGATGGTATGCAATAGGAAGTGCTTTTGCTTCACTAATTCAATTGTTATATTTTTTACAATATGCACATGGAAATTTAAAATACCATTTAAGATTTCATCTGATAATTCCTTTTATAGGCATATCAACAATGTATTTTGTTCTTACTACTTATGGTCCAATTGCAATTGGATTTTTTTGGTTTACATATAATATATTAATATTTATATTTTGGTCGTATTTTATTCATAAAAAATT
>NZ_JAEMVC010000063.1 GCF_029215985.1 Sulfurimonas sp. SAG-AH-194-C21
TTTTTCATCTTAATAAACCTCTTTCCTATGCCCAACCCGAACAACAATTATAATCAACTCTTCATCTTTAACTTGAAAGATAATTCTGTACTGATGTACTCTCAATCGGAACTTTCCCTTGTACTCACCTTTTAAGGCTTTTATATTGTTTTTTAAAATTTCTGGATTTTCTACTAAAAGGAGGAGTTTTTCTTTAATGATTTTTTGGGCAACTGTGTCTAACTTTTTAAACTCTTTTTTTGCACTGTTTAAAAAGTTGAGTGTGTACATATACTATATACCTAACTCTTTAAAAAAAGTATCTGCTGGAGTTATCTCTTCTTTGCCTTGTTCTAAGTCTTTGAGGCGCTTGTCTGCTAAACGTTCATCAAGAACATCAAAGTACATACTTAAAGCTTTTTCCACAATGTGGCTCTTTTTTTCGTCCAACTCTTGTGAGATACTGTTAAGTTCATCTATCATAAAATCAGAGATAGTAAATGTGCTTCTTACTTTATGCATAATATACTCCTATTCATATAATTATATGAACGATTATACATCATAAAAACTAAAAAGCAAATATAATCAAGAATAGAAATACTTTTAAGAGAATAGAAATTTTGCTATACTAAATGCTTATTAAAATTGATATTATCAGAAGGTTAGAAATGAAAGTAGACAAATATGATGTTAGTGCACAATCAGGTGCGCTTATATGGGTTTTAGTAGAACACGGTACAGATATTAATTGCCTTGAATTACCGGATGGATATTCAATTAAAGAGTTTGTGAAGACTTTGGAATTTACGAGTGCTTCTGAACCTACCTTGAATTATGATGTAGCCATTGACTGTATGACTAAGAAAGGTTGTTATTATGGAACAACCAATATGACAGGATGCCAAATAACATGATAGATCTTGGAGCACTTAAATCTCTTTCAACTGAAGAGTTTGAAGCAAAGCAAGCAGAAGGTTTTGCAGTAATTGATGTAAGAAGAAACGACGAGTGGGAACAATATGGCATCATTGAAGGTAGCCATAAGATTACATTTTTTGATGAGAGTGGGGGCTATGATATTGACAAGTTCTTAGCAGCATTTAGCAAGATAGTAACCAGCAAGGATCAGCCTTTTATTTTAGTCTGTGCTCATGCACGTAGAACAAAATCAATTGGCGAGTTTATGAGTTTAAAGCTTAACTATGAAAATATTTATGAGTTAGAAGGTGGAATTAACTGGGGTTGGATTGACAAAGGTTATCAAACCATTAATCCATAAAGTAAAATACTAAACACATCAACGAAAAAAGGCTTTGTATGCGAACATCTTTAGAGTTAATAGAGCAGATATTACAAGAGACTTCTAAGATCATCATAGGTAAAGAAAAACAGATAAAGCTTTCTCTTGCTGCGTTTATATCAGGGAGTCACCTTCTTATAGAGGACATTCCGGGGGTTGGTAAAACAACTCTTGCAAAAACTCTTGCCCATGTTTTAGGACTTAACTACTCTCGTGTTCAGTTTACAAACGACCTCTTACCTTCAGACATCATAGGTGTAAACTTTTACAATGTTAAAGAGGCAAGTTTTAGTTTTAAAAAAGGTCCTATCTTTTCTCAGTTTATGTTAGCTGATGAGATTAACCGTGCTTCATCTAAAACGCAGAGTGCACTACTTGAAGCGATGGAAGAAAATCATGTAAGTGTTGATGGGGTTACATATGAGTTACCAAAACCATTTTTTGTCTGTGCGACTAAAAATCCTTTTGAAGAGGTTGGAACATATGAGTTGCCCTCTTCTCAGTTAGATAGATTTGCCATCTCCCTCTCTCTTGGATACCCTACACTTGAAGCAGAGAGAAAGATACTCAGCTCAAACCAAAAGTACCAACTAAGTGAACTTAAAACCTTAGAGATCCAAGAAGCACTCTTCTTACAAAAAGAGTTACTAAGTATTCATGTAAGTGAAGATATCCTAAACTTACTCCAAGAGATACTCGCATTTACAAGAGAGAGTGGACTCTATATAACAGGTCTTTCTACTCGTGCAGCTATAAACCTTTTAAACATTTCAAAAGCATGGGCACTCATAGCAAAAAGAGATTATCTTTTACCCTCTGACATACTTGAAGTTCTCCCCTATGTAACAAACCACAGACTCCTTGCTAAAGGCAATACAAAAACATCCCAAGAGATAGTTGATGAAATCGTACAAAACCTACATATCGATACTTAAAACTGTAAACAATAGACCAACTAAGTACTTTACTTACTTAGTGGTCATTATAGTCTCTCTCTTTTTACAAGCATATATGCATAACTACAATATCGTCTATCTAATGATGTTTTTTATCGTAGGTATTGGGAGTGCTTCTTCTATATTTGGTGTTATTAATCTCTATCATGTAAAAGTAAACATACTCTCGCATGATAGATTTTTTGCAAATGAGTCATCTTCGTATAAACTTAGCATACTCAATGAATCTCAAAATAGTATTTACGATATCAATATCGAGATAGATGAAGTTAACAAAAATATCTCACTACTAAAATCCAATGAGAAAAGTACACTCACTTTTTATACTACATTTCTCAAACGCGGCCTCCATTCACCTAACTCCATAAAAGTACATTCACTTTTTCCTCTACCTCATGAAATAAAATACAAACAAGTTACTATACAAGAGACTCTACTTGTGTATCCCCATCCTAATGGTTTATCTCTTTTTGACATATATAATTTAAACGACTCTTTACTTGGAGAAATTGATGAGTTTGATGGCATAAAAAATTTTATTCAAGGAGAGAGTGCTTCTTACATTCACTGGCCTTCTCTTGCAAGGGGTAATGCACTTAGAAGTAAAAACTTTATCTACAAAGAGGATAAAAAAACACTTCACTTTGAGTTTGATACATTAAGTGGAGATGTTGAGAGTAAACTTTCACAACTTACACTGTGGATTTTAGAGTGCGAAAAAAATGCATTTGTTTTTACACTGGCTATAAACGACTCTTTACTTGATTCAAAGGAGGATACAATAGATGAAATACTTACAAAAATTGCTTCATACTAAAGCTCCTTCAAACTCTAAACTTTTAGATATAGCCATAGTGATGTCCATAGTCCCACATGTTTTTGTTATGAAGTTCTTTATGCTTTTATACCTTGCTATAGCACTCTTTTTTATCCTAAAGAAAAACAAAAAAACAAGTGACAGGTATATTTTGATGCTTATAGGTCTCTCACTTATATCTATCTCTTTTTTAAACAACTACAATTTTTCTGACTTCTCACGTATGCAGTTTTTTGTCTCGCTTGTGAGTTCCCTACTTATCTATGCAGTTACATTACAAAAGCTAACCCAAGAGGTTAACATTTATCTCAAAATATCTCCAGCCATGCTTATGGTATTGAGCTTTTTTTTCTTTAACTCTATCACAATGCTTTTATACTCCACATTTACTATTTTCGTTTTTACTCTCCTTTATATCTGGAGCAAAATGGATACATACCTTTTAGAAGTACTCAAATTCACCTCAAGACTTTTTATAGTTTCGCTTCCCCTTGTGGTAATTCTATTTTTGGTTTTTCCTCGTGTAAGTTTTGAGAAAACAGACTTTGGTTTTCGTGCTGATAAATATATTCAAAGTGGATATGACGGTAAAATGACTGTAGGAGATAAAGAAATACACCTCTCAAATAGAATTATCATGGAAGTATTTTTTAAGAACAAAGATATCTCGGACTCTCAACTTTACTTTCGAGGGACAACCTTAAGTATTTTAGATGCACTTGAGTGGAAACAAGAACCTACTTATACTCAAGCAGATCGGCTTATAAAAACAGGAGATATCATAAACTATGCAGTGACTATTTATCCACATGCTAAAAACTGGATATATACTCTTGATATGCCAACTAGCATTCCAAGTAAAACAAGTCGACTAAACGACTATACTATCAGTTCAGATAAACCTATTTATCAGATAAAGAAGTTTCAACTTAGTTCTGCTTTGACATATAAACTTTATTCAAGTGCTCTATCAAATAAACTTACTGTTGATAAGGAAAAAAGTGAAAGGACATACAAAGCTTTAGCTTTCATACAAAAGCAAAATATTTCCCCACAAGAAAAAGCACAAGCACTACTCAACTTCTTTAAACAACAAAAGCTTTCATACACACTTAAACCTATAAATACAGATTTATCTGACTTTACTGACTCTTTTCTTTTTGAGAGTAAAAATGGTTACTGTATTCACTTTGCTTCTGCCTTTGCTAGTTGCGCTCGAATGCTTGGTATTCCCTCTCGAATTGTTACAGGATTTAAAGCAGAGAAGACTAACATGATTAAAAACTACCTTTTAGTAAAGGCTTCGGATGCTCATGCTTGGGTGGAGTTATACTTTGAAAAAGAGGGCTGGGTAAGGTTTGACCCAACTACTATAGCTATAATAAACTTAAGTGCCCTAGCCCAAACACAGAACAACACTCTTTTGGGAAGTTCAGTATTTAGTAAAGTCAACCATTACCACATGTACTCAAAGTACATTATAAGTAACTGGATTTTAGACTACAACAGAACCAAACAAATGGCTATACTTCATAAACTTCTTAATGACACTATTTATCTGCTCAAGGTAGTTTTCTCTTTTTTACTACTTATACTTGTAAGTACACTTCTTTACTTTGGATTAAAAATGAGTGCCTGTAAAGACAAGGTACTTTGTGAGATGCAAAAACTCTTAAAAGTCTTGGAAAAATATGACTTAGAAAAACAGACAAGTCAAACAATGGAGAGTTTTTTAAAAGAGGCAGAGGAAAAATTAAATATCTCATTTATTAGACTAAATGAGATTTATAATGGACTAAAGTATAAAAAAGAACATCACAAATCCGACCTTTTAAAACTAAAGCATGAGATTAAAAGGCTGACAAAAGAGATTAAAAAAGCATCTCGTTAAAAAAAGGTCGTAAACTAACAATACTCTCTTGACAACGACTTTGAAGACTTACTAAACGCTGATACTCTAAACCTTTTTTTACATCTACTAGGTTTAGCATATCTTCTATTAAATTACCAAAGGCTAAAACTTCTAGTCTCTCATAAGACTTATCGCTTGTTTCATAAAAACTTGCAGCACCAAAGTCTCCTAAGTAAGTATTGTAAGCAGTATCAACCAAGATATTATGCGCATACAAGTCTCCATGCATTAAACCCTTTGAATGGAGGTGTCCAGCTGCAGAGGCGACTGCTGAAGTAACTTTTAATGCATCTTCTACCTTTATACTTAAATCATCTTCAAATGTGTCTCTTGAGCAGGTATCAAAGTTTGGTGGATTTCCAAGGTTTATGTAACTTGGATCTATAAACTCTAAAACTAATCCCAAGTTCTTATGTTCAAGTCGTGCTAAAACTTTTATGAGATTTGGATGTTCTCCCGCAGATATACATGCATTCATCTCATCTTTGGCATATCCATCACTAGTCACTGCACCCTTAAAGAGTTTTACTGCGACTACTCTGTTAAAGTCCTTAGAGTGTGCTCTATATATCTTTCCAGAAGCACCCTCACCTAAGAGTTTGTCCATCTCTAAGTCTTTATAAGCGACAACCTTAAGTGCTGATTCTTTACTTACTGAACAGGGATTTCCACTAAAGGCTAAGTATGCTAGTTTTGGTAATTCTAAAAGCCATTTTGGTATCTCAGTTAAAGAGTTTGCAGAGAGACGAATGAGTTCTAAGTTTTTTAAGTTTTTCATACTCTCGGGTAAAGATGTAAGTCTATTTCCAGCTAGAGGAAATTTTTGCATCTTAGTAAGTTTTCCTATAGACTCAGGAAGTTTTCTTAGTCTGTTGTCTGTTAAAATCAACCACGATATACTTAGAGGTAAGGTGTCTTC
>NZ_JAEMVC010000064.1 GCF_029215985.1 Sulfurimonas sp. SAG-AH-194-C21
AAAGCCTAACGAAGAGTAAATTTGAAACCCTTTACGTTAGTCTATTACACTTTTGGTGTGATGCTATATCTTATAGCATTACCACTTATTGTGTATCTAGCGTTGAAGCAAAAGTACAAAGAGTCAATTCCTGCACGTTTTTTTCTTTTTAAAAATCCTTCATTTTCTAAAACAGATGCTATTTGGTTTCATGTTTGCTCACTAGGTGAAGCAAGAGCTTTAAAACCTCTTTTAAGTAGACTAGAAGAGAAAGAAGTTGTAATAACTACAATTACTCAAACAGGGTACAAAGAAGCATCTACTTATAATGCAGAGGTTCGTTATTTACCTTATGAAATATTTTCACCATTTTGGGTAAAAAGACAAAAGATTTTAGTAGTGCTTGAAGCTGAGTTTTGGTACTTACTTTTTGCAGTTGCTTCTAAGAGAGGTGCAAAAGTAGTACTTTTAAATGCAAGAATTTCTGATAAGAGTGTTAAAAAGTATTTACAGTTTGCATGGTTTTATAAAAAGCTTTTGTCTTATGTAGATACTCTGTATGTTCAAAGTGAAGTTGATAAGAACCGTTTTATTGCTTTAGGTGCAAGAAATATAGAAGTGATTGGAAATATTAAATTAGCTGGTGAGATAAAACATACAAAAGAGTATGAAAAACCCGATGTTTTAACTATAGTCGCAGCAAGTACTCATGAGAGTGAAGAGAAGTCTATTTTAGCTGCGTTTATCGAGTTTAAACGCGAACAAGATGCTAAGTTGATTGTAGTACCTCGTCATCCTGAGCGTTTTGATGCAGTGTATGAGTTACTGGCAGAGGGTGCTAAAGATAACGGACTCACATTATCGCGTTTCTCTAAGTTAAAAAACTTTGACGCGGATATAGTCCTAGTTGATATGATGGGCGAGTTAAATAATATCTACCGTATAAGTGATATAGCAGTATTAGGTGGAGCATTTAACGAAGGTGTTGGTGGACATAATCCACTAGAACCTGCATACTTTGGATGTAAAATAATTACAGGAAAGCATTTTTTTCACCAAAAAGAGCTTTTTAAATATGTACATCATGTGCAGTATGTTCAGAGAGATGAGATTTTTGAGGCTTTAAAAAAAGCTGAGGAATTACCATCATCTTTAGTTGAGGAAACTATTGATTTAGATCCAATAGTAAATAAAATACTCGAACAATAAAAAATATAAGGATAAAACACAATGGCGACAGAAAAAGCATATAAAATTCTTGCATTGCAAGAGGGCATTTCTAACAACAACGCAAAGTCGATGATAGACCGTGGGCTAGTGTATGTTGGAAACAAAAAAGTAGTAATCGCACGAGGCGAGATAAATGACGACACGAGATTTAGAGTGATTAAGGTTGAACGACCAAAGGTTATCTTTGAAAATGATGACATAGTGGTTGTTGATAAACCTGCATATGTTAACTCAGATGAGATTGAGCGTCAGTTCAAACCCGCAGTTCTTCTACATAGACTTGACCGTGAAACATCAGGTGTTTTAATGCTTGTTAAAAACGAAGAGTTCCGTGAGAAGGCTATTAAAGAGTTTCGCCAAGATAAGGTATACAAAGAGTATATTGCTTGGGTTGAGGGTATCATGAGTGAGCCTATAGAAGTTGATAAAGCTATCTCAACACAAAAAAAGAACAATAAAGCATTCTCAAATGTATCTCCTAAAGGAAAACCAGCTCGTAGTGAGTTTTTTCCGGATCTTGTAAGTGCAAATAAAACGAAAATTAAATGTATTATTCATCATGGACGTACACACCAAATCCGTGTTCACCTGCGTTACATCGACCATTCAATAGTTGGTGATGAGCAATATGGTGGACGTCGTGCGAAACGTGTAATGCTTCATGCACATAAAGTAAGACTGCTTGGCATGGAGTTTAATGCACCAGAACCAAAAGAGTTTATACACTTTCAATAGTGTATCAGCAATGCTTTGCTAAAATGCAAAAAATAAATACCTAAAAGAAGAGAGAAATATGTTTGATACTTTAACAGATAGTTTTACAAATGCCATAAAAAAGATTCGTTTTCGTGATGATGATAAAGCCTTAAGTAAAGCACTTGTAGAGCTTAAGAAGAACCTTTTAAAAGCAGATGTAAACCATAAAGTAGTAAAAGAACTCTTAGAAAAAGTACAACTACGTACAAAAGAAAAAGGTATAGGTAAAGATCAGTTTTTAGAAGCCATGAGAGTCTCTTTAACTGAGTTACTAGAAGTAAAGGGAAACAAAGGTTTTGTTTTTGCACCCAACCCTCCAACCACTATCCTTATGACAGGTCTTCAAGGTTCTGGTAAAACTACTACTACTGGTAAACTAGCGACATACTTAAAAAATAAACAAAAGAAAGTTCTTATAGTTGCAGCCGATTTACAGCGTCTTGCTGCAGTTGAACAACTTCGTCAAATTTCAGCTCAGATAGAAGTAGAGCTTTATGAAGATGAATCAACTAAAAGTCCAGTTGAAGTTGTAAAAGCCGCGATGAAGTACGCAAACTCAAAGATATTTGATGTTGTGCTTATAGATACTGCTGGTCGTTTAGCTATAGATGATGCACTTATGAGTGAGCTTGAAGATGTTAAAAAAGCAGCACAACCAGATGAAATTTTTTATGTAGCTGATTCACTTACTGGTCAAGATGCTATAAGAACTGCGACTTCATTTAAAGAAAAAATCGGAATAGATGGTGTAATTCTTTCTAAATACGATGGTGATTCAAAGGGTGGTGTAGCTCTTGGACTTTCATCTCAAGTACAAGTTCCACTGCGTTTCATCGGTAATGGTGAAAAGATGGAAGACTTAGAAGTCTTTTTACCTGAGCGTATTGTTAACCGCCTTATGGGCTTTGGTGATGTTGAAGGATTAGCTGAAAAAACTGCTGATATCATAGATGAAAAACAAGCCAAACGTTTGAGTAAAAAGATTCAAAAAGGTAAGTTTAACTTTAATGACTTTTTAGAACAGATGGAATCAATGAAGAAAATGGGAAGTATGAGCTCTATCATGGGAATGATTCCTGGTATGGGCGGTATGAGTAAAGCTATTAAAGATTTTGATTTTGAAAATTCAGGTGAGCTTAAAAACATTAAAGCAATGGTTAGTTCTATGACTTTAAAAGAGCGAGAAGAACCTGATTTGCTTAACACTTCACGTAAGCAAAGAATTGCAGTTGGTTGTGGACTTACAATTGTTGAGATAAATAGAATGATTAAACAGTTTAAAAACGCAGGTAAGATGGCGAAAAAGTTCTCTGGAAAGAATGGAATGAAACAACTTCAGTCTATGATGGGTGGAGCAGGTGGTCCTGGTGGCATGGCTGGACTACCTAGATAGTACATAACATTTTCTTTTATTATTGCTTTTTTATGCTTTCTTCGCTATAATTCCGCTATCGTAATAACTTCTGAAATAATCCCTCTGTGATTAGAAGGTATCTCTCTTTTGAGATATAAGACGCCAAATGGCGGTAAGAGGCACAATAAACTACTTGTATTTACTTACAAACTATATTTATTCTGCAAAAAATACCCCTAAAATATTTATAACCTAAAAGGAACAACATGACAGTAATTAGACTTACTCGTATGGGAAGAAAAAAGAGACCATTTTATCGTTTAGCGGTAACAGATAGCCGTAAACGTAGAGATGGTGGTTGGATCGAACTTATCGGTCACTATAATCCAATGAATGAAGAGAAAACTCTTGTTGTTGATAACGAAAGACTTGACTACTGGTTAAGTGTTGGTGCTCAAATGAGTAGCCGTGTTAAAAAGATTACAGGTCGATAATCATGATTGCTGATTTTGTTGCCGAGTTTGCAAAACTAATCGCGTCTAATCCAGACGATGTAAGAGTTGAAGTAGAAGAAGGCGATGAAGTAACGCAAATCGTACTCTATGCTAATCAAGCCGATATCGGTAAACTGATTGGTAAAAGTGGTAAGATGATTGGAGCTATTAAAACTGTGATCTCTGGCTGTAAAGCTAAAGATGGCATGAGTTATAGAATTAATGTCGAAGCACTTTAAGGAACAGTCACTTCACATCGCAACTATCGGCAAAACTGTCGGTATTAAAGGTGATATGAAGTTTCATGATAAGTCAGATTTTCCTGAGCAGTTTAAAGTAGGAAGCTCTTTTTTAATAAATAAAAAAGATAAAATTACTTTAACTGATGTAAATGTTGAACGTGGACTTGTTAAGATAAATAATCTTAGTAATCCACAAGATTGTAAAAAGTTTGTTAATGCAAAACTTTATACAACATACGAAGAGACAAGAAAAAACTGTCAGCTTGAAAAAGGTGAGTATTTTTTCTTCGACTTGGAAGATTGTCAGGTTTACGAAGATGGAAAACTACTTGGAGTAGTTCAAGAGATAGAAAGAATTGCCGTGACTAACTATTTGTATATAGTTACGAGTGAAAGTTTAGTTGAGAGTGGTTTATCAAAGAGCTTTTTAGTTCCTTTTATAGAACCATTTAAGAAAGATGTGGATATTAAGAAAAAGATTATCACTTTAAGTGGTGCTTTTGATATTTTAGAAGCTTCTTAATGACTTTTACTTTTGTTACACTTTTTTCAAACTTAGTAGAGGGTTATTTTAATGACTCTATACTAAAGCGTGCTATGGAGAAGAATCTGTTTAGTGTTAAGTATCTTAACCCTAGAGAATTTTCTCTTAACAAGCACTCTAAAGTTGACGATACAGCAGTTGGTGGTGGAGCCGGAATGGTTATGAATCCACAGCCTCTGTTTGATGCTTTAGATAGTTTGAGAAAAGAAGATGAGAATGTACATATAATTTTTTTAACTCCTGTTGCGAAGCCGTTTGTGCAAAATGATGCGAAACGATTGAGTAGCAAGTCCCATATAGCTTTTGTGAGTGGAAGGTATGAGGGAATTGATGAGAGAGTGATTGAAAAGTATGCAGACGAAGTTTTCTCTATCGGAGATTACATATTAACAGGGGGCGAATTAGCCTCTTTAGTTATTTGTGACGCGGTAAGTAGAAACATAGATGGTGTTTTAGGAAATAGCGATTCGTTAACAATAGAGAGTTTTGAATCAGCACTCCTAGAAGCACCATCGTTCTCAAAACCGAAGCTCTATGAGGGTTTAAATGTTCCGTCAGAATATTTAAAGGGAAATCATAGTAAAATTCGCTCATTAAAAATAGCTTTATCTGAATGTAAAACAAAGTTTTTCAGACCAGATGAGCTAAAAAAACACTGTCAAGGTGTAAAATAAAGGAACTTTTTATGAGAAATAAATACATAGAAAACTTTGAAAACGCACAAACATCTGTGAAAAATATTCCAGATTTCCGTGCTGGAGATACTGTACGTTTAGCAGTAACAATTAAAGAGGGTGAGAAATCACGTACTCAGAGCTATGAAGGTGTTTGTATCGCTAAACGTGGTCAAGGTACTGGAGCAACTATTACTATTCGTAAAATTGGTGCTAATGCAATTGGAATTGAAAGAATATTCCCATTATTTAGTGACTCAATCACAGAGATTAAAGTTATTCGTCGCGGTCGTGTTCGTCGTGCTAAACTTTTCTATCTTCGTGACCTTGCAGGTAAAAAAGCTCGTATTAAAGAACTTAGAAGAAAATAATTCTTCTAAGCTCGACCCTTCTTTTCGTTATATCCCATCTATCTATACCAAAACAAACAAATTCTCAATTACAATCACTAATACCCATCTTACTATTAAACTAATATAGACATTTA
>NZ_JAEMVC010000065.1 GCF_029215985.1 Sulfurimonas sp. SAG-AH-194-C21
TTTTATAGAATCTTTTATCATAACTGATATATCTTCATCAAGGTTAAGTAAGTTATCCAAAAATGAATCACTTATAGAATCCAACTTTCTATCAAGTGAGTGTGTATTTCTTTTATCAATAGTTACGAGTGATGATTTAGTAAACTTAGAATCACTTGCAAAAGCACTATCCACATGTTTTTTTTTCATGTTTAAGATAACACTTATTGCTCTTTTTGTTTGAGTTGTATTTAACTCTGTACCAAGTAAACTAACAGCATCATCAAGTAGTTCATACTGTTTGAGAAGTGTTACAAACTCTAGTATCTGCTTTTCATATCTGTTTAAGTTCATGAGAGATGATATTTGAGCTATGTTCTTTGATAATAGTTTGTTGCTTTTGAATTTCTTTTGCTTTTCTAGTGTACTTAAACTTTTGCTAAAAAAAGCAATGACTTCATCTCTACTAAACTTATCTTTATCTGTATTTAAAAACTGATGCCCATCTAAAAAATCTAGTACAGTTTCCTTGGAAACATAATTCTCTTTGTCAATAAATTCTCTCTGACCTCCTAGTATTAATATAATACGAAGTATCCAAAGTGATGCTTTATCTATAAGTCTTTTATCAATAAGTTGTGTTTTATCAAACTCTACATTTGTGTTTATTGGTTCTCTTTTTCTGTGTTTCATATCAAACTCCTCCTTATTTCATGCTAGAAGTATAATATTGATAAGCGACAGCATTATGTCTGGATATATATTTAAAAGTTGATTTAGCACTTAATCAGGATTCTCTGGATAGAGTCACTTTTGAAACTTTTACCAAATAATAAACAAAGATTAGATAAAATAACAAAATTATATAGACACTTATAGGAAAAATATTGCAAGCAAAAATTGAAACAGTAAAAACACTCCTTGATGCCCTTCCATTTATAAAAGAGTTTCGTAAAGAGATAGTGGTTATAAAGTACGGTGGTTCCGCACAAACTTCCCCTCAGTTAAAAGAGAAATTTGCTGAAGATATTTTACTTATGTATCTTGTGGGGATTAAACCTGTTATCATTCATGGTGGTGGTAAAAAAATAACTGAGATGCTTGATGCTTTAAACATAGACACCAAGTTCATCGAAGGACAGCGTGTCACTACTAAAGAGGTTATGCGAATCGCTGAGATGATTTTAAGTGGAGAGATAAACAAAGAGATAGTTTCACTTTTAAACTCTCACTCTGCAAAAGCTATTGGTGTGAGTGGAAAAGATGCACACTTTATTAAAGCCGAAGCAAAAGATTTTGCTAAGTGGGGACTTACGGGAAATATCACAAGTGTAGATGCAGATGTTGTATGTAACTTAATCCGTGAGGGTTTTATCCCTGTTATCGCTCCTATTGCAGCTGGATCTGAAATGGGACATCCTGGTTTTAACATAAACGCAGACCTTTGTGCTTCATATGTAGCAAAAGCTATTGGTGCAAACAAAATCATATTTTTAACAGATACATCAGGTGTTTTAAACAATGACAAAGAACTTTTTTCATCCCTAACAAAAGCAGAAGTTGAGGCTCTTAAAGCAGATGGAACGATTCATGGTGGAATGGTTCCAAAAGTTGATGCTTGTCTTGAAGCTATTGATGGTGGTGTTGCTAAAGCACATATAATTGATGGGCGTTTAGAACACTCTATGCTTTTAGAGCTTTTTACTTCTGAAGGTGTTGGAACGGAGATAATTGGATAAGAAATGCAAATAATTTTACGCATTTTTATCACAGCAGTATTACTCTTTAGCACACTTAATGCTATTGAGTTTGCAGATATGTATGAAATATCTCTTAAAAAGGATGAATCAACAAAATTTCTAGTAAGATATAGTAATTATGAGAGAGAGTTTAAGTTCCGTTGGACACTTTATGTCAACGATGGCTTAGTGATGTTTCATTCTTACGATACAACACTTGCACAAAACATACTGTATCTAAATACGACAAATCAAAGTTTTAAGGTTTTTTTAAAACAGAAAAGTAGTGCTTTATATGAAGCACCCTATCTGCTAGTGAAATTTAAAGAATTTGATTTTGAGAAGAACAGTGCAAAGTTTGAAGTTTTTTTATCAGATAAAAAATCCTTAATAAAAATAGAAAAAATGAAGAAGAAGAGCTAATGCAAAGAGTAGAAAAAGAGATAGCTAGACTAATACAAGAGATAGACTATGATGAAGTTACAGAACTTTTCGGTTCTTTAAGTGGTGGTAAACGCCTACGTGCAAAACTGATTCTTAAAATTGCACCAGAGCATAAAGATGCACCACTTTTAGCAGCTATTGTAGAACTTATTCACGGAGCATCTTTACTTCATGATGATGTTATTGATGATGCGATGACTAGGCGTGGTGTAACTTCTGTAAACGCGAGTAGTGGTAGTAAAACAGCCGTTATGCTTGGAGATATTTTATACTCTAAAGCTTTTACTGAACTTGTCGCGTTTGACAAAGATGTCGCGCAAACTATAGCAGCTTCTGTTACAGCACTCTCAAAGGGTGAGATGATGGATGTGAAAATGGCTGAGAAATTCAACTCAGATGAGTCACTCTATCTTGATATGCTCTATCTTAAAACTGCTACACTCATCGAGGCTGCTGCAAAAGCGAGTGCTCTTTTAGTGGGAAAAGATGCAGAGAAACATGCACTCTATGGTCGTAACTTAGGACTTTCTTTTCAGATTATAGATGATATTTTAGACATTACAGCGACAGAGGAAGCTCTTGGTAAACCTGCTATGAATGATTTTGTAGAAGGAAAATGTACCCTGCCTTATATCTATCTTTATGAAGAGTTAAATGTAGATGACAAAAATCATTTAGTATCGCTTCATACCAAAGAGACCTCTAAAGAAGAAACACTCTGGATACAAGAAAACATGCAAGAACATAAAACTATAGAGAAGTCTTTTAAACTTGCACAAAAACTCTCAAATGAAGCACAGACTGCGATGAGTGAAGATAGCGAACTTGTTGCTATTTTAGAAACTATGATAAAGAGAACTTTTTAATGCACTACTTAAACATAAGCTTTACACACAGAAACTCAACACTAGAGATACGAGAAAAACTTTCATACCCAGATGATGAAAACAAACGCGGATGTTTAACGAAACTTCTGGGCTCAGATGCAATATCTGAAGCTATGCTTATCTCAACCTGCAACAGAATGGAAGTTTTTTGTCACTGTAGTGATGTTCCAGCTGCAACGATGCATATACTTGAGATGTTAGAAAAACGCTCATCTATAAGCATAGAAGAACTAGAAGGTCGTGCCGATATTTTTGATGACAGTTCTGCTATTCATCATCTTTTTAGTGTTGCTGCATCTTTAGACTCTATGGTAATTGGTGAGACACAAATTGTTGGACAACTTAAAGATGCTTTTCGTTTTGCATATGATAATAAATTTTGTGGTAAAAAAACTGCATCTGCTATGAAGTCTGCGTTTAAATGTGCGGCAAAAGTGAGAAACGCCACTGATATATCTTCAAAACCAGTCTCTATGGCAAGTGTGGCAGTCAATCAACTTAAATCTTTAGTAGAGGACATTAGCTCTAAAAAAGCTCTTATTATTGGGGTAGGAGAGATGAGTGAGATAACAGCGAAACACTTAGTAAACGCAGGTGCCGATGTCTACATTATGAACCGTACGAAACACAAGGCGGAAGCATTAGCCAAAAAATGTGCAACTAAAGTTATAGACTTTAGTGAACTTCCAAGTGCTGTTAATGAGTTTGAGATACTTTATACTGCAACATCAGCTCCTGAACCTATAATCACAGACGAAATTATAGAAGCGAGAGATTTTGATAGATATTGGTTTGATTTGGCACTACCTCGTGATATTCACTATAACAAGGGTGAGCGAATAAATCTTTTTGTAATTGATGATCTTAAAATGATAGTAGATGAGAATGTTTCATCTCGTGAACTTGCATCTCGCGCAGCACATGGTGTTATCGGTCGAGCAATTGTTGAGTTTTTTGAGGTTGGTACACAAGATTTAGAACCATTGATAAAAGAGATTTATACTCGTGCAGATGCAGCTGCATTAGAAGAGACGCAAAGAGCAATTAAAGCGGGATATATCCCAAAAGAGTATGAAGAAGAGGCTCGTAAGATGTGTGAACAAGCACTTAAGCGTTTTTTACATGAGTTTACAGTAAATATGAGAAGTGCAACAGAAGACAAACATACAGAGTTAATAAGTGGAGCCATGGCTTCAATGATGAAAGAAAAAGTTTAAGGACAAATAGTGAGAAGAAGTAAAGCATTTATACCAACAAGTAAAGAAGCACCATCCGATGCAAGTTTAGCAAGTCATATATTTTTAGCACGAGCAGGTTTTATCTCTCAAAGTGCAGCGGGACTTTATAACTATATGCCTCTTGCAAAACGAGTCATTAAAAAAATAGAAAATATTGTAAACGAAGAGATGACTAAAGTTGGGGCGCAAGAGGTTGAACTCTCTTTTGTAACGCCAGCTGAGTTATGGGAAAAAAGTGGACGTATAGAGAAATTTGGAAAAGAACTCCTGCGTTTTCGTGATAGAAAAGACAATATGTTTGTTCTAGGGCCAACTCACGAAGAGATGATGGTTGAACTTATCAAAAATCGTGTAACTTCATATAAAAACCTACCACTTAATCTCTACCAGATAAAAACAAAATTTCGCGATGAAGCAAGACCTCGTTTTGGGCTTATGCGCGGACGTGAATTTATCATGAAAGATGGTTATTCTTTTCACTCTAGTGAAGAAGACTTAGACCGTGAGTTTACTGAGATGGAGGCTGCATATAAAAGGATCCTTACTCGTTTAGGACTTGACTATCGTGTTGTGGAAGCTGATAGTGGAACAATAGGCGGAAGTGGAAGTAAAGAGCTTA
The DNA here is from genome assembly GCF_029215985.1 of Sulfurimonas sp. SAG-AH-194-C21. Classification (GTDB taxonomy): domain Bacteria; phylum Campylobacterota; class Campylobacteria; order Campylobacterales; family Sulfurimonadaceae; genus Sulfurimonas. The sequence continues at coordinate 4,907 of NZ_JAEMVC010000065.1, forward strand.
TGGTAATTGCTGATAGTGGTGAAGATACTATTGCAGTTTGTTCTTCTTGTGAATACGGTGCAAATATTGAAGCAGCAGTATCGGGAAAAAGAAAAGTAATACCAGATGCTCCCGAAGCAGAGTTTAATAAGTTCTCGACACCAGATATAAAAAGTATAGATGAATTAGCTGCATTTTTTAAGATAGACCCTTACTATACAGTGAAGTGTGTTGCTAAGAAACTTATCTATGAAGAAGAGTCTGAAGTTGTACTTTTCTTTTTACGTGGTTGTGATAACTTACAAGAAGTAAAAGCTGTAAACGCAGCAGGTGCTTTAGAGATGGAAGATGTAAGTGAAGAAGAGTTAGTAGCACTTGGACTGACTCCAGGTTTTATTGGTCCTCTTGATCAAGATAAAGCAAAACATGTTCTAGACTCTGAGCTTAAAGATGCAAAAAATATGATTATGGGTGCGAATGAACTTGATTATCACTTTGTTGGAGCTGATTTGTCTGTTATAAGCGAAGTTGCTTACTTTGCAGATATTGCAGAAGTAAATGCTGGAGATACATGTCCAAAATGTGATGGCACTCTCTCTTTCACTAAGGGTATAGAAGTAGGTCATATCT
>NZ_JAEMVC010000066.1 GCF_029215985.1 Sulfurimonas sp. SAG-AH-194-C21
ATTATTACTAGTTATGACTAAAATTGACGAATCAATATATTTAACTCAAAACATTACAGCTTATCTAGAAAAACAAAATATCCAAAATAATCTACTCTATATCTCTCCAGAAGAGACGCAGAGACTTAACCTTCAAACTGACTATAGAAGTGAGCTTTATCTCATGGGTGTAATGATTTATAAACTCTACTCAGGAGTATTTCCTTTTGATTATAAAGATGATATGCAGCTTATATATGCGCACACTTCTGCTACACAAAAGTCTCTAACAGAGCGTGATAATACCATTCCACAAATGATATCCCGCATTGTAGATAAACTACTTCAGAAAAATCCATTTGAACGCTATGCATCAGTACAAAGTCTTATATATGACTTAGTAAAAATTAAAAAAGATAGCTCTACACTTTTTGAACTGGCATTTTTAGATAAAAAACATATACTGCACATATCCCCAAAGATTTTTGCTAGAGAAAAAGAGTCACAAGCGATACTAAATGCCTTAAATGAAAATGTAAAAACAACTATTGCCATCGCTGGTTACTCAGGTGTTGGAAAATCAACTCTCATCTCTATCGTAAAAGATAGACTCAAAGAAAAACAGATATGCTTTTTACAAGAAAAGTTTCAACAACTTCGTTCAGTACAAACTTTTCAAGCCTTTAGCAGTCTACTTAGTAAACATATAAAAAATATCATAGCTCAAGACTCACAGAGTATAAAGAGTTTAGAGACACAACTTATCCATGAAATTGGTGAAAATATTCAGCTTATGTTAGATTACCTTCCAGAACTCTCTTTAATAGTTCATACGAGTTATAAGTTAAAACCACTCCAAGCACATGAATCACAAAGTCGTTTTAACATAACTTTTTTAAAGTTTGTTCGTATTGTCAGTTCTTATAGAAAACAAATTGTTTTTGCTATTGATGATATGCAGTGGTGTGACCTCTCTACTATCAACCTTATACAACTCATTTTAGATGATGTCACGATCACAAATGTCTCTTTTGTCCTTTCTTATAGAAACAACGAAGTAAAAAGCACACACCCTTTTTCTATAATGCTTTCTCACTTCGAAACAAATGCTCACTATCTAAACCTAGAACTCCAGCCATTAAAAGTAGATGATATTAGTTTACTTTTAGAAGATACTTTTTCTTCGAAAAATGAAAATATTTATGCTCTTGCAGCTATACTGAAAGAAAAAACTGATGGAAATCCATTTTTTGTGCGAACTGTCTTAAAAAATCTCTATGAGGATGGTTTTATCTCTTACATCAATGCTTCATGGCAATGGGATATAAGAGAGATACAAAAGATACAAATAAGTAAAAATATAGTTGAAAATGTTACAAAAAAAATTCAAAAACTATCTAAAGAAATCAGAGAATTATTTGCCTATGCTTCATTGATTGGAAATATTTTTACTACAAAAGAGTTAGCAAGTATTTTAGAAAAAGAACTCTCAACATTAGACTCCACCTTTGCGCTACATAGTGAGTTTTTCATACATGAGAATAGTAATGAATATAAATTTATACACGACAAGGTTCAAGAAGCTTTTGCTTTATCTCTAAAGCAATCTCAAAAAGAGCTCTTTCACTACAAGACAGGAAGACACCTAGCCGATACACCTGCAACAAATGATAAAGATATATTTCTTATCACTAACCACCTCAACTCTGCTGTAAATCTTCTCAAAACTCCAAAAGACAGATATGAACTCCTTGAATTGAATCAAAATTGTGCAGAGGTTTTAATTAAGCTCAACTCATATGAGAATGCTATCTCTTATCTTATTGAGGCAATTACCCTTCAAGGCAGTAACAGATGGGAAAATGACTACACAAGAAGTGTAGAGTTAACAGCACAACTCGCTGAAGTTTACTACCTCAACCTTGAGTTTAAAAAGTCTAAAGAGTCGTTTGATGAAACGCTAAAACATGCAAAAAATCTTCATGATAAAATCAAAATCACACAGATAAAAATCTTTTCTCTAATCGCACAGAACAAATCAAAAGAGTCTCTTGACTTAGGGCTCTCTATGCTAGAGGAGTATGGTGTGGTGTTACCAGAGGATGACAACTTTATAAACTACTACCCAAAACTCTTTGACTTATATGATAAAAATGATGTAGGTGCACTTAAAAACTTAGCTAAAATGACAAATAAAGAGATGCTCAATATCATAGACATTTTAAACTCAATTATGGCACCAGCTTACCAGACTGCACCGGCGCTCTATCCTAAAATATGTTATGTCGCCATTGATATGTGTATCAAAAATGGAAACTCTCCGGCTGCAACTAATGTTTATGCTGTGCATGGTCTGCTTTTAAGCGCTTTTTTTAGTGCGTTTGATGAGTCTAGAGAGTTCGCTAAACTCTCTCAAGACCTAGTACCCCTTTATGATGCAAATGCCTACATCGCTAAAGTCAACATGATAGCTAATGCCTGTGTAAACCACTGGAGTTCTCCTCTTAGTTCTACACTCCAGCCTCTTAAGAACACTATAATTCAAGGTGTTGAGATGGGGGATTTTGAGTATGCTTCATATAATGGTCTCTATTACAGTGTTCATTCTGTACTGTGTGGAAAAAATATTGGGCTTTTAAAAAGTGACTTTGAAGAACAAGTCACTCTTATGAATGGACTCAAACAAAACTACCAACTCTTATATAGCAGTGTGTGGGAAGAGTTTATTGAGCATTTACTTAACTATAAGAAAGATAGTACTTTACTAGAGGGTGAAAAGTTTAGTGAGAGTAAAACTCTTGACTCTTTAGTAGAGCAAAACACCTTTTCTATCCTCTATAACCTTTACTATATCAAAGCTCATTTAGCCATACTCTATGAAGACAGTACTCTTGCCTACAAGTTTATAAATGAAGCAAAAAAATATCATATCGGTGTTGCTAGTCTTTATCAGTATGGAGAATTTTTCTTCTATGAAGCTATTATCACATATAGATACTATAAACTCTCACAAGACTTAGACAAAAAAGAAGTATTAACTCTTCTTGACACCGCAATAAAGTATTATGACTCCCTTTGTTTAACTGCACCACAAAACAACCTTCATAAAAAACAGCTTTTAGAAGCACTCTTATTTGAGTTAAATGGAGATAAACACTGTATAAAACTTTTTCAAAGTGCTGCAAAAAATGCAAAAAAGAATGATTTCACTCAGATACTCGGAATAATTTATCAGTACTCATTTTACTACTGGTTAGAAGAAGATGTACAAGACATCGCTGACACCTACCTCATTAAAACTTATGAAGCATACTATAGCTGGGGTGCACTTGGTGTTTGCCAAAGTTTAGTAAGTAATTATCCATCTGTTTTAAAATCTCAAAGTTTAGAAAAAAAGAGTCTTGAACAGTTTGATCTTCAATCGATTCTCAAAATATCAGAGACACTCTCTACTGAGTTAGAAGTTAATGAATTACTCAAAAATGTAATGAATATTATTATAGAAAACTCTTCTGCTCAAGTTGGGTATCTCTTTTTTCTTCAAAATGACCAACTCACACTTCAAACATCTTATATGGATGGAAACTTTACACATGAAAGTAAAGAGAGTCTTTTACCGATGCATCTCGTTAAGTATGTTGAAAAAACGAAAACAGATATTATTTTAAATACAGCCAACTATAAAGAATTAGTAACTAATCACCCTATCTAAAAGAGAGAATTCCCCTGAATCACACTAACCAAAGATTCAAATTCATTTAAGCCACGTTTTCTAGAAGTATCGACAATTGATCTAAGAGTAGCATAATTTTGAGCACCAGAAAGTGATTTGAATTGACCTGATACTTTTTGCTTGACCTTGATGTTTCGGATGGCACGTTCACTACCATTATTATCAGCTGGGATATTTTCATCAAGCAAAAAAGTAAAAATCTTATTTTTAGATTTTGTGAATGACTTTACTTGTTTATGAGATTCACTATTTTCAATTGTTGGCATAGATAAAAGATGCTGTAGTGATTTATCATATTGTACTTTGAGGTGTACTCTCTGTTGTGTTGATAAAGACTCTTTATCATCTCGTATTGCCTCTTTGAGTAGCTCTTTGATACCTTTCATAAGTTTAGTATCCTCGCAATCAATAGCATAGTTTAAATCTCTCATCTTGTGAGCCAAACATAACTGCTCACTCTCACATATAAGTCCATTGTACGATGAGTAGTTATCATGTACTACACAAGCATTCATAAAACCATTTTCAAATGTATTAGTAATCACCTTTGTTCCTCTTGATTTGTCTGCAACTATCAGAGTGTTATCTTCATTTTGAAAAGTCCAATGCCAATGTTTCTTCCCGTCTACCTTACAACCTGTCTCATCAATCCCTACAAGTGCTGCAGCCTCAAGGGCTTTTTGTATTTTACTGATTTCATCTAGGGATAGTTTAGCAGCTTTTGCTAGAAGTGATGTAATGCTTCCCTCTGAAATAACAATTCCAAAAAGATTCTCTAAAAGAGAAACTATACGAACATTAGACATATACTGTGAAACACTAAGGTAAGAGACCATAGCAATAATAGTGACACCATAACTGATGTTAGGAGCAACACTAAAAGCACTACTGTCATGATTGTCATAGCCACACTCAGGACACACCTTTGAAAAGCTTTGATACTCTGTAATCTTTGTCTCTATTTTAGAGAGTTCAATATCTAAAACTTGTCGTCTCTCTTTAGCTTTTGCAATAACAGCAGATAAATCTATAGCACATTTTTTACAAGCTGTTAGTGAGTATGGTAGATTTATTATCTCATGAGGTGTATCTCTCTGAATAAGTGTAGTCCCAACTCTCCCTTTCTGTCCACCGACATCTTTATCACTCTTCTCTCTAAGTGACTGGTTCTTCTTATTAGCAGGAGGTGCTATTTCACTGGATGGTGAAATACTTGAGTTGTTGGAGTTCTTTGGTGGCTTCTCCTGAACAATATTCTTCTGTAAGTTTTTAATATACTCTAGCAATTCATCATGGGAAAGTCCTTCAAGCTCCGATTCACTTTTTATAGAAAATTGATATTTAATGTGGGAATTTTTCAAGACTAAACCTCTTTTTTTATATA
>NZ_JAEMVC010000067.1 GCF_029215985.1 Sulfurimonas sp. SAG-AH-194-C21
GGGTGCAATGTTGGCCGCTATTCCTTTAGTGTCAATATTGGCTATGATATGGATGTATGTAGATACAAACAATACTAAAAGTGCTGTTGAGTTCTCAAATTCAATTGTTTGGTTGATCGTTCCATCAATGACACTGTTTATCACTTTTCCAATTTTGATAAAAAAAGGATTGTCTTTTTACCCAAGCCTAAGCATTTCAGTTGTTATGACTATTTTTGCTTATTGCAGTGTGATATTTATTCTTGAGAAAACGGGAATAAGATAGAGAGTTACTACGAGGGTTTTATAAACTCTCGTAGTCCGCTATTATGCAAATATATCGCTAGCTTCTGGGTGCTTTTCTTGATATTTTACTATGTAAGAGCACTGAGCTACAGCTTTTTTACCATCTTTTTTAATCTCCGCTAGGACATCTTCTAAAAGAGTTCTTGCTAGACCCTTTCCTGCTAATTCTTCTGGCACTATTGTATGTGTGAGGTGCATATTTCCATCTTGATCATCATAAGTAATATATGCTATATGACCATCTATATGGTACTCGTATTTAGATTCTGCTTTATTGTGTATGAGTCTGTTTGACATTTTATTTTCCTAATATTAGATATAAATATTCTATCATTTTTTTCATTTACAAGTGCTTCATTTCTTGCCATGATACCGCATGATAAAGACAAAGATACTTAGAGAGACTATCATAATACCGACACCAGCGATAAGATAAAAAGCATGTATCATATCACTATAGTCGCTCAGAGTGATTTTAAATACAACCATTAAAGCCTCGATAGACAATGCTATAATGATAGAAGTTAAAAAGCGTGCTAAAAGCCTATTTTCTAAATTATAATTTCTACTTAAACTTTTGTAAAACACCTCATGTTCTAATATTGTTTTTGATAAATCAAAAATAGCTAATGCTAGTGTTAAAGCGATGATAGACCTAAAAAGACCTGTTAAAAGTGTAATCCCCTCCTCAGTAAAAATTGAAAATGCACTATATATAGCATATGCTATGAGTGCTAAAGAGAATAGGGCAAGTAAAAATCCAAATAGAGCATAAAAGTACTTCGTAAAGAGTGTAAAAGCTTCGTTCCCCTCGATTAACGACAACTCTTTAAGTATAATATAGAGTTCAAAGTCACAGACAATATATTCATTTTGCGTATGTAAAACAGCAGTAATATAGGGTAGTCCAGTGCGTGAATTAATGTATGCGTTTGAGATATAAATATTGTCTTCTCTAAATACAATGCGTTCTAGTAAGTGTGATTTATTTACACCTAAATAACTTGCATCAGAGTTGTCAATTGTATAAAGTGGCGTTGATTGTTTGAGTTTTGCATTTATTTTGTAGGTGGCTTTAATAGCAGGGGAGAGTCCAAAGAGAGAATGTTTAACAATTTCATCATATTGCGTAAAATCTATGCTGTTTAGTATAGCTGTAATTGAGCTCTCAACAAGGAGATACTGTTTTTTATAAATACCAATAAGTTCTTTCATAATTACCTCAATTCATACATCAAACATGACATATCAACTGAAGATAACCTAAAATTCTAACACTTTAGGCTAAATAATTTACTATATTATAAAAGTTAATCTAAATAATTAAAGAATTCTGTTTTATATTCTATCTTGAATAAAAGTGTTCATTTCTAAAACTATTTCTTCAATAGTTCCCTCACCACTTATAACTTCTAAACAATTTTTGTGCGTGTAAAATGCTTGAATCTCGTGTAGAGGTTCAGTATATACACTCATACGGTTATTAAATACTTCTGTATTGTCATCAGCCCCACGTGCACGGCCTAAAACTCTATCTCTTGCAGTCTCTTCACTTACTTTTACTTCAATGATATTAGATAATATGATACTGCTATCACTCTTTAAAAAGTCTTCTAAAGCATCCATCTGTTCTATACTACGAGGATAACCATCAAGTATGACTACATCTGTAGGAGCACTTTTAATGGCGTTTGTTATAGTCGTAATTGCGATACTTATAGGAACGATAAGACCTTTAGTGATATAACCTTCTATCTCTAAACCTAACTCACTGCCACTAGCAACTTCTGCTCTAAGCATATCGCCCGTAGAGTAGTGAGTTATGTTGTCATTTTTTTGTGCTATAAGTTCTGCATCGGTAGTTTTACCAGAGCCAGGTGCTCCGATAATTAAAAAAAGTTTTTTCATTTGGGTTTACTTCTGCTCACGTAGACGAATATGTAAGTCACGAAGTTGATTGTTGTCAACAGAACTTGGTGCTTTTGTAAGTACACAAGAAGCTTTTTGTGTCTTAGGAAATGCGATAACATCACGAATACTTGGCGTTTTAGCGATAAGCATCATAAGGCGGTCAAATCCTAGCGCAAAACCACCATGTGGAGGTGCGCCAAACTTAAGAGCATCAAGAAGGAAACCAAATTTTTCTTGTGCTTCTTCTTCTTCGATTCCAAGAAGTCTAAATACTTCGTTTTGAATAGCTTCTTTATGAATACGAATAGATCCACCACCAAGCTCAGTACCGTTAAGAACGATGTCATAAGCGATAGACTCAATCTCTTCAGGATCTTCCTTGTTTGTGTCTTTAGGCATAGTAAATGGGTGGTGTAGTGCTTTAACACGACCATCTTCAACTTCAAACATAGGAAAGTCAACAACCCATATAAATTCAAATGCATCTTCATCAATAAGATTCATTTTTTCATGCTCAGCTATGAAGTTTCTAAAACGACCCATATAATCCCATACAGTTTTTTTCTCACCAGCACCAAAGAATACTACATCACCAACTTCAAGTTCAGTCGTTTTGATGATAAGTGCGATATCTTCTTCGCTAAAGAATTTAACAAGAGGACCTTTAAGACCATCTTCTTTCATTTGGAAGTAACCAAGACCGTGAGCACCAAACTTACGAACATACTCTTCAAATGATTTCATCTCGCGTTTAGAGAAGATTAAATCTGCACCAGGTACTTTAAGTGCTTTAATACGGTTCGCTTTAGGGTCTTTAGCGATGTTTGTAAAGATTTCGTTATCACAACGAGAAAAGATATCTATCACATCTACCATTTTAAGATCGTATCTTAAATCAGGCTTATCAGAACCATATAGTTCCATAGCATTGTTATAAGTGATACGGTTAAATGGTGGTTTGATGTCGTGACCTGTTGCTTTAAACATTGCCACAAGTAAATCTTCTGCAACTTTGATAACATCTTCTTGAGTACAAAAACTCATTTCAACATCTATCTGAGTAAACTCAGGTTGACGGTCAGCACGAAGGTCTTCATCACGAAAACATTTTGCTATTTGAAAGTATCTATCAAATCCACCAACCATTAAAAGTTGTTTAAAAAGTTGTGGAGATTGAGGAAGTGCATAAAACTCACCATCATGAACACGAGAAGGCACTAGATAATCTCTTGCACCCTCTGGAGTTGATTTAGTAAGGATTGGTGTTTCAACTTCTAAAAATCCATTTTCATCTAAGACATTTCTTGCAGCAATTGCCGCTTTTGAACGCATCTTAAACACTTTATAAAGGTCAGGATCACGAAGTTGTAAGTAACGGTACTTTAAAGTAGTCTCTTCACCAACTTTTTTATCACCGATTACAAATGGAAGTGCCGCTGACTTGTTTTCAATATGTAAGTCAGTTACAACAATCTCAATAGCACCAGTCTCAAGTCGTGGATTAGTAAGACCTTCTCCACGAGCACGAACCTTACCTTTAACGATAAGAACATACTCATCACGAATGCTATTTGCTATTTCGTGAGACTCTTTTGAGTCCTCTGGGTCACAAGTTAACTGGATAAGACCAGTTTTGTCACGTAAATCTATAAAAATGATTCCACCGTGATCACGGTAACTATTTGCCCAACCTGTGAGAGTAACTTCCTCACCAACATTTGCTTCGCTTAAATCTGTATTGTAATGACTTCTCATATATATAGAGTCCTGTATAAAAATATTTTCGCGATTATACCAAAATAGTGTATAATATCCAAATGAATAAGATGAACATAAAAAGGGTTGGAGTAGTTCTTCGCCCATCAACACCGGAACTAAAAGACAAGTACTTTAAACTAGAGAAAATTTTTAATAAACACCAGATTGATGTAAGTATTGAGAGCATCAGTGGTGCAATGATAGGCATTATGGGAATTGACTTTGATCTTATGTGTGAGGGTTCTGATGTTCTTGTTACTCTTGGTGGAGATGGAACGCTTATTTCGGCTGTTCGGCGTTCATTTAAGCATGACATTCCAGTTCTTGGCGTTTATGCAGGTAGTTTTGGATTTTTAGCGGATGTACAACTTGATGAGTTAGATAGTTTTGTAGCAAATATGGTGCAAGGAGAATACCGCGTTGATGAGCGTTCAATACTTGAGACTACTTTTTTACAAAATCAAAAAGAGGTCAGAAAATATGCTTTTAATGACATTGTTTTAACGCGACACTCTGTTTCAAATATGATTCATGTAGAAACTCTTGTGGATGGAAAAGCTTTTAATACCTACTTTGGTGATGGTGTCATAGTCTCCACTCCAACAGGCTCAACGGCGTATAACCTCTCAGCAGGTGGACCCGTACTTTTTCCTCTCACAAATGTTTTTGCACTCACACCTATCTGTCCACACTCCTTGACGCAGAGACCAGTGGTACTTCCTGGTAAGTTCGCCATTGAGATGAAAACGCCAAAAGAAAAAGCACTACTCATCATAGATGGACAAGATAAACATGAGTTAGAACAAAATGAGTCTGTACATATCAAACTAGCACAAAAACAAGTGCAACTTATACATAGAAACGAGTTTAACTACTTTGATGTACTTAAAGAAAAATTAGGGTGGGGCGAATAGATAAAAGATTTGCTTTTTAATGCTATTATTGACATAAAAATTATAAACAAGGTTAGTAAAAAATGAATAAAGAATTACTCTTAAATAGAATTCAAACTCCCGATGGTACTTTTATATGCTCAAGAAGTATGGACGACTTAGAAGAATATACTGACAAAAATGGACAACACTATGGTGTTTCTGGTGGTTTAGCATACCAAAAAGTTC
>NZ_JAEMVC010000068.1 GCF_029215985.1 Sulfurimonas sp. SAG-AH-194-C21
TATAACTATTTTTAATACTTTTACTTTTAGTTTACATTTCTCATGTATACTACGATAAGATGTTACATATTTTCACAGTTTTACAAATTTAATAAATTTAATTTTTCTTCATAATATGGCTACTTTATGCCTATTCCCCTATTTTTCGCACTATAAAACTCTTTTTAGCATGCATATAAGTCTATTATTTATAATATTCATACATAAAACAAATAATCAGGTAAAAAATTATATATTACTTTAAGTTTAAATTCAAAATAACTCTCTTATAATGGTTGCAGTCGAAATGGACAAGGTCTATTTTAATATTTAAATACTCTGAGGAGAGAAAATGAAGAAAACAATTAAATTAGCAGTAGTAGCTGCATTAGCTTTAGGTGCAACATCAGCATTCGCAACTAACGGTGACGTTATGATTGGTCAAGGTGCGAAATCTCGTGCAATGGGTGGTGTAGGAATTGCTAAGGCATTTGGTGCTGAGTCAGCTTTAGCTAACCCTGCTAATATTAGTTCTGTTAAAGATATGGAAGCAACTTTAGCTGTTACTGTGTTTATGCCAAGTGTTTCTTTTAATTCTAATGCTGCAGCAAATGCTCAGAATGGTTCTACTAATCCTGTTGCTGTACAAAGTGCTGATTCAGCATCTAATCTTAGTGTAATCCCAGAAATATATTATGCTGCTAGATTATCAGATAAATTAGTTTTAGGTCTTGCAATTGCTGGTACAGCTGGTATGGGTGTTGATTATGATGGTACTGCATTTGGTACACAAACAGATAATGGTTCATTTAGAATGAAAACGGCTCTTTCTTTACTTAAAGTTGCAGTACCTGTTTCTTATACTATTGATGGTTTCACTTTTGGTATTGAAGGTGTAATGCAGTATGGTTCATTAGCATTAAGTCATATGCGTCAAACTCCTACAGGTTTTTCATTACTAGAAAATGGTGCATCTACAGATATTGGCTATGGTCTTGAAGCAGGTCTTACATATACAACAGGTGGATTAACACTTGGTGCAGTATATAAGTCTAAAATTGGTATGACATATGATAATACAATTTCAGCATCTGTAAACGCATTTGGTGGTGCTGCATTTACTGGTATTGGTTCAGGTGATAATCTTGATCAACCAGAAGAAAAAGGTGTAGGTATTTCTTATGCAATGGGTGAAAACACTATCTCTGCTGATTATAAAAACATAGCATGGGGCGATGCTGCTGGTTATAAAGATTTTGGTTGGGAAAATCAAGATGTTTATTCTGTTGGTTATGAATATGCAGCTAAATCATGGGCTTTTAGAGCTGGTTACAACTATGCAAAATCTCCAATTATTGAACAAGATGGTAACCCAATGACTGCAGGAAATGCTGCTTATGGAAATTCAGTGAAAAACTTCTTTAACTTAGCTGGTTTCCCTGGTGTAGTTGAGACTCACTATACACTTGGTGGTGGTATTAACCTTGGTGATTTTACAATTGATGGTGCAGTTATTTATGTTCCTGAAGTTATAGTTTCTTCTAATACAACAGGTATGACTGCTGGCTTTCAAGCAAATGCTACACAACCTGCTAATCCTGCTAACTGGGATGGTTCGACTTCTACTGCTGATGTGACGCATTCGCAAGTTGGTGTTACAATCGCTGGAACTTATAGATTCTAGTCTAAAAAGAAATTTTCCTTTTCTTTTAAGTACCGTCAAATCTGACGGTACTTCCCTTTTTACTCTAACTTTTTAACTATTTCACAATAATTTATGCTAAAATTTAAGAAGTTAATATATACACAATTAAGGAAATAATATGATAAAAAAAATTATCACATCAACACTATTGCTATCAGTACTAGCATCAGTGGCACTTGCTCATCCTGCATCGCGGTTTAATGTAATAGATGGTGACCAAGAAGAAAAATACGAAAAAGAATTTCTTCCAGCACTAGAAGATGCAACAGGTTTTTCTCTCTCTGATCCACATGAAAAGATTAATGATGCCTACAAAGAACGTTACGGAAATCCTAAAGATCCAGATTATGATAGTAAATGGACTACAAACTTAGATAATCTAGGTTTTTTCTCAATCTCTAATGATGTTGCAATGTATCCAATCCTAAAAACATCTCCTCAAGCTGCTGGTTTTCAACCGTTTAATCTTTTAATCTATAAAAAAATAGCTGAAGATAAGACATATATTGGTCATATTGATCCGGACACAATGTTAAATATCACAGGTGTTACAAACAAAGCTGACAGAAAAGCATATGTAGATATGTACAAACCTTTAGATGCTTATGTAACTAAAGAGTTTGGTGGTGAAGTTATAATAACTGAGTTTACAAAACTTCCCCCAAAACCTATGATGACTTTTGAGTTTCCAGTTGACAGAAGTGGTGATGTTGTTGAATGGGCTGAAGAATTCCAAGAAGGACTTGAAGCTGCTTTTGAAGAGAAGAAGTACATAATTGCTGGTTTTAAAAACTTTAAAGAGACTTATGAAGACGATTTAGAGATGGAATTTTCTGAGTATGACCAGTTCTTTGTATATGGTTTATGTCATTTTACATTTTCTTACAATGTATTTAACAAAGGTCGTCCTGATGCTGGTGTCTTTGCTCCTTGTGCTATGTACTTTTACATAAAAGAGGGAAGCAACACTATGGTTGTTGGTATGCCGCGTTTATCTGTTTGGGCTTCTGTAATGGAAATGAAAGATCCTGCAAAAATCAAATGGACAGAAACTATCGATACTGAAATTATCGAAATTATGAAAAGCTTAGGAGCAAAAGAAATATGAAAAAACTACTAATATTAATCGCAACTTTATCAGTTGTAGCATTCTCAGGATGTTCAAGTTCAAGTGTAGGACCATCTGCAAAGACAGGGTTAGAAGGTACTAAGGTAAATACTTACTTAGTTGGCGAGTACATGAGTGTTAATGATGCCGAAGCTAAACTTAAATCTGCTGGATTTGAGATAGTTACTAACTACAAGTCAATTAAGAAGGGTACTACTATAGTATTTACAGATGCTGCACTTAAAGCAGAGGCAGCTAAGCCTAACCGTTCGAACATTGCTGTTATGCGTCTTTTTGTTGATGAACAAGAAAAGATGATTAGTATTACTAACCCTGTTTACTTTGGTAAGGCATTTATGCAAGAAGAGTATAACCATGTAGTGTTTAATGGTGAGTTAGAAAAAATTACTAAAGCATTTTCAGGTCTTAAAGCATCTAAAGATGAGTGGGACTTTGATGGTTTAGCTGAGTATCACTTTATGATTAGTATGCCTTACTACAAAGAGGTTGATGTTGTTGGTGAAGGTACTAATGAAGCTCTTTTAGCAAAAGCTAAGTCTTATAAAAAAGGCAAGGGTCTTATCTTTGAACTTAAGCTTTCAGATACTACTACTTTAGTTGGATATGCTCTTAGTAAAAGAACAAGTAAGTTTGTAAAGAAGATAGGTCGTGCAAATGCAGGAATCCTTCCTTACTGTTTTACTATAGATAATGGCAAAGTTACAGCTTTAAGTGCAAAGTACTATATAGCTATCTCTTATCCACTTCTTGATATGAACGGCTTTATGGGAATTATGACTATACCTGGTGCAGTTATAAAAGACTACGAAAAAGTTTTCAAATAGAAAGAATAGATATTGATTTTTAGGGAAGAAATTCCCTGAAGATTAGTTAATTATTTATGTGACATAGACAAAAAGTCTATATCATTTTTGCTTCGCGTTTACCCTCTTTAATCTCACCTATCAGGTAAGAACCCTCGGCTTTAGAAAGTATCGTATCAACATTTTTATCTTCTACTACAAGTATCATTCCTACACCCATGTTAAAGGCTCTAAACATCTCTGAACGCTCTACATGCTCACTCATTAGCTCAAAGATAGGAAGTACACGGATATCAGACTCTTTAACTTCTGCCATTAAGTTCTCAGGAAGTACACGAGGAAGATTTTCAACGATTCCACCACCTGTAATATGAGCCATTGCAACTATCTCGTTTTTTAACTCTTTAAAAAGTTTTACATAAATAGTTGTTGGTTCTAAAAGAGCTTTAATAAGTGTTGTACCGTTAAAGTCATCTTCAAAGTTTAGCTTCATTTTTTCAAAAAGAACTTTACGTGCTAATGAGAAACCGTTTGAGTGTAAACCTGAACTTGGAAGTGCTATAAGCTTATGTCCAGCACGAACTAGAGATACTCTGTCCATTTCTGATTTTTCACAAACACCAACTGCAAAACCAGCTAAGTCGTAGTCATCTTCAGAGTACATACCAGGCATTTCAGCAGTCTCTCCACCGATTAGGGCGCATTCACTGCGTTTACAGCCCTCAGCTATCCCTGCTACTACATTAGTTGCATTTACAACATCGAGTTTACCTGTTGCATAGTAGTCAAGGAAAAAAGATGGAGTTCCGAAGTTACAAAGGAGGTCATTTACACACATAGCAACAAGGTCAATTCCAACAGTGTTATGAATACCACTATCTATAGCGAGTTTTAATTTTGTACCAACACCATCAGTTGCTGCAAGCATTACAGGCTCTTTAAAACCAGTTGGAAGTTCAAAAGCACCGGCAAAAGAACCGATTCCACCCATCACACCGGGTATTCGAGTACTTTTTACTAAAGGTTTTATATTTTCAACAAAACTAGCACCTGCATCTATATCTACACCGGCATCTTTATAACTAATTTGACTCATTAGTTGTCTCTTCGTTTTTTGGTAAATCACATTTTTTAGAAATGATACATAATGGACAGAAATTTACTGCACCAGCAAGAAGAGGAATAACACCAAGATATAACCATTGAGAATTTTCCCATGAATCTCCGATAAAAAATGCTGCTGCAATAAGTACAAGACCAATTGCTATTCTAAAAATTCTACAAAACGATCTAATTTTATTGTAATCCATTGA
>NZ_JAEMVC010000069.1 GCF_029215985.1 Sulfurimonas sp. SAG-AH-194-C21
CAATCCTATTGGAGTAGCAGTAGATGCTGGTGGAAGTGTTTATGTATCAGACTATTCTAATAATAAAATCAGAAAAATTACACCAGAAGGAATAGTGACTACATTTGCAGGAAGTAGAGCAAGAGGTTCAACAGATGCAAGTGCCGGGGTAGCTTCATTTAATGCTCCTAGGGGAATAAGCCTAGATAGTAGTGGTAATGTTTATGTAGCAGATAGTCTTAATCGTAAAATTAGAAAAATAACATCAGCAGGAGTTCCAGATGTAACTGGGACACCAACAGTTTCAGGTATCTATGATGTAAACCTTACTGTGAGTGATGGAGAGTTAAGTGCTACTCAAAACTATCAAATAACAGTAGCCGATGTCAATGATGCACCAGAACTAAATGATAGTGCTTTTGCACTGAGTGAAAATAGTGTTCGTGGTACAACGCTAGGAACTCTAAGTGCAAGTGATGAAGATGGCATTTTAGCATCAAGTGTCATAACAGGTGGTGAGACATTTACTTATAGCATAGTGAGTGGAAACACAAACTCTGACTTCTCTATAAACAGCACAACAGGAGAGATAACTTTAGCCAAGGAGCTTAATGCTTACCTTATCTCAACCTACTCTTTAACTGTAAAAGCAGTAGATGATGGAGGCTTAAGTGACTCTGCAACTATAACTATTTCTGTAAGAAATGAAGTAGATGCTCCAGTAGCAGTGGCTGATAGTATCACTTCTAATGAAGATACAAATGCAACTATCAATCTTGTGAGTAATGATACAGATAAAGATAACAACATAAACATAGGTTCAGTTCTTATCACAAAATCACCATCAAATGGTAGTGTAACAGTAAACACAAGTGGCATAGCGACTTATGCACCAAATCAAGACTATTATGGAAGTGACTATTTTACATATAAGATCTATGACGCAACAAGCCTAGAATCAAATGAGGCAAATGTAACGATAAGTGTAACAAATGTAAATGATGCACCAGTAGTGACAAATACAACATTTAGCACAGATGAAGATGTAAACTTGACTAAAGCTTTAGATATGTACGCATTTGACGCAGATGGACAGAGTGATATCACTACTTATACACTAGTAAATAGTGGCTCAAATGGAACTGCTACTTTAGATGGTAGTCTTATGACTTATAATCCAGATCTTAACTTCTATGGATTTGACACGATTACATTTAATGTTACGGATGGAAATGGGACGACTTCAAACACTGCAACACTAAACATAAATGTAGCAGCAATTAATGACATACCAGTGGCTTACAATGACTACGATAATAACACAACGGAAGAGAGTACAATTACTATAAATGTTATAAGTAACGATACCGATGATGGAACTCTTGACGTAACAACAGTAGTCATAGCAAACAACCCATCTCATGGTAGTGTAGTAGTCAATGGAGATGGAACTGTTACTTATACTCCGGCGCTAAATTACAATGGATATGATAGCTTTGAGTATACAGTAAAAGATGATGGACTAGTAACGGCAGCAGGAGGAAGTACAGGTGTACTCATCTCAAATGTTGCAGTAGTAACTCTAAACATAACAAGTGTAAACGATGCACCAATAGCAGTAGCTGATAGCTTCACACTCGATGAAGATAGTGTTATGCTACTCAATCTTATAGCAAACGATATAGATGTAGATAATGACTTAAATATTTCAGGTCTTACAATCGTATCTCAACCAACAAATGGGGATGCAAACATCACATCAAATGGATTTGTGAGATATGTTCCTACTAAAGATTACAGTGGAGTAGATAGTTTTACTTACAAAATATCTGATGGAGATATCAATAGTAATACTGTTACAGTAAGTTTAACTGTAACAATTGTAAATGATGCACCAAGTGTTGCAACATCAAAAGCACAGGGTATTGTAGAAAATAGTACAACTCCTATACTGATAGTAGCAAGAGATATAGATGATACAAACTCAAGTCTAAGCTATTCAATGCTAAGTGGTAAAGATAGTTCATTCTTTACTTTCAATACTACAAGTAAAGAGTTAAAATTTACAACAGCTAGAAACTATGAGGTTCCAGCAGATGCAAATGGTGATAATATCTATGATGTAGATATTAATGTAACAGATGATAGTGATGGATGGATCGTGAGAACCTTTAATGTACGTATTGGAAATGTCAGTGATACGGTACTTCTGATTCCACCTGTTATTGAAGTTCCAGTGGAGACAGAACCAGAAACACCAATTGTTGAACTTCCAGTGGTGACAGAACCAGAAGTTCCAGTGGTGACAGAACCAGAAACACCAGTTGTTGAAGTTCCAAACAATCAAGGTATCATAGAGGTAGTACAAGACCCTACAAAATTAGAGAATACAGATGGAGTTACTGAATTTATTGTTGCAAAAGAACTTATCACGGGAGTTACACTTGAGAGCCAAGATGTAATCCAACAATCTGATAATAGTTACCTTACTAATATCTTTTTAAGAGATGCAAATGGTGATAGCCAGGCATTTAGTGTAAAAACGGTGCTGGAACCTATAGTAACAACAACAGATGAGGGTATAGAGTTACAAACAGTAGTGCAAATGGATGATGGTTCGCAGAGAGATACTATAAGTAAAATCTTTATAAATGGAACCTTTCAAACTACTTCAACTCTCACAGATAGTAATGGAGTAGTAAAAACAAATATATTGCAGTCTTTCTTAACTGATGTGGCTATTGAGACTAAAGCAGATGGGACAACCCTAGTAAATAAAACTACGACACTAGAAGATGCCTCATCATCAACTGTAGAAGGTCGTATAACTGTAGATGGTTACGCGGTATATAGTGTAACTAACACGAACAATGAAGGGCTAGAGGTAGAAACAGAAGCAACTTCTCAACTTAACAATAGTGTTATCACAATGCGTGAAGATGGTGCTGTTCAGATCAATGCTCAAGCAAAAACATTAGATGGAGATACCCTCTTAATGGTAGCGGAAGCTCAAGTCGATGGAACTGCGAAACATCTACTAAAGATTATAAAGAGTGATGGAACAGAGATATTAATCAGTGCAATTTCTAAAGTACCGGGTGCTAAAACTATCATTGCATCTGATGGAAGTATAACAACTTATGTAACATTTGAGACAACTCAAGTGGAGGTCTCAGCTTTTCCTAATGGTCAAGCTCAACATATTGTCCGTTATAATGGTTTTGTATCAACAGTTATCTCAAAACTTGCAGGTGCAAATACAGTTATTGAGCCCAATGGGGATGTTATTACACAATCAGAGGTAACAATCATACTAAATGGAGAAACTGTAGATGTTATAGCGAAGGCTATTACAAGAAAAAATGGAGAGACACTTACAGAGTTTGAGCGTGTACTTGAAGATGGAACACTTAAGACTATAAGCACTACTGTTTCTAGTCAAACACCTTTTGAAGCAGGCAATACAGTAACTATTGAAGATGATGGTGAACTGAAAATAAAAGTAAGAACTAAACTCACTAGAGAATTGGTATTTTAGGAGATGATGATGAACATAAATATTAAAAAAGGAGTAGCTGTAACATTGGCTACTCTCTTGACAATGATAATAGCTGGATGTGAGGGTAAAATCACTCAAGGTAATGATACTCAAGTATCTTCTATTGACCTTCAGATTGGTGAAGTCTACACTATCAATGATGGTGATAAACTAATCAATGATAGTAACGATACAGAGATAGAGGTAACACATAGAGTCTCTAGTAATACAAAAGAGGTTAAAATCATAAGTGGAAGTGCTACACTCTTACGGGGTAATTATGAGGTAGTACAATGAGAACGACTCTCCTAGTCCTCGCTATCCTCTCCTCAAGCTTACTCATCGCCCAAGAGGACAACTCACTCTTTGCAGAGTTGAGTATGGGAAGTGTGAGTACAAGTACTACAAGTGGTAGTGATAAGTAATCAAGTAAAATAAACTGCACAATGAGAATGATTTTTGCTAGTGATAAGTATGAACATAAAAGATACAGATACTTTAGATAAATTAGCATACATAAAAGACAATGGAAAAACCAAACAAGAAAGACAAAGAGCACATGCAATATTATTGTCAAATGATGGTATTACAAAAAGTGAGATAGCAAATATATTTGGAGTGTCAATACGAAGTATATTTACTTGGCTAAAGGCCTACAAAGATGATGGAGTATCAAGTTTAAAATGTAAGAGTGGAAGAGGTAGGAAATCACTTCTATATTCTACAGAGCATAAAAAGATTGTTGCAAAGAATATAGAACTCTTTGCTCATCAACCTAAAAAAGCATTTGCCATGACAGTAGATGAAACAGGTATCAAACTAAGCTACGATACTTTCAAATATTTTTTAAAAAAACACTCAATTTAAGCTACAAGCGAGTTCGAAGAGATACAGCAAGAAAACCAGACCCTGCGCTTTATGAACAGAAGAAAAAAGAACTAGATATACTGAAGGATCAGGCATTTAAGGGAGAGATTGACCTTGAATACTTTGACGAGAGTGGGTTTAATCTTAACCCTAATTTACCATATGCTTGGAATCCTATAGGAGAGACACTTAGCATCCCTGCTAAGATGAGTAAAAATCTCAATGTTCTTGGGTTCTTCAACAAAAACAAATCAACACTTTTTGCTTCAACAACTTATGACAAAGTTGACACAGAAGTAGTTATAGGTCATTTTAACCTCTTTGTAGATGAGATTAAAGCACCTACCGTTGCTGTTGTTGATAATGCCTCTATCCATACAAGTAAAAAATTTCAAGAGATGCTACCTATTTGGAAAGAAAAAGGACTTACCGTCTTTTACCTTCCACCTTATTCCCCTCAATTAAATCCTATTGAAATGGTATGGAAATTTATGAAGTATTATTGGATTGAA
>NZ_JAEMVC010000007.1 GCF_029215985.1 Sulfurimonas sp. SAG-AH-194-C21
GAGAATATTTTTTCTCAAAAACCGGTACTTATCATAGCTGCTGGACCATCTTTACAAACAAACTTAGACTGGTTAAAGGAAAATCACTCTAAATTTATTCTTATTGCAGTTTCATCTACACTAAGAATTCTTCATCAAAATGGTATTAAACCCGATATAGTAACTAACTTAGATGGTTTCCATGGTGCTATTGAACTTTTTGATATACCAAAAATTGAAGAATTTTTAAAAGGTACTCGTTTTATTTTTGGATCTTTTACTCCTACTAAGGTAAGAAAAATGTTTCCAAAAGAAGACTGTTTTTTCTTTGAAGAAGGTACTTACTACAATGAAGGTTTCAACTCGATTGTGGGTCCATGTATAGGTTCTACAACACTTTTTATAGCCACACTGTTAAAGACTAAAGAACTCTATCTTTTAGGAGTAGACTTAGCAGTAGATCAAGAGAGTGGTAGAACGCACTCTTCTGGTCATGTTATCACAGACAATGTAGACCTCACACAAAAAGAATCGCTCAGTTATAATACTTCATTTAGAGGAAATACATTTTCGATTAAAGGAAATTTTAGAGAAAATATTTATACTATTCCTCTCTTTCATATATCAGTACAGACTATAAATAACAAACTACCTACTATTAAAAGTAGTTCTCAAAATATTTATAACCTCAATGATGGGGCTTATTTAAATACAACTATACCCTTGCATATCAAAGATGTAAATACACAAAAGCTAAACACAATCGACAAAGAACTTCTTTATCATGAAATAGAAATGGCACTCAAGCAAAACTCAAGAGCTACACTTTCACAAGAAGATAGAATATCCATGCAAGAAAGACTTACATTCATTCAAAAAGTTAAAAATCAACTCGAACAGTATAAGTTTAAAGTTAGCTACAACAGTGTTGATGATTACTATTATGAACTTTTTGGTCTTATATCAAATATTTCAAATAATCAAACACGAGAAGGTTTAAATATATCTACTGTTTATTACATGTATTTTAAATATACATTACCAATTATAATGGACTTTTTTAATACCAAGGGTCTTAAAAATAGTAAGAAACATTTGAAGAAGATAGATGCTATGATACAAAAAGAGCTTTTTAATATACAAAGCATTTATGAAGAGAAGTTAGAAGAGTTTTTAAAAAGAGTTTAAGTAAGACAAAAGTCTTACTTAAAGGCGAACTAAAACTTACTGAAGAAGTCTTAGAACATTTTGTTGAACAGAGTTCGCTTGACTCATAGCATATGAACCAGACTGAGCTAAAATATTTCTCTTAGCAAAGTTTGCAGATTCCGCTGCAAAGTCAACATCACGTATATTTGATTCTGCTGCCGAGATATTTACTGCAGTTACAGAAATATTTCTAATAGTAGATTCCATTCTATTTTGAGCCGCACCAATATCGGCACGTCTACCATCAAGATTTTTAATAGATGTATCCATACGAGCGATAGTAAGTTCTGCTTGTGTTCTTGAAGAAACAGAGTTACTTGCGATACTTGCACCAGTGATAGCTGAAACACTATTTGTTTGAAGATCTAAAACTTGTGTCTCATTTGCATAAGCGCCAACTTGGAATGTAAATGCACCAGAAACTCCAGCTGTACCATCTAATATTTTAACACCATTAAACTTAGTAGTGTCATTAATATCTTGTGCTTGTGTTAAAAGAGCTGTAACCTCTTTTTGAATGTATGAACGAGATGTAGTATCTTGTGTATCATTCGAAGCTTGGATAGCAAGAACACGAACTCTTTGAAGAATATTACCATACTCTTCTAAAGCACCATCAGCAGTTTGAGAAAAACCAATACCATCATTAGCATTCTTAATCGCTTGTCCAAGACCTTGAGACTGAGCGGAAAGTTTGTTAGCTATTGCTAGACCAGCTGAATCATCAGCAGCTCTGTTAATTCTTAAACCTGAAGAGAGTGAGTTTAAACTTTTGTTAAGTTCAACACTATTCATTTTAGCATTTCTAAATGCGTTCATCGCACCTATGTTTGTGTTAATTCTAAATCCCATAATAAATCCTTTTAGGGTAGAGCCTTTCGCTCTAAGTTAATTTGTATCTCGGCTTCCTTGCCTTGATATAAGAGTAATATCGGTCACTCACAAAATAACTTTAGCTTTTTGGTAAATTTGTATAAATTTAGACTTTTAATCTTTTTTTGCTACACTTCCAAAACTAAAACTAATTTACTATACTATATATAGGAATACTATTTGAACTTAATTATCGTAGAGTCACCGGCTAAGGCTAAGACTATAAAGAACTTT
Source organism: Sulfurimonas sp. SAG-AH-194-C21 (assembly GCF_029215985.1). Classification (GTDB taxonomy): domain Bacteria; phylum Campylobacterota; class Campylobacteria; order Campylobacterales; family Sulfurimonadaceae; genus Sulfurimonas. The sequence goes on from NZ_JAEMVC010000007.1 coordinate 2,296, forward strand.
TTAGGGAAAGGTTACGAGGTTATCGCCTCTAAAGGTCACATCCGTGACTTACCTAAATCTCGTTTTGGAATTACACTTGATGAAGAGACAGGACACCTTGTACCTACTTACTCAGTTGCAAAAGAAAATGCAGCCATCGTTAAAGAGATAAAAGCTCTTGCCAAAAAAGCAGATACTATCTATATCGCGACCGATGAGGATCGCGAGGGTGAAGCTATTGGTTGGCATATTGCTCATGCTATTAAAAAAGATCCTGCAGAACTACCTCGTATTGTTTTTCACGAGATTACTAAAACTGCAATCAAACATGCTCTTGAATCTGCTCGTACTTTAGATATGGACATGATAAACGCGCAGCAAGCTCGTCGTATGCTTGACCGTGTTGTTGGCTATAAACTCTCTCCACTACTTGCTTCAAAGATTCAAAAAGGTCTTTCAGGTGGTCGTGTTCAATCTTCAACTCTTAAACTTGTTGTAGATCGTGAACGCGAGATTCAAGCTTTTATTCCTGTTGAGTACTGGTCTATTGATACAGTTTTCAAGTCCAACATCGATGCAAACTTAATCATCCATAAGGGTGATAAGATTACGAAAATGACAATTGAGAACAAAGATCAAGCATTATTAATCGAGAAAAGTGTTAAAGCTGATAGTTTTGTTATCTCAAAACTTGAAACTAAACAACGTAAATCTGCAACACCACCACCATTTATGACATCAACTCTGCAACAAGCTGCATCATCTAAGCTAGGATTTACTCCTAAACGCACAATGATGATTGCACAGTCTTTATATGAGGGTGTAAAAACACCAGATGGAACTTCAGGTGTTATCACTTATATGAGAACCGATTCACTCAACCTTGCAAGCGAAGCAGTTGGTGCAGTTCGTGGTATCATCGAGAGTCGTTATGGTAAAAAATATCTTCCAAAAGAGCCTAAAGTTTACACAAAAAAATCTAAAGGTGCACAAGAAGCTCACGAGGCTATCCGCCCTACTATGCTTGCGTTTACTCCTGAAGTTGCACAGAGTTTTTTAAAGGCTGATGAGATTAAACTTTACCGTCTTATTTATGAGCGTTTTATGGCGTGTCAGATGGAAGATGCTCAGTTTGAACAACAAAGTATAATCTTCAAAGGAAATGAAAACCAGTACCGTGCAAGTGGAAGAAAACTCCTTTTTGATGGTTTTTATGCACTTACAGGGGCAGAAGACAAAGATAAACTGCTTCCAACTCTTAAAGAGGGTGATACAGCTGAGATTCAAACGCTAAAACCAGAGCAACACTTTACTGAACCTCCTGCTCGCTACTCTGAGGCATCTCTTATCAAAAAACTAGAGTCTGAGGGAGTTGGTCGTCCATCTACTTATGCTCCAACAGTTGCGACGCTAAGTCAACGTACATATGTTAACATCGAGAAAAAGCAGATAGTTCCTACTGAGATGGCATTTACAGTTACAAAGATACTCGAAGAGCATTTTGCCAACATCGTAGACATTAGCTTTACTGCAAATATGGAAGAAAAACTTGATGAAGTAAGTGAAGGGAAAACTGACTGGCAAGAGCTTTTAGCTGAGTTTTATGGTCCTTTTATGCAGCAAGTTGCAGATGGTAAAGAGAATATAGTAAGCCTTAAACTTGCAAAACCGCTCGGTCGTACTTGTCCTAAATGTGGAGAGAGCGAACTACTTCTCAGAAGTGGACGTTTTGGAAACTTCATAGCGTGTAGTGGTTTTCCTAAGTGTAAATACACGGAACAGTGTGATGAAGAGGGAAATGCGGTAGAGAAAAAAGAGACTACAGCAGAAGAAAAATGTGATAAATGTGGCAATGACATGGTTATAAAAAATGGTCGTAATGGTCAATTTTTAGCATGTTCTGATTATCCTGATTGTAAAAATACTAAGAGTATCAATGTAGAAGAGAAAAACTCTGATACTCCTTGTCCTGATTGTGGAGGGACTATTAGCCTCAAAAACTCTCGTCGTGGTCCATTTTGGGGATGTAATAACTACCCTGAGTGTAAGTTCATCTCAAAGTTTGAGCCTACTACTATAAAGTGTAAAGAGAAGGGCTGTAAAGGAGTTCTTGCTCCAAGAACTTACAGAAATAAAGAAGTATATGAGTGTGTTAAATGTAAAGCAAGAACTCCTCGTGAAGAAGAAACACCAGAAGTAGAAGAAGAGAAAAAATAGACTATGAAAATTGGTGTACTCTCAGATACTCATACAAAAGTAAAAAAAGCAAAAGCTACACTTGATTTACTTATAGAGAATGGGGCTGAGTTTATTATCCATGCTGGCGATGTTTATGAACATGAAATTTTAGAGCTTTTAAAAAACTGTGGTAAACGTTATATCTGTGTTTACGGTAACAACGATGCACATTTAGTAGAGTTTCATAATGACTACAACCTTGTGCAAGAACCCTACTACTTTAAACTAGCAGAGACAAAATTCAAACTCATGCATCTTCCTTTTTATATGGCTCCAGATACCGAAATAGTTATTTTTGGTCATACTCATGAGTTCAAATCTGAGTTCGTAGAGGGTACACTTTTTTTAAATCCTGGTGAGTCTTGTGCAAGAAATAAACCAGTATCAGAATGTGCACTTCTTGAGATAAAAGAGAAAAAGTTTAAAGTTACATACTTTAGTAAGGAAAAAAATGCAGATAAATTTGAATCGGAAAAATTTATCTACGAGAGGAAATTATAATGAATCAAGAAATATTTTTATGCTCCATCTGTAATATCAATAGTGGAACATGCCTAGAAGATTGTAAATTTTGTTCTCAAAGTGTTCGATATAAAGCAGATATAGACAGATATAAACAAAAAGATATAAAACTCATTCAAGACGAAGCTATTAAGGCAAGAGACAATGGAGCATTAGGATTTTGTCTTGTAACGGCAGATAAAGGCCTCAACGATAAAACTCTTAAGTTCGTCTGTTCTGTTGCTTCAGCTGTACAAGAAGTAGCTCCAGAACTACGTTTAATCGCTTGTAATGGAACTGCATCGGTTGAGCAACTACGGACTCTTAAAGAAGCCGGTATAAAAGCTTATAACCACAATTTAGAGACTAGTGAGAATTTTTATAAAGAGATATGTACAAGCCATCCATGGAGTGAACGTTATGAGACATGCCAAAATGTAAATACAGCAGGGCTTACACTTATAACTGGTGGTATTTTTGGTCTTGGTGAAACTAAAGAAGATAGACTGAGTATGTTAGCGTCACTTGCTTCACTTAACCCTACTTCTGTGCCTATCAACTTTTATCATCACAACGAAGCACTTGAACTTGAACCAAATCCTCTAAAGATTGAAGAGGCTTTTGATCTTATCGCGCTCACACGTAAACTCGTTCCAAATGCACATAGAATTATGGTGGCAGGTGGTCGTGAGCTAATGTTTGGTGAGAGACAAGCTGAAATCTTTGAGCATGGAGCAAACTCTATCGTTATAGGTAATTACCTCACAACAAATGGTCGTGCTATGAATAAAGACTTAGATATGCTACAATCCCTCAAACTAGAAGTCGCTAAAAAAGTCTAAAGAGGAGTAAGCATAGATGAATGATAATATCACTTTAATTATGACAATATCACTCATCATTATGTTCTCTCCTTTCTTCGCAAAATTTTTAAAACTTCCTACTACTCCTATTGAAATAATACTCGGTTCACTTCTTGGTTATGTCGGATTTTTACATGATGAGCATCTTTTTGATATAGTTGCAGAGTTTGGATTTCTTTACCTTATGTTTATCGCAGGGACAGAAATTAGTCTTAAGAAAGTAATCAACACTTCTTCTACCACAATGAAAAAGGTTATCGTTTATCTTATCTTTTTATATGCCTTTTCCATCCTCTTTGCTATACAGTTCTCACTAGGAAAAATCTTTATGGTGCTACTTCCTCTTATCTCAGTTGGTCTTGTCGCAACACTCTCCAAAGAGTATGGCAAAACACCTTGGCTCGCTATGTCTATGACAGTTGGAGGTATTGGAGAGGTTGTCAGTATAGTTATTTTAACTATTACCTCTGCCACATTAAGCTCAGGTGTTGGCTTTGGTCTCCTTCAAACTATCACCGCGCTTGTATCTTTTTTATTCTTTATGTTTTTTCTTTTTCGAACAATACAACTTATATTTTGGTGGTTTCCAAAGGTATCACTTGCCCTTATGCCTTATGAAGATAACAAAGAACAAGATATCCGTCTAAGTATGGGGATTTTCTTTTTACTTGTTGGTGCGATGCTGTATCTACATCTTGAACTAGCGTTTGGAGCATTTTTAGCAGGTATTTTTATACCTACATTTTTTGAGCATAAACATGAACTTCCTGAGAAACTTGCCTCTTATGGTTTTGGTTTTTTGATTCCTATTTTCTTTATCCATATCGGAAGTTCTTTTGACCTGGATGCACTTTTAATGCAAGGACTTATTGAAAAAGCACTTATCATCACACTTGTTATGATAAGTATGCGTCTTATCGCTTCTTTAGTATTCATCAAAGAACTTGGAATGACAGATGCCATTTTAATGGGGCTCTCACACTCTATGCCGCTAACACTACTTATAGCAATGGCAACTCTTGCGTTTAATGCGAACTCTATAGATAAGCTTCATTACTATGCCTTTATCTTAGCGGCACTCTTTCAGGTGATAAGTGTTATGATTGTTATTAAAATAATTCATATGTATAAAATAAAAAAAGAGTTAAAGGAGACATAATGGCTCGTTCAGTTTTACTACAACTTGCTCGTGACTCCATAGAAGAAGTATTTCATGCGCAAAGAAGTATAAACAAGAATGCCCTTCTCAAAGAGCATCCTCTCTTAAATGAAAAAATACAAACGACTATAAATCTTTTTATAAACAAAGAACTCAAGGGAAGTTATACTACAAAGGATTCAAATACATCACTTTTGAGTAACATAATTCTTTCTGCAAAAAAAGCTGCGTTTGAAAATGAAATGATGGCTACATTAAAAACATCAGAGTATCTTCACTGCGATATAGAACTTCTTTTAGAGACAACAGAGGGTCAATTAAGTGAGACCGATCCTGCTATACTTCACTAGTACTATATTTTTCGTTCCATTATAGTAAAGTTAATTCCTTCAAGAATTATTTCCTCTGAAACTTGAGTAAATCCAATCTTTTCATAATACGCAATGGCATTTTTAAATGCACCTACCGTTAAAGCATCACTCTTTTTATGCTTAAATGCATATTCACATAGAGCCCTTGCATTTCCTCTATTCTCATCTTTAGAAAACAAAAATGCTATGTGTGAGTATGTTTCAAACTCAAGTACCGCAGTTATTTCTTCATTAACATAAAAAATATTTTTGGCATTATAGCTCTCTTGTAAACTCTCTAAAGTGATCTGATTTAAAAAACTATTTTGTGCTTCAGGAGTATAAAGTTTTCGCATTTTTGACTCAAAAACTTCATGCATCAAAATTGATATAGCTTCAAGCTCTTCATATTTTGCTTCTCTAATCATTGCTAATTCTTTTCTCACTCATAAAAAATTCCTTACATATTTATTCTCCAATTATACACAATATACTTGTTAATAATCTTGTCATATAATTACTCAAAGGAGTTATTATGAAACGTTATCAGTGTCAAACATGTGACTACATTTATGACCCAGCTATTGGAGATCCAGAGGCAGATATCCCTCCGGGAACTGCATTTGAAGATTTACCAGAGGATTGGACTTGTCCAGATTGTGGAGAAGAAAAATCGGAATTTATTGCAATAGATGAGGAGTAATGCCTAAAATAGATAGTTTTAAATTTTATGCTAATGCAATAAAAAAGCATGGGATAAATGCTAAAGGGGTAAACTGGTTATCTAAAGAAAATCAAGAAGTTCGTTTTGATAAGATTTTACAACTACTTCCAGATGTATTAAGTGAGTACTCACTTGGTGATGCAGGTTGTGGTTTTGGAGACTTTTATCATTACTTAGTAAAACAAGATAAAAAACCAAAAAACTATACAGGTGTTGACTCATTTATAAACATGGTAAGTATAGCCACTACTCAAACACGAGCAGAAATACTCCATTTAGATATATGTAAAGAAACACTTCCTATTAAAGATTACTATATCTGTAGTGGTGCATTAAATGTACTTACAGCTTTTGAAACACATCTTTTCATTCAAAACTGCTATAAATCCTCAAGAAAATCTTTTATTTTTAATGCTTTATATGGGGATAAACAGAGTAATACATATAATTATATGCAAAAAAATGAGATTGAAAACATTGCTAAAAGATTAGAAGTGAGAAAAATAGTTTATAGAGAGGATTATATAGAAAATGACATTACTGTCATATTTCTTAAGTAGAACTAAATCCCGAAGGATTTAGAAACTATTTTGCTAATGCTGCTTTAGAAGCGTCTGCAACTGCTGTAAATGCTGCTGCATCGTTCATTGCCATATCAGCAAGAATTTTACGGTCAAGCTCAACACCTGCTTTATGTACACCATTCATGAAAGATGAATAGTTCATTCCATTTAAACGAGCCGCTGCATTAATACGGATGATCCATAGTTTACGGAACTCACGTTTTTTCTGTTTCCGGTCACGGAATGCATAATAAAGTGAACGTTCAATTTGCTCTTTGGCTTTACGGAAGTGCTTACGACGACCACTATAAAAACCCTTCGCTAATTTTAATATCTTTTTGTGTCTTCTTCTACGAACAACACCTGTTTTTACTCTTGGCATTTCTTTCCTTTTTCTTTACCCGTATCACTATGTGCTTAGGGTGCCATGCTTTGATGGTCTTGCCCAATTTATTTAAAAATTGGAGATGTAATGAAAAACTAAAATTAGTTAATCATCGCCTTAATATTAGCAGCATCAGCTTTTGCAACTGTTGCTGGTTGATTTTGATCACGACGAGTTTGAGCGTCTTGTTTAGTTAAAATATGACTTCTAAACGCTTTTCCACGTTTAATTTGACCATTTTTCTTAACTTTAAAACGCTTAACAGCGCCTTTTACCGATTTCATTTTTGGCATCGATAATCCTTTAAGTAAAATTCTTGCATCTGTATATATGAACAGAATTAAGAGTCGCATTATACCCAAATATTTATATATTTTTGCTATAATTATCCTATGAATTCAATTAAACATATCCAAAATGCCCTCAAAGAGCTTGATGATGAAGTCCAAACTATACTTTTAAATTGGGATATTCCACTCAATGAAAAAGATAATCTTATGCTTCCAATTTTACAACAAAAAAAAGTACTTACTCAAACATTAGAGGACTTAACATACCTAAAAGACAATCCACCAAGTCCAAACCAGCCTTGTGGTATTTCTAAATACCGAATGGACTAGAAAGCACTCACTTTAAGCAAAATTTCTTGTGAGTCTTCAAAAAGTGCATGAAAAAGATAAGTTCCTTTAATTGTGTCTTTTGATTTGTAAACTCTAAAACTTTTTACTTTTCCCAACTCATCTACAACAAACTCACTATCAAGAACAAGAGGATACTCTCTAAAAGGCTTTAAGGACTCTAGTCTATATAGTCTCTTATCGTTTACAACATAGGCTACATAAGGATTAATTCTCTTATGTATAGAGTTAGATGTTTGCAAGAACACAACATCTTCTCTCTTACTCTGATTTAAAATTGTTACGATAGATGTATTTGTTTCGGATGATATTGCTACACTAAAATCTTTAAAAATAACCTCTTTTAAAAGTTCTACTTGAGATATTTTTTGAACTTCATTAGATAAAAGAATATTTGACTTATTTATAGCTGCATAACTTTTATATAAAAATATCATAATGATAGTAAGTATAACGATACTAATTATAAGTTCAATAAGAGTAAATGCCTTTCTCATTGAATTTTTATCCTTATGAGTGATCCTTTAAAATCTTTAGTTTTAAGACTTGTCTTACCTATTTCAAAGATTATTCCTGAAGAACCTTTTGTCTCACTTTCTTCATCATCACCGCTATCTTCATACTCACTTGTGTCTATCACATCCAACTCAACATAATTAAGTTCTACTTTTATAGCTTTGAGTTTCCTTCGTAAGTCATTCTCAACATCAAAATCCTCTATGAGTCGATACATGTCCGTATTACTTTTTTCAAAACCATATCCATTTCCATGTGAAAGTATAAAAGAGTTGTACTGATTTGTTTTCATCATCTCTTTTATACCAAAAAACTTGTGTGTTGTGTTTCCTCTCATCTGAAGAAGAGCAGCAATGACAACAGAAACTATCATAACTGCAACCATTACTTCCATAAGAGTAAATGCTTTATGATTGAAATTACGCTTAGGCATGACCTAAACCGATACGGATAGCTTCATCAAGTGATGTTTCACCATCAAAAAGCATTGTAGAAAGCTGAATTGAAATAGTCTTTAAACCATCTTTTTCAAGCTGTGTTTTAATAGTATGTTCATCAGTTGTTGTTTTAAGAAGTTCTTTTATAGCATCATTCATAACAAGTAGTTCACCGATAGAGCGGCGACCAGAGTATCCACTATAGTTACAAGCCTTACAACCAACAGACTTATAAATAATTGCATTAGCCGGAATGTTATAATCCTCGGCAAAGTTTTCTGCTAACTCATCTTCTTCCTTACACTCATTACAGATAACACGCACTAAACGCTGTGCTAAAATCCCTAAAAGCGAAGAACTTATCAAAAATGGTTCTACTTTCATATCTGCTAAACGTGAGATAGTTGCTGCTGCTGAGTTAGTGTGTAGCGTTGAGAAGACTAAGTGCCCTGTTAATGCTGCACGGACAGAGATTGCAGCTGTTTCTTCATCACGAATTTCACCAATCATAATAACATCAGGATCTTGTCGAAGAATAGAACGAAGGGCTGCTGCAAATGTAAGTCCTACTTTTTCATTTACTTGGATCTGAGCAATATTATCACTCTTATACTCAACTGGATCTTCAACTGTAATAAGATTTTTATGGGGTTCTTCAACTTCACGTAAAAAGGAGTGAAGCGAAGTTGTTTTACCAGAACCCGTTGGGCCCGTTACAAGAATAATTCCATGAGATGAACGTAGTAATTTTTTTACATCATCAATAAGATTGTCATCGAAGCCAAGCTCATTTATCTGAGGTATTTGTGAGCTTTGCATCAGGAGACGCATAACTACACGCTCACCGTAAAATGTAGGTAAAATTGAGACACGAATGTCTAAGACTTCACCCGCTATTTTTATCTGAGTACGTCCATCTTGAGGGATACGTTTTTCAGAGATATCAAGGTTAGAGATAACTTTTATACGACTCACTATCAGACTGACTACTTTTTTATCTAAGTCTGCATTTTTACTAAGCATTCCATCAACACGAAAACGAACTACACCTTTTTTCTCTTGTACTTCAATGTGAATATCTGATGCTCTTTTTTTTACAGCTTGATAAAAAAGAGCATTTACAAACTTTATAATGGGGGCGGACTCTTCACTTGTTAAAATATCACTAGATGTACGAAGAAAATCCGTAAGAGAGATATCTTCTTCACTCTCCTCACCCTCTTCTTCTTGCATCGTCTCTATAGCTTTATCTGTTCTGAGTTCTAAAAATCGGTTAAAAAGTCTCTCATACGACTCATCGGTGAGTAGACATAATGGGTACTCTTTTTCAAGTTTTGTGTAGTAGTTACTCGCCGTCGCATAAGTTTCTTCTGATGTAAATGCTGTTATAACTCCCTCATACTCACTAAAAAGAAGAGCATTCTTAACACTGATGTCAGTATCTAATGCCTCCGGTTCATAGACCTCAAGTTTTAGATTATGTAGGGGCTCTTGGATTAACATCTATTTCTGCACTTCATCTTTATTTTCTTTATTTACTCTATTTTCTAACTTCTTAAAAACTTTTACATTGTACTCTTTTTGAATCTTTGCAAGCAATCCTAGATCTGCTTGAAGTTGTGATAATTTTTCACTTTTATCTATTATGTATGGTGTTAACATAACAATAAGATTATCTTGTTCTATTGTGGTAGTTTTAGATGAAAACAGATAATCCCCTAACCATGGTATATCACCTAAAAGAGGAACTTTACTTACTGAAGTTCTGTCATATGTTTTGACTAAACCACCTATAATTATACTCTCACCATGACGAAGAATAGCCTGTGTTTTGACCTCTTGTTTTGAAGTAACTGGTTGACCTGTTGCATTGTTACTTCCATCATCAAGTAGGTTTTCTAAAATAGCTTCTGCATCAAGAGTTACCTTGTCATTTGAAGATACACGTGGTTTTATTTTGAGAGTAAGACCGATATCTTCACGCTTAAAACTACTTGTAACACCATTAAGCCCTGAAGTGTTCGTCACTGTACCTGTTGAAATTGAAATCGTACGTCCTACATAAATTGATGACTCTTTATTATTCACACAAAGGATAGAAGGATTTGAGATAGATTTTGCTGCACCATTTGTCTCTAAAAAATCAAGTGTCGCCCCAAGTGCAAAACCACCAGTAGCACCTGAACCAACTACTGTACCTGCAAGGGCTGCCCCTATTGTTCCAGCTATTGCCTTACCACCAAAGTTTGTTGCCAAAGAGTAAAGCCCTTCAGACGTAAGAGATGCTACATCAAAACCATACTTTATACCTATTGCTTCTGTATTACTTTTACTGATTTCTATAATTCTCGCCTGAACATATACCTGATACTTCTCTTTATCTAACTCATCAATGATAAGTTTTATACCCTTTAAAATAAGGGGATCACCAATGGCAATGATGGCATTTATCTCTTCACTCGCAGATACATTTGGTTTAAGAGAGGGGTCTGCAAAAATTTGCTTTGCAATAATCTCATTAAGAGATGCTGCTACAGTTTTTGCATCAGAGTTTTTCAGTTCATATATCTGTACACTATTACTCGCATGTGATTCCACATCCATGTCTTTAACCAAGGCTTCTATTTTTGCAACATTTTCTTTTAAACCTACTATGACAAGAGCATTAATATTATCATCATAAATTATTTTCACTTCTTGAGAAGCTACTTTAGGATTAAAAATCCTTTTAACAATTTCAAGAAGCCTTGTTTTAAGTTTTTTAGCATTTGTATTTTCTATTGGGATGATTTTTACTATAGCCTGATTGTTTGTATTTATGTTTTTTATAACTTTTTTTATAGTTCTTATGTTATTTGGGTAGTCTGTAAGTAAAAGAGTATTGCTCTCTTTCATAGTCATAAGTTTTGCTGTTTTAGAGATAAGATAACGAACTTTTGCTGCTACAATGTCAACATTCTCACCCTTAATAGGGATGGCTTGAGTCACCATAAGTGAACCATAAGCCACTTCTCCTTTGTTTACTACCCTTACATTGTTTTTTGCTGCTTCAGTTGAACGAACAACCTGATAAAGAGAACCTTTTTTAATGAGAGTGTAACCCTTTGACTCTAAAACAGAAACAAGTATGCCTATCAATTCATCATCATACACGGGAGTAGCACTTACAAAGTTTACTGTTCCATTTATCTTGTTATTAACCAAAATGTTTTTGTTGGTGATTTTAGATATTAGTTTGATAAAGTCATTTATCTGTAGGTCTGCAAAATTTACATTTACTTCATCTCTAGCATGTAGGCTAAAAACTAAAAGTACTGTTAAAAGTATTGTCTTAATGAATCTCATATATTATTTCCTTCTCTTGGTTGTTTCTAATTACTACTAGTTCTAGAGTGTCTATTTTATCTATATCTTTATAAAGTTTGAGGGCATCATTTAGTGATGAAAGTTTTATATTATTTGCGCGAATGATAATATCACCTTTTTTAAGACCAAGTGTTGCCATTTTAGAACCAGCTTTTATACGGTTCACTTTAAAACCTTCTATCTTTCCATCTTTTTTAAAGGGTGAGATGGCTATGTCCTTCCATATCTTAGAAGGGTTCTTAGAATAGTTTTTGATATCTTGCTTTGTCACTATATGTTCATCTAACTGAGAGTTTTTCTCGTGTTTAACTCGCTTTATAGCTTGAGTAAACTTCTTATCTCCCGGTTTTTCTAGAGCAAGAATATAATCTTTATTTGCCTTAGTAAAGATAACCTCGGTTAATGCTATCTTTTTTAGTTTATATCCTGCATACTCTTCACCAACACCAACTATACTTGTCTCTTTTTCATTCTCTTTTTTAGCTACTATAACAAAACCACTTAGCTTATTGCCATAGAGACCTTTTAGTACGAGTGAGTTGATACTGTATGTTTGTACTTGATTAACAGAAGTCTCTCCATTCTCAGCCTTAATCTTAGAAAAAACTAACATATTTGAGAAATGGACTCTCTGATACTTCGCTAGGTATGACTTTTTAGCATTAAGTTCTACACCCTCGCTTGGAAGATACCACCAAAGAGCAACAGATGCAAGCTTTGCAAGAAGAAGAAGAACTAAAAGTAGGCTTACTACTGAAAGGAGTTTAGTGTTAGAAAGTTTTTGCATAAACATACTCCCCATTCTCATATTTTTTCATCATTTTTAGTGTCTTTTTATAGGATGCAAACATCTTTTTTGAGGGTTTGAGAGATAGTGTAGCATTTCTATCTGCGATGCTCACATTTATAGTCGCCTCACCGAACTGACCTAAAGCTTCAGCTGTAATATGAAGAGGATTAAAAATCGTGTAGTGTATATCTAAGGAGTCGACCTTTGATGGGAGATAAGATTCCACAAGAGATGAGAGTTCTATCTCCTCTAAGTGAATAGAGTTGTATACAAATAGTAGCGTAATATCTACTTCTTTAATAACTGCACTATCTATCTCTTTGAGTGTGATGTATAAGTTCTTTATATTTAAAGAGAGAGTACTCTCTTGTAAGCTTTCGTTTGAGATGACTACTCCAAACTTTTTAAGCTCTTGTTCCCCAAAGTAGTAAACACTGGACTTTGGACTAAATGCCACAAGAGCAAAAGCAAAAAAAAGTGTATATGCAAAAAATTTAGCCATTTTTTTTACCATTGTATCTCCATCTCTAAGCTAGCTTTTTCATTACTTAGGCTCTTGATTTTTAACTTTGTTATCTTGTATGAACTGTTTAAAATTTTACCCATTAAAAAGTTTAGTGCTTTTGTTGCAATGGACTTTGAGTTTATTTTGATACTCTGTTTGTTACGTTTTATATCCAAGTCTACTTCTTTTAAAGACCCGTTCGTAAGGACTCTATCTATCGCTTTTTGAGTTTTTTTCTTAATCGCATAGACTGATTTTAGAGAGCTGACTTCTACTGCTAGTTTCTCGCTTGTTTTATAACTAGAATTTGCTTGGATGAGTTCCTCTTTTACTCCATGGAGTTTAAAAAATAAAAAAGCGATAAGTGCTACTAAAAATGCCCCTATGTGAAGTGGGTTAATCTGATTCATATTTTTATCTCCACTTTCATACTCTCATCACTGTAAGAAACTTTATACTTTACACTCTTAGAGTCAAGCTGTGAAGTAATACTTTTGCTACTCCCTTTTGAGACACCTGACAATCTTACATAAAGTATCTTGTTCTTATACTCTATGAGCATTATCTTCTGAGTTTCATGTAGTTTCATCTTTAAAAAGTATGAGGTGTATTGGCGAAGTTTAGTTTGTGTTTTGTGAATGCTCTCATATTTTCTTTTTGTTGAGTTGTTTTGAAACATAGTTGATTGAAGTTTATGTTTTGCAAATACTTCTTCTTGAAGTGTTTGGAGTGCATCCTTTTTAGAAGTAGCTACAAATATCTCTACTATAAGAATAAGAGCAAATAATACTAATATAACACCTACTTTGTAGAGGCTTTTTTTGTCTACTATATGTCCAAACTGTTGTAGTTTTATACTATGTTTAGAGAGTTTTATATCTCTTAGATCTAACTCTTTTGAATCACTAAGCCATGCTGATGGAGCAAGAACTAAAAGAGAATCTTTTAGGTACATACTCTGAGTCGCATTTACCTTTAGTGCACCCTCTAGAGTTTTAAACTCATGTTGTGCGAAGTGGATTGAGTTTACATCTCCAAGACTAATATTTTTAGTATTTAAAAGTGAGAGGATTTTTTTATCTTCATAAGCAAATACAAGAAAATCATCTCCATTTTTATATGCTACATATGAGTAGTGTCCTAATGGAAGAGAGTCTTCAAAAATTGAGGCAAGAAGTTTGTTTGCTTGAGAAACACTTTTTACGGGGAGAGAAATCTTTTTTACCCAGTACAGAGAAGGTGACAAAATTATATCTAGTTTTTTACCTTTTTCATACTCTATAGAAGCATCATATTTTGAGTCTATAAATACTGTTTTACCTTGTCGTCTAAATTTCATACGCAAATTTTCAATTCCTTCTATATTTAAAAAGGAATTATACTGTAAATTATATTAATAAATTCCTCTTCCTTAATTATCTTATATACTTCGGCTATCAAAATATAAAGGACTTGAAAATTTAGTAATTACAAGACATATTCTAAAGCTCCCACTACTACTTTTTTATTTTTGCTTATGCAGCTAAAAATTTAAAGTATGCACTTACTAAAGCTGTTGTAACGGCTACAGTTAAAAGAACATTTCTTTGGCTACTGTGTCTCATATCTCTTACCATTTTTTCAATTTCTAATGGCATTTTAGAAATGTCTGCTTTTAATTTTTGGATTTCTAATATTTCTTTTTCCTCATTAATTGTCATAAGACAAAAACTGTCTACTGTTACCTCATAGCTTTGTGTTTGGGTGCCTGACACTATTCATTCATTTTCCCTTTTACCATCCCATTAAACTTATTGTTTTTGCAATTGCGAATGTTCCACCTGCACCTACTGCTACACCATAAAATGCTAGTTTCATTGTACTTATGAAATAATGTCTATTTCTATCTTCAATACTATTATTAAAGTTTCTAATTTCAGCTTTAAATTTTTCTAACTCTAGTATTTCTTTTTCATCAATTGTTGTCATGGTATGTCCTTCTAAATATAATCAATTATACAGTAATGGTAATAATAAGGCAATTAATTAATTGTGTAGATTAAAATAGTACATATAGTACCTGACACCCTTCCTACTTTAATACTTCTTCCCCAATTCTAATATCAAGTGCAATTTTTTGAAGTAGTCGAGAAAGATAGGGTTAACCGATAATCTGCTAATCTTATTCGACCAAAAACAAAGAAGTAGCATGAAATATAAACAGTTAACCCTAGAGAAAAGATACCATATCCTAGCTTTAATTAAAGCTGGTTTGAACCAAAAAGAGATAGCAGTTGAACTTTGTGTTCATCCAGCAACAATAAATCGATACATCTACACCAACAAAAAGAATGGTGGGAAACTCTACCAGTACCTCCGACACAAAAACAAGAAGTATCATAAGCGAAGTAACGACTATATGGCTAAAGGCACTATCATTGACCGTATTATGATAAATCAGAGACCTAAAATAGTAGAGAAGAAGTCTCGTATCGGTGATTGGGAAATTGATACAGTTGTCGGTAAAGATCATAAAGGGTTTTTAGTTACTGTAGTTGACAGAAAATCAAAGTTCTCTATCATAAAATGTACCAACTAAACATGCCGAAGTAGTAACTCAAGCTCTTATAGAGATGCTCACACCAATGAAGAAAATCACCCATACAATTACTTGTGACAACGGTAAGGAATTTGCATATCATAAACAAGTTTAAGCTGTACTCGACACAGATTTTTATTTTGCTAATCCTTATCACTCATGGAGAGAGGTTTAAATGAACACACAAATGGACTCATCCGACAATATCTACCCAAGAAAAGTACTTTTTTAAATGTCTCTAAGGATGAAATCATTATGATTCAGAATAGACTTAATCATAGACCTCGGAAAATACTCAATTACAAAACACCGTATGAAGTATTTTTTAGTGAAATGAGTAGAAAGTTAGCTAGTTAGTTTAGGTGGAAATTGCACTTGATATTAGAATTGGTGCTTCCTTTAAAGTTGTTCTTTGTTATCTATTATCTATTATACTCCTACTATCAAAATATAAAGGACTTCAAAATGAAGAAATTAATTATACTCCCACTATTGACCACATTCGCTTTAGCAGATGTAACTACTGTTTGTACAGTTGAAACACCCAACTCTACTAGAGATATTAAATTTATTGAAAAAGAAGGCAATGTCGATATGTTTTCTAAGGGAAAATCTCTTGCATTAAACAGAGGTGTCACAATCAAACGTAGCAGTATCGAAGATGGTGTTAGAACTTACCAGAGTGACAAAGCATCAGCAAACATAACAATAGCTATTGCCGATTCAGGAAAATCTGTTAAATATACTTTTAATGGCATGAGTAGATTTTATGAAAATTGTAAAGTTTTAGACTAGTCTCACTATGGGGTACCCCCCCCCCTTATCTACATTAGTGAGCAATGGCATTAGTTATGCTTTTAAGTGCTTTATCTGCTGGTTTATAACCCTGTTTCTTTGCTTTATTAAAATAAAATAGTGACTTATTTATATTTTTATGTTTATAATAAAGTACACCTAATGAGTAATCGCCTTCGCTTATATTATGTTCAGAAGCAATTTTATAATTTTTAATAGCTTGAGCTATATTATTTTCTTTTTCAAATATTTGTCCTAGATTAAATAAGGATTCGTATATTTTAGCTTCACCTGATTTTTGAAAAAATTCTTTTGCTTTAGTGATGTTATTTTCTTTATAGTAGAGTACTGCTAAATTATGATAAACCTTATCCTCTCCCATTGAAAATGCAATTTCAGTATACTTTTCTACTAATTGTATATTTTTAAGTTCTCCTACTGTTGAATAGAGTTCAATAAGTTTACTAGAACATCTTTTTGTTTGTTGACATATTTTTAATTTTTCTATCGCTTTATCATATTTTTTCTCTTGTATAAGCTCTTTTGCTTCTTTATATAGTGTAGCGACACTATACGATGTTACAGCGAATGGTTCTAATGAAAAAGAGATTGTTGAAGTTAAGAATAATATTAAAAATAATGTGGTTTTCATATAAGTGTCCGTATTTGTATTTTGACTAAGTATAACTAAAATACATAAATAGGAGATTACTAAAAAGAGTATAGGAGAGATAAACTCTCCTATGTAGAAATGCTTCTAAGTAAAGAACTTAGAAACAATCAAACTAATACTATTGAGTATTAGCAGTTAGACCGATAATCTCATCGGCAGTATAAACACTTTTGAATGCTGTTTTAGCACCTGCAGTACCTGTAAACTTAACAAGGTCACCTGCTAATAATAGTGTACCTCCACCAGTCCCTCTAAATGTAAATGTTAGAGTTTTTCTATCAGCAGCTAGACTCATGTATGAACCAACATTATCAAAGCTCATACCTGCAGCATTGTAAGCAGCAGGAGCAACATTTACACCAGCAATTGTTTGTTCAAAGTCATTTGTACCAACACCATCCCAAGCACCAGCAGCTCTAAGAGCAACATTTGTAGCTGTCATAACACCGGTAGTAGTATTAATACTTACACCAGCATCATCAATATCAAAGAATTCAGTAACACTAGTAGCACCAGCACTATCAACAGCGATTGCATGACTAAATGTCCATACTACCTCTTGAGCTACAGCATCAATATCATCACCGATATTAAAGTTACTTGGATCAGCAAGAACTGTAAATGTACCAATCATGTCAACTGCAGCAAATTCAACGGCAGGAACTTCACCAGGAATCTTAGTTGCATTCCAATTAGTCCATGAGTTTGTGTTAGAACTAGCATCTTGAATATTGTTAAACTCTAAACGAGCATGTTGTTTAGCAGTTGTATCATAATCAGTTTCAATATATGAACCAGCATCAAATAAAGATTGAAGTGTATTAATTGCTGCTAAACTATTAGTAGTTAACGCAAGATAGTTAGCAGTAATAGTTAATACTTTAGAAGTTGCATCTAAAGACCAAGTTGCTTGAGTAGCAGTATTAATTAAACTAGTATCAAGAACGATATCTCTATCATCAGTATCTCCTGCATTTCTTACATTAATTGTAACTGTACCAGCACCTGTTGTAGGAGCAGTAATAGCTTCATTAAAAGTGATAATTAAATTAGCACCTGTATACTCAGCTTTAGTTACAAATGGAGGCATCATATCTTCTGTTACAATATCTGCATTAGAAGCAACATTACCTTTAGCATCTAAGATACCATCAAAACTCATAACCTTACCGTGATTGTCATTAGCAAGAGCCATAACATCAGTAGTTTTAAAGTTTACTAAGTCAACTAGGTTAGCAACACCATTATCATCAACAGTAACATTATTGTTTACTACATATGAACCTGAAGTTACAGAACTACCAGTATAAGTTGGAGTAACACCGCTTAAGTTAACATCTTCAGAAAAAGTAACACCGATTTCTCTATCTCCATTTAAAGATTTAAATGCAGTGTTATCATATACATTAGCAATGTTAATAACTCTTACTGGAGGAGTAGCAGCATTTTTACCATTAAAAATAAATAACTCTCTGTTTAATGTCTGATCAGCTGTTACAGCTGTATTATCATCTAAAATGTTATTTCCAGCAGCATCTAAGTTGTCAAGTAAACCTGGTGTTAAACCAAGTATTGGAGTACCAACAGCAGCAGATAATGCATAGTTATTAGCTAGCTCACCACCACCACCAAATGTAGTAACTGCACCACCAGCATTAGTTAATGCAGTAGCACCCATGTATGATCTTTGAAGTACTGTAGTAGCTGCAACATTATCATTAAGAGTAATAGTTTGAGCTGTACCTGCATAACCATCATCATTTAGTGGAATGATTGTAAGAACATCACCAAATGCAAGAGCAGAAACACCTGTACTATCAAGCACTATCTCAACTGGAGTAACATTATCATCAGTAACGATACCTATAGCTGTAGTATTATTTGTAGCAGCAGTAGGACCAGCACTATTATTTACATTACTAGTTGCAGTCATTTGTAAACTTTTAACAGTACCTGTTCTGCTTTTTAGACTAAGTACATAGCTTGTTGCATTTGAAGGTGTGAAAGTAATTCTTGCCATAGTTGTATCAACAGCTACACCTGGACCTTGAGCTACAGATAAAGCAGTAAGTCTAGCATCAGCTTCTAAAGTATTGAAACCTTCTATAGCAGCAGTTGTTGTATCAACATCGTTAAATGCATTTGCATAAGTTCTAGTAGTTTGTTCAGCAGCTGTAGGAGTGCTAAAAGTATCTTTTTCCATTTGAGCTTGAGCAGTTACTGCTGTAGCATCAAGGTTTAAGTCAGTAAATGCCTTAAGTTGAAGTCTCACAGACTGAGTTCCAGCTGGAGAGAGAACAGAAGTAGCAGTATCATCAACTGTATCAGTTGGTGCAGCATCAGTAATAGTTAATTTGTTACCAGAAGTATCTTTAAAGTCTGTGATAAGTAAATTAACATCAAACTCTTGTCCATTTGTTAATGGGTTTGGAAAGTTGATTGTTAAAGTGTTTCCAGAGATTACAACAGCACCAGCAGCTGATAGATCCATGTAGTTTGAAGTTGACCAGTCATAAACTCGTACAGACTTAGTGTTATCATCGTCATTTTCAGATAGTGTATCAATAGACTCAGAGAAATTAATTGTAATAGAGTTACGAACATCATCTTCTAACATTAAAAGAGTTGAACCAGCAAGTAGTGCACGGCCTGGAACAGTAGAAGCAGCAATCGAACTAAGAGAAGATGCAACTGGGCTAAGTAGTGAGCTGTTTCTAACTAGTGGAGAAATAATATCACGAGAAACTATTTTAAGTGCAGTTGAATCCCCAAGAGTTGTAGTAGTCTCTGCATCTGTAGCAAATCCGATAACTGCAGTACCAGCTGTTAAAATATAGCCTGGAGCTGTAGCTGTAAAAGTTGAGTCAGATGGAATACTTGTAAAAGAGTAAGTACCAGTCGCATCAGTAGTAGCTCTGTATGTAGATACTGCATAGGTTGTAGCAACACCGTTTTGAGCTTGTTCTTGAGCAGTTGCAGCAGCAGTACCACCACTAACGAATTCTAAAACAATTTCAACACCAGCAAGAGCTGCACCTGTATTAGTATTTCTTAAAACACCTGTTACAGAACCATTAAGTTCAGGAAGAACAGCAGTACCAGCTTGAGCTAGGTAACCATCTATGAAAGTTTCAGTACCAGAAGTTGTAGTTGCACCTTCAGCACTATCAAGTTGAGCACTTGGACTTACTGTTACAGTTGCACCTACAAAACCAGCTGGAGCAGCGATAGTTACAGAAAGTACATTATTTGCTGTAGGAGCATCAGCACCAACAGTGTTTGTTACTGAAACATCGTTAAATGTATAAAGACCACCAGCATTTGTAGTAGCATTTTTATCAGCTAAATAAACTAAAACACCCGCTATTGGGTTACCATTAGTGTCTTGAACTAAACCTGTAACAGTACCTTTTGGGTTACTTATTATAGTACCTTTATTTGTTGCGTCTGTAGTACTTGCAGCAGTACTAGTACTACCATCTCCACAACCGACAAAACTTACTGCTAGCAACGAGGCTGCAGCAACTGAAATCATTGATTTCTTAAAATTCATATATATTCCTTTTTTTTCTTTTCTTTCGAAAGAATTTGCAAATTCTTTTTGGGCTTACATACTAACACATAAGTTTAAAATGCCAAAATTACAAATAAATTCTACTCTCTTAATTACTTCTGTTACTTAATATTAGCAGAAGAACACTATAGTTTATATGCTATTGTATTGAAAGAAGCCTTAAAGCAGTATAAATTTCTTTAATTTGTCCTTTAAGGTTGAATAAGAAAATTTGATTCTTGTTTAGTTCTTATATTGTACTCAAAACTAATCTCTGCGGTGCTTTGCTCTTTTTTTATTTCTAATCTTACAAAAAGTACTGGTTCAAAATAACTTATAGGAAATAGTGCTAATTGCGTTTTTTCATCTTCATCTAAATTTAATGAGGCTAAGTCTGTATATGCTCCTCTTCCATTACTAAGGAACTCTGCACGTGCTTTGCTAGTTAGAAGTAGCATCTCCCAGACTTCAGTAGTTGCATAGTTTACATCAATGCTCATGTTTTCATCTGTACTATAGTAAAAGAGATTGTTAAAGTCAATTTTTGAAAGAGAGTTATCATTATACTCTTTGAGATAAAAATCATTTATGAGTTCTAAATGCTCAGCTGAAGTTATATAGTCTCTAAAGAGATAAGGGTTCTCATCAAAAATCATACTACTGTAACTATTGTCTTCTTTGATGCCACTCATGTTGTCGAGTAAAAGGTCTACATATTGGCTATTTATATTGTAGTTGTTAAAATACTGTTTTATGGAGTCTTGACGTTCTTGACTGTTTTTTAAAGCTAAAGGGTTTAGCTTTTCTCTTGCACTACTCAAGTGTATGATTATTTCTAAACCTGAACTTTCAAAAGGTATGAATGATGACTGAGAGAGAAAAAGGAATAGTATCTCACTAGAGTTAGTGTCTGCTAAGCTTTTTATGTCCGGAGATGTTTTCAAAATTTTTAAAATATCTTCTACTATAATTCGACTCTGATACATAAAGTTTTCATTTTTAACTATAGAGGAAGCTTTATTTACCTGTTTTAGTCCAAAACCGATAGCTACACTAATGACTATAACAAACATAATAGTGATGAGTAGAGCGATGCCATGGCGTGCTTGTCTCACTAATTAATGCTCATTGAAAAAATAGGAAGAAGCATCGCAGCAACTATAAACCCAATACTTCCACCAACAAAGAGCATAAGTGCTGGTTCAAGTAGTGTAAGGAGTAAACTTATCTTGTCACGATTCTCTTCAAAGTAAAGCTCTGAAACATTTGTAAGAACATTTTCAAGTTGGGAGGTCTCTTCACCAAGTGCTATAGACTGAATGAAAGCATTGTCTATTTTGGTACTTGATTCATTAAGTGCCTTTGAAAGAAGTTTTCCCTCTACGACTTTTTTAGCAGCACCAACAAAAAGTTCTTTTATGACACGATTGTTTAAGATGTTTGCACTTAGGTTTATAGTCTGAACAAAAGGAACGCCTGAGCGAGTTAAAAGTGAAGCTATGTAAGAGAAACGTGCAAGTTCGCTTTTGAGAGCGATTGAGCCAAAGAGTGGGAGTGTAAGCATAAACTTATCTACTCCATAAGCAAAGGTATACACTTTTTTACGGAGTGTTACAAAAACTACGACAACTACGGCTATAATGACTAGCATGATTGTAAAGTTCTTAGAGAAGAACTCTCCTGCTGCTATGACAAACTGTGTTGGCATAGGAAGCTCTTGATCCATACTCTCGAAGATTCCTGTTATTTGGGGTACTACAAAGGTAAGCATAAATGCTATCATCACAAGTGAGATGATAATCATAAAAGTAGGGTAAGCAAATGCTCCCTTTATCTCTTTATGAATCCTATCTTGCTCTTTTAAAAAACGCGAAAGTTCTAAAAGCACTTCATCGAGTATTCCACCGCTTTCACTCACCTTTATGGACTCTTTAAAAAAGGCTGGAAGTTCTACTATGCTTTGGGCTTCTAATGCAGTGTAGAAGTTTTGACCCTCATCTAAATGAGTACTTACTGTAGATAAGAAGAGTTTCATTTTTTTGTTTTTTTCATAATGTGTTTGAACGATTTTTAGAGCTGAAACGATACTTATCCCTGAGCGAATGTACATAGAAAGTTCTCGAGAGAGAGATGCTAACTCTTTAGGTGGAATCTTATACTTAGAACTAAAGTCAAACTTCTCATAAAATGCTGGTTCATCTTCAACAAGCGACTGGTAAATAATGCCTAAAGACTTTACTTTTACACGAGCCTCTTCAAGTGAGACTGCTTCGACTCTATCACTTACTTTTTTACCCTCTTGGTTTATACCCTTGTACTTAAATATCATTGCATCACTTCTTGTATAATCTTTTGTCTGGCATCTATAGCCTCTTCTAAATAGTCATAAACTTGTGTTTTAGTAAAGTAAGCAGAGTAATCATATGCTTTTTCTTTATATACTACTATAACTTGGTCCCCAACTAAATTTTCATCAATGCCAAAACTAAAACAGACACTCTCTTGTATATCTTCTTCATTGAAGTAAACACTATCTTTTACTCTGATAGCACCTAGAAGGAAATCATATCTGTAAGTTTGGATATTCTCATCAAAAAAATTCTCGATTTCTTGAAACTTCACACCATCTTTATAAACACTACAGCTTGAACAATCGTTAAGACAGAGGAACCTTACACTCTCTTTATCTTCATTTAAAGAGATAAGATACTCTTTTAAGTTACTCAAACTAGGTGTCATTTTTGCTTCACCCACATTTTGAAGTTTTGAAATAACAAGGGTATATACTACACCTATTATCATTATGACTATCATCAGTTCTATGAGAGAAAATGCTTTTTTCACCTACTTTTTGTCACACTCACTAAGTTTTATGTCTTCGCCTTCGTCTTTACCACCCTCTTTTTTATCAGCACCAAGAGATATAAGTTCTACTTTTCCCTCGTCGTTTATGTAAATAAACTCTCTTCCCCATGAATCTTTTGGCATTTTGCCATCTTTAAAATAAGAATCATTTTGAGTAAGAGCTTTTAAGCCATCTTCTGTTGATGGATATAAATCATTTTTGATTTTGTACATATCTAATGCACCATCATAAATAGACTTCATCTGAACACATACTAAGTCTCGTTTAGCTTCAGCACCCTTTCCTGTTAGTGATGGCATAACCATAGCAGCTAATAGTCCTAGAATAACGATAACGATCATAAGTTCTATAAGTGAGAAACCTTTTTTAAAGTTTGTTTTTTTTGTATTTTTTTGCATTAGTATTGCCTTTTATATTTTTATTGTCTCATTATAGTGAAAAAAGTTACGATTCGGAAATAGATAATGATATTTTAAATGAAGACTCTTCTCCAGATACCTGCGGCACATAATCACTAAAAGCGTGCTGCTGTATTCCTACCCTGACACATTACCTTTAGTAACCATTGCACAGGTCTAAAGAAGAGAACTGGAAGTATATCTAAATATAATTATTTATATCTTAATTGTAGCTACTGCTGCACTCATTGCTTCTAAATATTTCACATATTCGAATCTTGAGTTGTTCTCACCAGCTGCGAGTTCCACTTCTCTAGACATCTCATACAGATCATTAAAACGCAAGTTCCCAGCACTTCCTTTTAAAAAGTGGGCAGATGCTCTGATAGTTTCATAATCATTACTCTGAGCAGCTGTCTTTAATTTTAACAGTACAGGATCAGCCTCTTCTAAAAAACTTGCAAGAAGAAGGGGAATATGTTTTGGTTTAAGTCCAATCTCTTTTGCCATTTCCTCATAATTTAAATTAGAATAGTCTGGATTACTAAGTGCCATAAAAAATTTC
Organism: Sulfurimonas sp. SAG-AH-194-C21; assembly: GCF_029215985.1. GTDB lineage: Bacteria > Campylobacterota > Campylobacteria > Campylobacterales > Sulfurimonadaceae > Sulfurimonas. The sequence goes on from NZ_JAEMVC010000007.1 coordinate 26,738, forward strand.
CTTGTTATATTTTCACTATAATATCGAAATTAACTTTAAAGGAAAACTTATTGATTTATTTAGTTATAGCACTCAAGAGTGAGGTCCAAGCCTTTGTTGACAGAGATAAACTTAAAAAAACAAAACTTGGCAAATATACTCTTTTTTATGATGAAACTAAAAAAATAATACTTAGTGGGATTGGAGTAATAAATGCAAGAGAAGCCACCCAAGCCCTCATCAATCAATATGATATAACAGATGATGACATATATATAAATATAGGTATTTGTGGTGCTGTACAAGACTATGAAATAGGTTCACTTTTAGAAATAGGAGAAGTTGTTTATGATGGTATAGCTCATCCTTTTAAAAAGAGTAAAAAGAGTCTTGTTTGTGTGGATGAAGCTATAAGTGAGGCAAAGTATGATGTAGTAGATATGGAATCTTATGGATTTTTAGATGCAGTTACTCATTCACCTGCCATAAAAAACTTTCATATCCTTAAAGTAGTGAGTGACAACTTTAAGCCAGAGAGTGTTACAAAAGAGAAAACGAAATCACTTATCTTTAAAGTGATTAATGATATAAATAAGCTAATAATTATCTAAGAGGATACTAATGAAAATATTTTTACTGCTACTTCAAACATTTTTACTTCTAAACGCAGCCCCTACAGAAGATATAGAACTTAAAAAGATGATAGGAAAAATGCTTATCGTTGGATTTGAAGATCAAACTATTTTTTATAACTCTCAAGTTGTTAAAGACATCCAAACATATAACTTAGGTGGTGTCATTCTTTTTGATAAGTTTTACAATGATAGAAAACGAGTAAAAAATATACTCAATGCCTACCAAGTAAAGCATCTCACAGGTGATTTACAAAAATACTCTAAAAATCCTCTTTTTATAGGTATAGACCAAGAGGGTGGAAAAGTTGCTAGACTCAAACCTGCATACGGATTTTTAAAAATACCCTCTGCGTTTGTTGTCTCTAAACTAAATGCCAAAGAAGCACAAGAAATATACATCGCTCAAGCAAAGATGTTACACAGTGTAGGTATAAACCTCAACTTTGCACCGGTAGTTGACCTTAGTGTAAATCCTCAAAATAGAGTTATCGTCGGACTTGAACGCTCTTTTGGTAAAACAAGTAAAGATGTAGTGAAGTATGCCTCTTTAGTTATAGATGCACAAAAAGAAGAAAGAATAATCTCCGTTTTAAAGCACTTTCCGGGGCATGGTTCTTCTCTTGGGGATTCACATAAAGGTTTTGTAGATGTTAGTGAGACATGGACTCAAAAAGAGTTAAATCCATACAAAACACTTATACAACAAAACAGAGCCGATGCGATTATGACAGCCCATGTATTTAATAAACATCTTGATAAAAAGTATCCAGCAACACTCTCTTATAAGGTAAATACACAACTGCTTCGTAACAAACTCCATTTTAAAGGTTTAATCATCAGTGATGATATGCAGATGAAAGCTATCTCTGCACACTATTCACTCCAAGAGAGTACTACTTTAGCCATAAACGCAGGAGTAGATATCTTACTCTTTGGAAATCAGCTCGCTCTCAATAGTGTTAAAGAGATTGTTGAAACTATATATAAACAAGTAAAAAGTGGTGCTATCGATTTAGAGACAATTAAAAGAGCAAATCTTCGTATACAAAATATGCATACAAAGAATTCTATCATCTCTAAACCCATCATCTTTACAGGCAAACGCAGACAACTCACAAAAGAGTACATCAAAACACACTATGGACTTACTGTAAAAAACATAAAAATAATTCCAAAAAACATAGTTGTTCACTGGACTGCTATGATGGATTTTGACAAATCTTTCGAGCGACTTAATCCTGAACTACTTTTTAGTGATAGAAAAGATATAGCCAAAGCCTCTGCCCTAAATGTCTCTGCTCATTACCTGATAGACCGCAAAGGTATCATTCATCAACTTATGCCTGATAATATCATGGCTAGACATGTTATAGGGCTTAACTACTCAAGTATAGGTATAGAAAATGTTGGTGGGAAGAACAATACAAAAGAAGATTTAACAGCAGCACAATTACAAGCAAATATCGCACTCATAAAATATCTCAAAGTAAAGTATCCTAGTATCAAAAATGTTCTTGGGCATTATGAGTATAGAAAATATGAAAGCTCAAAACTTTGGTTAGAAAAAGACAAGAGTTATAGAACACAAAAGAATGACCCTGGAGAAATATTTATGTACAAGATAAGAGAAGCTCTTGATAACTAGTAGCTTCTCCGGACTTGATTGGTTTATATTTCTAGCCTACTTTGGCGTTTTAGCCTTTAGCTCTTACCGGTTTTCTCTTACTCAGATTCGCTCAAGTAGAGAGTACTTTACAGCTTCTAACTCTATGCCTCTCTTAGCAGTTGCCATCAGTATACTTGCCACATCGCAATCCGCTGCAACCTTTTTAGGAGTACCAGAATTTTCTTATGCACACAACTTCACACTCATAGGTTTTTACTTCTCTTCACTATTAGCTGTCTTTTTTGTAGCAAAGTTTTTTGTACCAAAGTTTTATGAGATTAAAGCTATTACTGTCTATGAACTTTTAGAGACAAGATATGGTGAGAGTGCAAAAAAACAGGCAGGCATGATGTTTTTAGTTGGGCGAGTAATGGCAAGTGGGGCTAGACTCTACATCGCGGCATTAGCCATTAGTATGATACTATTTTTAGATATCTTACTCCCCCATATGATAATTTCTATTTTCATCTTAGTACTTGGAGCTTTGGCTTATACCTATTTTGGTGGTGTTAAATCCGTTATACTCAGTGATGTTATTCAGGCTATCACTTATGTAAGTGCTGGGCTTGTTGTCGTTTTTTATCTCTACACTTCACTTGAGGGTGTAGATATTATCGCAGTTTTACATGCAAGCAACAAACTAGAGTTTATAGATACTTCTTTGGATGGTAAGTTTAGTATCATAGGACTGTTAAGTGGATGGTTACTCTTAAATATCGCGGCGTTTGGACTTGATCAAGATATGACACAACGAGTTCTCTCTTGTAAAAATAAAGATGAAGCATCGCGTTCACTTATACTCTCTATACTTTTTACCATCCCTATCGTATTACTCTTTTTACTCATCGGTGCCCTGCTTTTTGTCTATTATGAAAATGCAAATGTAGTCCAGAGTTTTAATGGCGAGAAAATTACTATCTTTATGTACTATATCTTAAACGAGATGCCTGAGGGACTTCGTGGGTTTGTAACTGTGGGAGCAATTGCAGCCGCTCTCTCAAGCACAAACTCAGTTCTAGGAGCTCTCTCCTCAGTCGCCATAGAAGATCTTTATAAACCTTATAAACTAAAGAAAAATCCAAAGACAGACGAGACTCACTTCATAAAAGCATCAAGAAACGCAGTCCTCTTGTTCGCTGTTATCTTATCAGCAATGGCAATCCTTTCTTACTTTTGGCAAAGGTACTCAGAGCTCTCACTTATAGGTTTCGCCCTTGGCGTCATGGCATTTGCCTACACTGGTCTACTTGGAGTATTCTTCTCAGCTATATTTACTAAGAGAGGCAGTGCAAAAGCTGTCCCTTATGCTCTAATCGGAGGTTTTTTAACAGTGCTCGTTTTTCAACCTTATACATTTGGACTAAGCATAGGTTTTGCATGGCAGATAACTATTGGAACTGTCATATCATTTGCTATAATGCAAATAACAAAAAAGGACAAGTATGCATAAAAAAGAACTCTATATCGGTGTAATGTCAGGAACAAGTCTTGATGGTGTGGATATCGCTTTGTGTGAGATAACAGATACTAGCTGTGAACTTTTAAAATCATATGAGTATCCTTTTGATCTTAAGCTAAAAAATGAGATATTTCAGATGATATCTACACCCACTACTCTTAAAAATGTTGGTGAACTTGACCATAAACTCGGATTTATGTTTAGTGATGCTATCAATGCCTTTGTAAAAAATGAAGATATAGACACTTCGAGTATTACCGCTATCGGTCTTCATGGTCAAACACTTTGGCACTCTCCTGATGGGGACACTCCTTTTTCTATGCAGCTTGGCGATGCAAATATTGTGTGCGCTCAAACAGGCATAAGAACAATAGCAGACTTTAGACGCATGGATATAGCAAATGGTGGACAAGGTGCCCCTTTTGCTCCTGCGTTTCATAAGTTTCTTTTTGCACATTTAGAAAAAAAAGTGGCTGTTTTAAACATAGGTGGTATGGCAAATATCACTATTTTAGATGAGAAAACTCTTGGCTGGGATGCTGGTTGTGGAAATGTTTTACTTGATTGGTGGATGAGTCAAACACAGCTTAAACCGTATGATAAAGATGGGGATTTTGCTCGTAGTGGTAAACTATCTCAGGCACTTTTAGCACTTATGCTCCAAGATGAATACTTCTCAAGAATAGCCCCAAAAAGTACAGGAAGAGAGTACTTTAATGCGCTTTGGATTGAAGAAAAACTTACAAAATTTGAACATTTATGCGATAATGACATACAAAGGACTCTCCTCGAACTTACAGCACAAACTATTGCAAATGATTTAAAGGACAGGAATATTACAACTATTATAGTCTGTGGTGGCGGTGCTAGAAACACTTTTCTTATACAAAGGCTAGAAGAGCTTACAACTTGTGAGCTTAAACGCAGTGACGAATTAGGTATAAATAGCGATGCACTCGAAGCGATGGCGTTTGCATGGTTTGCTTATAAACGCAGTAATAAACAGCTAGTAGACTTATGTTCTATCACTGGTGCTACAAAACCTTCACAACTCGGGGCTATATATGGATAAGCTCGACACTCTTGTATCTTGGATAAAAACTACTCCGTATGTAGATTTTACACTCAGTATCGCAAGTGCAGATGCAAGTTTTCGTAAGTATTATCGTTTAACTAAAACCTCTAAAACTGTTATAGTTATGGATAGCTCTTTAGAGTTAGCCTCACTTTCTCCTTTTTTAGATGTAACGCAGAGGTTATTAAACGCAGGGGTCAAAGCTCCACATATTTTAGAGAGAAATGAGAAAGATGGGTATTTGATTTTAGAAGATTTTGGAAATGTGCCACTTCTTGATGTATTAGAGAGTTCTAACTTTAAGGAACACTATAAAAATAGCATAAATGAAATACTCAAAATGCAAGATGCAGATACAGCTAATCTTCCTTTGTATGACAAAGCTTTTTTACACTTCGAAATGGACTTGATGAAAGAGTGGTACTTAGAAAAAAAGCTTTCTTATTCTTTAACTACTCAAGAAAACGGACTTATAAGTTCTACACTTAATGCTATCTCTGATGTAGTTCTACAACAGCCCCAAGAGGTTTTTGTACACCGTGACTTTCACTCTAGAAATATCATGCTCACACCTCAAAATGGAATAGGAGTCATTGACTATCAAGATGCGATGAGTGGTTCTATAACCTATGACTTAGTATCACTTTTAAAAGACTGCTACATTGCGTTTGATAGAGCAGACATAGAAGAATTAGCCCTTTACTTTAGAGATAAAAAAGCTTTAGATGTAAGTGATACTGTCTTTTTAAAATGGTTTGACTTGATGGGTCTACAACGCCATATAAAAGTACTTGGTGTCTTCTCACGACTACACCTCAGAGATAAAAAAGATGGTTACCTAAAAGACATTCCCCTTGTTCTTAAGTATACGATAGAGACTGCATTACGATATGATGAGACTAAAGAGTTTGCTTTTCTTTTACAAAGTATCACCAAATGAAAGCGATGATACTAGCAGCCGGTCTCGGGAAAAGAATGCGACCTCTTACAGACTCTCTTCCAAAACCTCTTTTAGAAGTACAAGGCAAAGCTCTTATACTTTGGCATATAGAAAAACTTGTAAAAAATGGCTTTAAAGAAGTAGTTATAAACATTGCTCATTTAGGCTATAAAATTCCTGAATTTTTAGGTGATGGTTCTGAGTATGGTATTAGTATTTTCTACTCTGATGAGCAAGAATCTGGTGCACTAGAGTCTGCTGGTGGTATTAAAAAAGCACTCCCACTTTTAGGAAATGAGCCTTTTTTAGTTGTTAATGGTGATGTTTTCTGCGACTATGAGTTTGATGCTAGCTTTCTTTTACAAGGGAAAAAAGCACACCTTATTTTAGTTCCTAACCCCAAGCATAACACTAAAGGTGACTTTTCCCTCAAGCAAGGTGTAGTTTTAAACAAAGCTGATGAAATGTATACCTTCTCAGGTATAGGGTATTATACTCATGAGTTTTTTGATACTATCGCTATAGAAAAAAAATCCCTCGCACCACTTTTACGACAAAGCATAGATAAACAAGAGATAAGTGGTGAAGTGTTTACAAAGATGTGGCACGATATCGGTACACCTTCAAGATTAAAAGAGATAAACAATGAAAACGAAACTACTACTCATACTCCTCACACTCAGCACACTCCTTCAAGCAAAGTACACTAACTGTACTTTTAAAAATAAAAACTATTCAGATGTATGTACACAAGCTGTTAAATCAGGTGTTTCATATAAGTATGCAAACCAATTCTTAGCCTCTTACTTTAAAACAAAAAAGTATGATGAAGTGAGTTGGACTTACTTGCAACCAAGCAAAATTAAACATCATCAAGCTCAAGAAAAAAAAGCTAACAATGTACTTGTAAAATATATACCACAAATGATAGAGAATCTTAAAAAATATAAAGAGGTGTATGACTATATAGAAAAAAAGCATGGTGTGAATCGTGAAATCATTGCTGCCATACTTTTAAAAGAGACCAAATTAGGAAAGATAAAACCAACGCATGATGCTTTTATAGTTTTTAACACTATGGTTGTAAGAACTAAACCAAACTCTAGTAGAGAAAAGTGGCTTTTAAAAATGGGAAAAACAAATATGGCTTCTATCATAAGTCACTGCTACAAAGCGGGGCTAATACCTGAAGAGTGTAATTTACCAAGTTCATATGCCGGAGCAGTTGGAATACCTCAGTTTATGCCAAATAGTTTTATCTATGCTGTGTCATACAAAAACACTGTAGCTGATTTAACAAATATGGAAGATGCTATAGTCTCTGCTGCGAACTTTCTCCATAAAAAAGCTACATTTACACAACTCATAAATTGGGATAAAATGCCAGATATTCCTAAGGTTGAGGCACAATGGTATGAGTATGACTATGCTACGAAAAATGCTTCTTTTGTTTATGAGACAAGTAAGAGTGGTAAAGTATATAACTGTTTTACAAAAGGTAAACCTGAGTTACAAAAGATGAAAGGCTTTACAAAAAAGATTATGCGATATAACAACTCCTCGAACTATGCAGTTGGTGTTATGAGACTCGCTTATGGAGCTCATTATTACATTGATTAAGTATCTAACATAAGTGCAAGTTCTAAACTTCCACTTATATAATTTGCTAAAAATGTAAGTATTTCTAAATCTTTCTCATCAAAATCAAATCGTGACTTGTTAAGCAGTTGCATTACACCCATAACCTCGCGTTTAGAGTTAAATATTGGAATTGTGAGCATATTTTTTGTGATAAAACCACTCTTTTTATCTATACTTAGTAAAAACCGTGAGTCTTCATAGGGATTATTTACAATTTGACCCTCTTGTTTTGTATATGTATCACCAACTATACCTGAGTCTAAGCCTATTACAATTCTTCCAATATCATTATTTAACTTTGTCCAGAGCATATGATCTTCATTATCTACTATAAAAATAGAACAACGTTCTGCATCTGAGAAACGTTTTGCTGCTTCTCCTATAAGAAAGAGAGTATTATCCATATTATCTTGTGAGGCTAACTTCTTTCCGAACTCAGCTATTTCATTAAATCTTTTCATTTAATGCTCTCTTGTAAGTTGCTCTTCTTCATTGAGGTAAACATGTGTAAGCTCCAAAAATCCGCTAATATAGTGTGCAAAAAATATCATAAATCTTTTATCTTCTTCATCAAAATCAGTGTTTTTATTTATAAGTTGTAAAACTCCAAGTATCTGGCGTTTAGAACTAAAAATAGGAGCTGTGATAACATTTCTTGTCTCAAATCCTGTCTCCTTATCTACATCTGATAAAAAGTCTGGATGAGTGTAAGGATCATTTGTCATTACCGGCTTTTTTTCTCTGAGTGTAGCTCCAACAAGACCTTTATCTGATGGTACAATAATCTTTTCAACGCCATCAGCTATGGTTGTCCAAAGTTCTTGACTTTTTGCATCATTTATAAAAATAGAACAGCGTTGTGCCCCAATAACATTTTTAGCATAAACAGAGATGAGTGGTAAACCCTCTGAAAGTGTTTTTTTTTCCAGTAAATCTCTTCCGAAATTTGCGAGTGCATGGTAGGTGTTAGCATATTTCATTGTAAAATTTTCCTTCTAGGTTCATTCTTTAAATTATTTTAGAACTATTATAGTGTAAAATACCAAGAAAATAAAGGAATATTTATGAAAATAACAATATGGCACAATCCACGTTGTAGTAAATCACGTGAGGCTGTAAGTGTAGTAGAGGCTGATGACTGCGAAAGTGAAGTAGTAAAGTATTTAGATGAAACACTGACTATGGATACAATGAAAAAGATGCTTAGTATGTTAGGTTTCACAAGTGCACGAGAGTGGATGAGAACAACAGAAGCTGTCTATAAAGAACTTGATTTAAAAAATGTTACAGATGAAGATGCACTTATCGAAGCGATGATACAAAATCCTAAACTTATACAGCGTCCTGTCCTTATTAAAGGTAATAAAGCGATTATTGGTCGTCCTGAGTCTGCAATAACTGACTTTTTAAACTAGTTTTTAAATTTAATCATACTCTTTTACCTAAAGTGTTATTATATTAAATAATGTTTAAGGAGGACAGTATGTATGCTCATAACAAACGCCATTCATCTGGTTCAATGATGCCAAACTTTTTCTTTATACTGCAACTCACTATTATTGCTCTACTCTCTTATATGTTTGTTGAGTTGGCACCTTTACTCAATTTATCATCTATCATTATGTATGGAGCAGCTATTTTAGTTATAGGGGTTATTATTAACTGCTTAGAGAAAAGGCATACTATTATAAAACGACAACATTTTTGTTAAAGTTTTTCGATACTTACTCCGTTATCTTTAATAAACTTTGAGATAACAGCTGAATGAGTATGTTCATACTCTTTAGCATAAACGATTCGCTTTATTCCACTCGCTATAACATTTTTAGAGCACTCGCTACAAGGTTCTAGTGTTACATAAATAGTTGCACCCTCTATACTTATCCCCTCACGTGCTGCCCAAATAATAGCATTCATCTCTGCATGAATTTCGTATGTTTTACTCCATTCATGGTGTTCTGCTGTATATTCATTATTCCAATGATCACGACAGTTTGTAAAACCTGCTGGAGTACCGTTATAACCCGTACTTAAAATACGACCATTTTTCACGATAACTGCACCAACTTGTTTGGAGACACATTTTGAAGCACTCGCTATCTCAGTTGCTATGTTTATGAAGTTTGCATCACTTAGCATTTACTTCACTTCACGTATAACATTTATATCTGCATTATGTTTTAATCGTGCAAAATAATCACTCAAAACCTGTTCACGCTTTTCAGCCATGATGGAGTTTACTATTTGTGTTTTAACGCTAGAGAGCCCACCTGCCTTAGCTGACTCTATCTCTTTCATATAAAAGCTCATAAAACCACCCTTACCATTTGGTATAACATTTGTAAAAGAGTTTAGTGGCGTTCTTTCAAGTAATGAGGCTAATTCTGGAGAGATTTTACTATATGGTAGTACCTGTTCATTAGTTCTAATCTTAGGAGAATAAAACATAGGATTATCTACTTTTGTTTGTAGTTCATTTTTATCATCCCCGTCATAAATTATGACTGTAAACGAAGCAGGATGCTTATATGTATCTTTATGCATCTCGTAGTACTCTTCGCACTCAAAGTCACTTGGCTGACTCAAAGATGAGTAAGTAATAGCTTGATAAAGTTTTTGAGAGAGTAATTTTTGTTTAGTTTTAGCTTTTAACTCCATCGAGCCCATACCATTGGACTCTCTTACTGCATCATAAAAGTCACTAGTACTCATATTATTTCGAGATGCTAGTTTTTTGATATCATCATACACTTCAGAAGAACTAACAGTTATTTTTCTATTATCTATCTCTACCTCTTCAAGTTTCTGACGGATTAAGGTATCCGTAGCTCGTGAAACACTCATTTTTGAGAGTTTCATCTCATGTTTTATATCTAAGAGGGTTATAGCCTTGTCTTTAACAACGATAGCTACACCGTTATAAACCTCAGCATTCACAAAAGTCGTTATAAGGAGAAAGAGAAAAGTTTTATACATATATATTCCAGTATTAAAATTATTAATGCTATTTTATCTTTTTTTACCAAACAGTTAGCTAAACACTCTTTTATCTAGATATGCTTATTCCAAAACCTATTTTATTTACCTTCTGATCATAGTCAATCAAAGAGCTTCCATATCCACTGAATCCTTTCAAATAGAAGTAAACATCTTTACTTACTAATGTCGGATAACTAACACTAAACTCTCCTGATACCAAACCTTTGTTTATACTTGGTGTTAGCTTCGCACTAATAAGAAGTTTCTTCTGAATGTATTTAATTTCCACAGAACCTTGTCCATAATAGTCCACTATATCAGGATTATCATCTGTCTCTCTATTTTCTGAAAGTCTATGCCAAAGATTTATCGTAGAAAAATAATTTCCCCACTGAAAAAATGCTTTTGCATATAGTCGATTCCATGAGCGTGAACGAGAGCCTTTAATTGGTCCATTTTCTCGAGTTCTATTTCCATCACTTACAGGTTGACCATTTGAAACATGCTTATAACCAAAAGCTATCCCTTTTAAACCGATAATATCTGCTTTGTGTAAAAGTGGTAAGGTTACAAATATCTCAGGTTTATAATTTGTTTCACGAAATGGTGCAGAGTTTATAAATATCTGCCAGTATGATGTCTGAGTATATGCAGCACTCCAAACTTGAGGAAATCCTAAAAAATTTGTTACATAATCAGCTTGTAATGAGATTTGATACTGCATCTCGGTATTTATATATGCTACACCATCAGGGTCTGGGTTTGGGCTATGAAATTCATACTTTGTCTCTCCCTTTGGGATAACATCTGAGTATGAAACTAAAAGATAGTTGGGCCCATATGCGCGCAGGGCAAACTTTCCACTTATAAGTTTAAGGGCTGTATTTGTAGACTCATCATCACTCAGCGGGCTCATATTACTAAAGATAGTCTCGTAAAGTTTTTTACGATTTGTTTTTGAAACTTCCCACTCTGCAGCTTTTTTATACCAATGTGCAGATTTTTCATGATCTAGTGCTACACCCTTAGCATTTTGGTACATCCATCCAAGCTTATATGCAGCTTCTGCACTTTTAGAATCTACTGTACACTGCAGTAAAATAGGCAATGCCTTCTCATACTCACCCGCATTAAAAAACACTTGTGCACGGAGCAAAGGTTCAGGAAGTGGATCTAGAGTAGAAGAAAATAATGATACACTCAAAAGAAATAGAATTAATAATTTCAAAATCACATCCTTGTAAATATTTAAATGTAACATCATAACACATTCATAAAATATAAAGCAGTTTTAACCTATTTTAGATAAAATTGCACTACTTAAACTAAAGGCTTTTTCATGGTTGTTACTCGTTTCGCTCCTTCTCCTACTGGATACTTACACATCGGCGGTCTTAGAACTGCACTTCTTTCGTACCTTTGGGCTAAAAACCGTGGTGGAAAGTTTGTTCTTCGTATAGAAGATACTGATAAAGCTAGAAACTCAGAAGAAGCAACTCAAGCTATTTTAAAAGCATTTGAGTGGTTAGGTTTAGAAGCAGATGGTGAGATAACTTACCAGAGCCAACGCGATGAGATTTATGCCAAGTACATCAAACAACTTTTAGATGAGGGCAAAGCTTATAAGTGTTACATGAGCAAAGAAGAACTCACACAACTTCGCGAAACGCAGATGGCTGCCAAAGAACGTACTATGTACGATGGTCGTTACCATGATTTTACAGGAACTCCTCCTGAGGGTGTAGCTCCTGTTATCCGTATAAAAAGCCCTAAAACAGGTGAAATTTTAGTTCATGATGGTGTAAAAGGGACTATCTCATTTCAAGCTGAAGATATCTTAGATGACTTTGTTATAGCTAGAGCTGATGGTGCTCCGACATACAACTTTGTTGTGGCTATTGACGATCACCTTATGGGAATCAACGAAGTTATCCGTGGAGATGACCACCTAAGTAATACTCCAAAACAGATAGTTGTTTATGAGGCTTTAGGTTTTGATATCCCTGCGTTTTATCATGTTCCTATGATTCACAATTCTAATGGTAAAAAACTCTCTAAACGCGATGGTGCTACTGATGTTATGGACTACAAAGAGATGGGTTATACACCTCAAGCTCTTCTTAACTTCCTGGTGCGTTTAGGCTGGTCTCATGGGGATCAAGAGATTTTCTCGTTTGAAGAGATGATAGAGTTATTTAATCCAAAAGATATCAATAAATCAGCAAGTATTTACAATACTGAAAAACTTGACTGGTTAAATTCTCACTATATTAAAAACACATCAAACGCAGAGTTAGCAGAACTTTTAACTCCATATGGTGTTGTTCTAACTTCTCATGATAAAAAAGAGATTTTACTTGATGCGCTTAAAGAGCGTGCAAAAACACTCAAAGAACTAGCGGCATTAGTAACTGAAATAGTTACAACACCAAGTGAGTATGAAGCTAAAGCTGTTAAAAAAGCATTTAAAGATGCTGCATTTGAAGTACTAGAAGCTTACAGCGAGAAGCTCAAAGCAAACGAACCTCACCTACCAACAGACTACCATGCACTAATGGAAGAAGTCGTAAGCGAAATGGAGATAGGTTTTGGAAAAATCGGCATGCCACTTCGTGTTGCACTCTTAGGAAAAATGGGCGGACCAAACATAGATGTTATCATGGCGGTTGTTGGAAAAGAAGAAACACTTTTAAGAATAGCAAAGGCGATAGAAAAAAACTCTTAATAGGTAAAAAAGTTAATATTGGATAACATTAGAGCTATGAATATAAAGACTCTTCTAAAAAACTACTTTACTGCTGATATAATTTTTAGTGATACTATATCCTACAGAAGAGTGGTGATGATTAACAGTATGCTATCGCTTTGTGTAGTAGCTTTTTTTCTTTTTGCGTATCTAAATATAATAGTAACACAAGACTATTTTATAGCTGCTCTGGACCTATTTACAGGACTTTTATCTCTCTTTACTCTCGGGCTACTTCGCAGAGATAAAAATATACAACAAGCAGCTTTTCTCTCTACTATAGTTTTAATGACTTTTATGATTGTTTTTATCACTAGAAATGAAAACTCTCACTTTGGAATTATCTGGAGTATCTTTATTCCCTATTTCGCTATTATGTTCAATGGCAAAAAACTTGGACTCTATATATCCATATTTTTCTATACTATTATGTTTGCTCTTGCCTATAAAGGCTTAGGTATTTGGAGTGATGGAGAATGGGCATCTATAGACTTAGTAAGATTTACTATTGCATCAAGTCTACTCACTTTTATCATTTATATGACAGAATCTGCTCACGAACAAGCAGATAAGGAACTCTCTTTAGTCAGAGCAAGCGAACAAAAAATACTTCAAGAACTAACCCACTTAGCTATAACCGATGAACTAACAGGTTCATACAATAGAAGGCATTTTAACAAAACCTTACCTCAATTCCTAGATAATGCTAAAAACAACAATGAATCAGTAAGTTTTTTTATCCTTGATATTGACTATTTTAAAGAGTATAACGACACCTATGGTCACTATGCTGGAGATATTGTACTCAAAAAGGTTGCTCAAAAACTTGCATCTTTAGTTGAAAATAAAGGTAAGCTTATATTTCGTATTGGAGGTGAAGAGTTTGCTGGAGTGATTTCCATGAAAGATGACACACAGGCTATTATTAACAGTATTAATGAACAAATTTTAGAATTAAATATTGAACACTCTTCGAGTAAACTCCCTTGTAAAAAGCTTACAGTAAGTGTTGGAGTTTGTACTCATTGTCCAAGTGATGAAAAACAGTTGGAATACTTTTATAAACAAGCGGATAGTGCACTATATAAAGCAAAAAATAGTGGAAGAAATACAATCGCTACAGTAGAATAAACGATGCACCCTCTTCTTTTCACTCTAGTACTTTTAGGAGTTTTTTCACTTCTAAATATGTATATTTTTAAACGACTTATTTCTCGTTTATTTATCTCACCTTCATCTAAACACTACTTTAAAGTTTTTCTCTATTGCAATCTTTTTGGAATATTTCTTTATGCTCTAGGTCGTTATTATATTGATTTTCCTTCTTGGCTCTATTTTCTTTTCTCACTTCCTATTGGTGTTCTTTTTTTACTCTTTTGTACAGCGGTACTCTACGATATTTCTCATCTTTTATTATCTCTCACTCCTATACAAGAAAACCGCCGTCAGTTTTTTAAAAAAAGTCTTGATATTGGTGCAGTTGCAACAGCCGCAGCAATCACTTCTCGTTCTATTTATGAAGCAAGAACTGTTGTGCTTGAGACAAAAGAGATACAAATTAAAAACCTGCATAAACCCTATAAAATCCTGCAACTGAGTGATATTCATATTGGTGGACTTATTGATGGTGCATTTATAAGAGATATTGTAAAACGAGTAAATGCTTGTAAACCTGACCTAGTAGTTATCACAGGAGATTTAGTCGACATAGATATAAACAAGGCTTACGATGCACTCGAAGAGTTTAAAGCCTTAGAGTCAAAATATGGAACATATTATATAGTAGGAAATCATGAGTATTTCCATGGGATTGAGGGCATAATACAAAGAGTTAAGGACTTAGGCATCCGAGTTTTAGAGAATGAAAATCTCTATATAGGAGAAGAACATAAGGGTTTTAATCTCGCAGGTGTATATGACTTGTTTGGTTACAGAGCTTTAAAGTTTATGCCAGATATAAACAAAGCACTTAAACACAGAGAAACAGACTCACCTACAGTTTTACTTGCACATCAACCAAAGTTTTTACAAGAGATAAATGACATTCAAAAAATAGACTTAGTTTTAAGTGGGCATACACATGGGGGACAACTTTTTCCATTTCGTTTTTTAGTGAGTCTGCAACAACCTTACATATCAGGTCTGCATCAGCACACTCCACTCACTCAAATCTATGTCAACAAAGGTACAGGTTTTTGGGGGCCTCCTATGCGTTTAGGTGCAAGTGCTGAAATCACGCAAATAACTTTAGTAGCTTCAAGTTAGGTTTTTTGCTTAAATTTTGTTATCATTATCCTATACAAATATTAGGAAAAGCTATATGAAATCTCTCTTTACACAACTCATCACATTAGTACTGCTCGCAGGTGCTCTCCAAGCCCATGAAGCTTATACAGTAGATGCAAAAAAATCTAGTGTTTATTATAAATCCCTTGCAGATGTTCTCTTTTTTATTGATACTACTATTATAGGTAATAACCAAAGTGTTAGTGGTCAAATAAATGTCTTAGACAACAAACTCCTAGATGGAAAAATTCTCATAAATATCAAAGGTTTTGATAGTGAAAACAGCATGAGAGACTCCGATGTTATGAGTCTTCTTGGATTCGATATCAATCCAAACATCACTTTTGCTATATACAATACAGAACTTATTGATTCTCAGCTCTATCTTGTGGGAGACCTTGAAGTAAACTCTATTACAAAAGCTATTAAAATGCCTGTTATAAAAACATTTATAAATGATTCTATCACTGTTAGCGGAAAACTTGATGTAATGTATGCAGACTTTGGCATTGAACCACCAACTGTTGCTGGTTTTATAAAAAAAGCACTACCTAGTGTAGAAATCGGTGCTACTATTAGGTTTGTAAAAACAAAATAAAAGCTATAATTCCCTTATGAATAATAAGATAACTATAAAAACAATTTTTGCTCTTATCTTAGAGAAAAAAAGAACTCTCATTTATGGGCAAGTCATCACACTCTTTGCTATTTTAGTGAGTGTGCCCATCCCTTTAATGCTTCCTGTTATGGTTGATGAAGTGCTTTTAGATAAACCTGGTCTTTTTATACAAACTATCAACTCCCTACTTGGTTCTACCACTGCGTTTAACTATATACTTATTGTCGCTTTGGCTGTTATATTTTTACGTTTTACCTATTATATTTTTACTGTAATTTTGACAAAAATATTTACTCGTATCTCCAAGTATGTTACTTTTATGATTCGTAAACGCCTCATAGAACACTTACAAATCACTTCGATGAATGAGTATGAAACCATAGGAAGTGGAGCAATTACCTCGAACCTTGTCACCGATGTAAATACACTGGATGCTTTTATCATTACGGCTGTAAGTAAGGTCGTCTCTTCTGCTTTAACCTTACTCGCTATTGGTGTAATTATGCTGAGTATCGACCCTATTTTAGGTCTTATGATACTTGTCATTCAACCTGTCATTATGCTGTTAAGCAAAAAAATGTCTAAAAGAGTAGGCGGTTTAAAGAAAAAAGAAAACGCAGCTATATCTGACTTTCAAGAAGATGTAGGAGAGAGTTTAGAACTTTTTGGGCAGATAAAAGCGAGTAATCAAGAATCTTTTTTCTTCTCACGAGCGATAAAACTAGCCGATAAAATCCAGATAACTTCAAATGAGTACGGTTATAAAAATGTAGCATACGAGAGACTCTCTTACACTATCTTTCTTATAATGTTTGAGATTCTTCGGGCGAGTGGGCTTTTACTTGTAGTGTATAGTGATCTGAGCATCGGGATGATGTTTGCCATGTTTGGCTATATCTGGTTTATCATGACACCTGTTCAAGACCTACTTGGCTTTCAGTACTCTTACTCCTCAGCCATGTCAGCACTAGAGCGAATCAATACAATTCTTAGCCTTAAAACAGAAGTAAGTGGCACAAAAGCATTAGAGTCAAATGAGGTAAATATTACTTTAAAAGAAGTGGATTTTTCTTACTCAAACGGGAAAAATATACTTCAAGATATCTCTCTGAGTATCCCTCAAGGCTGTAAAATAGCCCTTATCGGGGCAAGCGGAAGCGGAAAAACTACTCTTGCACAAGTTATATCTGGTTTTTATGAGAAATGTGCTGGTGATATTTACTACAATGATACACTCACCGAGGAGTTAAATAAAAGCTCTCTTCGAGAGAAAATATATCTTGTTTTACAGATGCCCATACTCTTTAACTCGACCCTGCGTTTTAATATCACAATGGGTGATAAAAGTATCAGTGACGATGAGATACACAAAGCACTCCAAATAGCCCAACTTGATGATATGGTCGTAAAAATGGACGAGGGACTTGATACTATAGTCGGACATCATGGCGTTAGACTTTCAGGAGGACAGAGACAGCGTTTAAGTATTGCTCGAATGATTATCGCTAATCCAAGTGTTGTTATCTTTGATGAGTCAACTTCTGCTCTTGATGTGCATACCGAAATGAAACTCCAAGTAGCTCTAGAGAAGATTTTAGAAAACAAAACAGTTATAACTATCGCACATCGCCTCTCAACTGTAAAAAATGCAGATAGAATATATGTCTTAGAAGAGGGGAAACTTGTTCAAAATGGCTCACATGCAGAGCTTGAAAATGAAGAAGGGCATTATAAAGAGTTTGTTAAAAAACAACTTATTTAATTAACTTTAAATCAAGTTGATACTCCTTTGTCTTTGACAAATAAAACGATACTGTGTATAATAGTAGTAAAAAATGGAGTTAAATTATGACTGCAAATATTAGCTATGAAAAAGTATCCTTTAATTTACCATCAGATATTAAATCCGAAGTCGTAAAACTAAAAGAGACTATGCATGTATCTCTAAACACCATATATAAAACAGCCATAGCAGAGTATGTACAAAGACAAGAAGTAAAAAGATGGGAAGATGCAGCAGAGATGGCATCTAAAGATAAAGAGTACCAAAAACTTTGTAAAGAATTAGACGAGACTCAAGAAGATTTCTATGAGTATTAAACAGGGCGAAATATGGTTAGTAAATTTCAATCCAAGCGTAGGAAGTGAGATACAAAAAACTAGACCATGTGTTGTTGTAAATGACAATAGACTTGGAAGATTTGGTATAAAAATAGTAGTACCCATCACTGAGTACAAAGAACATTTAGAAAATTATCCTTGGATTATTAAAGTACAAAACAACTCTACTAATGGACTTACTAAAATGTCTGCATTTGAATGTTTTCAAATAAAAAGTTTTTCAGTAGAGAGGTTTGTAAAAAAACTAGGCGAAGTGGAAGAAGAGACTATCTTGCAGATTCATAAAACTATACTAAAGACTCTAAATCCTCAATACTCTTTAGTATAGAAGCAATAAAAAGGGAAGTAAATGGGTAAACAGTACAAAAAATTAAAACAAAAAGATATAGATTTTATACAAGAACAGAAATTATTTTATCTTGCATCTTGTTCGGGTGGGGAAGTAAACCTCTCTCCCAAAGGTTATGATTCAATAAGAGTTTTAGATGAGAGTACTCTTCTTTTTATGCAGTATCCGGGAAGTGGAAACAGAACATATAGAGATACCAAAGCTGGTGGAGAAGTCACACTTGTTTTTAATTCTTTTGTTGGTAAACCTCAAATATTAAGACTTTTTTGTAAGGCTGAGATAGTTGAACGCGAAGATAAAATGTTTGATACTTATGCAGAACAATTTGGTGAGATAAAAAACATCGTACGTAACTTCTTTCGTTTTAACATCTATGCCGTAGAGACTAGTTGTGGTGAAGCTGTTCCTATTATGGAGTACAAAGAAGATAGAGTTGAGTATCGCGAGTGGGCTATAAAACTCGATAAAAAAGGTAAACTTAATGAGTACAATGCTAAAACATTCACACCGGTTGATCTCTCTAAGGTTGGTGAATAATGCAAGTTGTTACAGAAACTTTACTTGAGTTAGGAGTTGATAAAAAAGGTGAAGTGAATGAAGAACAGCTTATTTTACTTGGGCTAGAGTTGTCAAATAAAGAAGATTTTATTGCCCTTTCACTTGGTAAAGAACTCTCAGATGCACGGGCTGAACTTTTTGTTCTTTTGCGGGATATAAAAGCAAAAACATCTCGTAAAACAATCATCACGAACTATAAGGCTCTACAGAAGTTTAGACAAAATGATAGAGAAAGTGAAGTAAAAGAAACTATCCAAACGCAAGAGATTCAAGTTCCTCTAACTAATGGAGCTGTAACAATATATTGCGATGGCGGATGCACTCCAAATCCTGGAAAAGCAGGTTCGGGTGTAGCAATATACAGAGATAACTCACTCTCTGAGCTTTGGTACGGACTTTATGAGCCGATGGGAACAAACAACACAGCAGAACTCGGAGCCTTATATGAGTCTTTAGTCATTGCACAACGCGAGACTAACGCAGGAAATAACGTTAGCATAAAGTGCGACTCTATGTACTCCATCGACTGCATAAGCAAGTGGGCTATTTCGTGGGAGAAAAAGGGATGGACTAAAAAAGGTGGTGAGATTAAAAATCTTGATATCATCAAAAAAGCTTATTTCCTCTACAATGAAATCAAGCAAGATGTAAAACTCTCCCATATAAAAGCCCATGCTGGATATGAGGGTAATGAACTAGCAGATAGAATGACTATGTATGCTATAGATACTCAAGAGACTGCGTTTGTAAAGTATTCTGAGCCTATTGATATAAATGCCCTACTCAAAATGAGAGCTGGATAAGTTCTCACATGATGAACGAAGATGAGTTTGAAGAAGACTTTGAACCTACTTGGCTCACAAAACAAAAAGAAGATGCCCTTCTCACTGAAAAGTCTTACTTAAAAAATGAGAAAATTATTTATAAAGAAGGTGACCAACTTGGGAACTTTTTATTTGTTACTTATAACAAGGCAAAAAATAGAGCTACATTTTTGTGTCAAGAGTGTGGAAGAAAATTTACTTATAATATCTATGCTATAAAAAACAAGAAACGATGTAAGTGGGTGAAGTTTCACGACAAAAGTATCAAAGTTCTTTAATACACCGCAATACAACTTATCAGAACATTCATTAACACTATTCAGTTATTGTTAATCTCTAAAGGAGTAAAATTGGATTAAAGATATTACCCCCCCCCCTATAAAGAGAGTAACAAATATGACTATAACTAAAGTACTTTTTCTCCTTCTGTTGATTTTTTTTACTGCTTGTAGTCAAGATGAAAAGACAAAGATAATTGATGTTGATTCTAGTGAAGTTATTTCAGATCTAGATATAGCCCAAGATAAGACAAAAAAATCAAAAAAAAGTATTTACTATTTTGGATTTGACTTAAGAGGTGAACCTCAAGAAGATGTAGCACAGTATCTTCCGCTTTTAAAGTACTTACATCAAGAAACAGGTTTTAACTTTAAACTCTCCATCACACCACAAGACAGCTCAACAGATGAAGAGCTATGCTTAGGGAATACACAGTTTTCTATCTTAGGGGCTCTCTCTTTTATAAAAGCTCATACAAAATGTGATGCAAAAGTTCTCGTAAAAGGCTTAAATCATCAAGGGCTTCCAACATATACCTCAATGTTTATCACAAAAAAAGGCAGTAAGATAAACTCTTTAAGTGATTTAAAAGGTGTAAAGTTTGCCTTTGGAAGCAAAAACTCAACACAGGGTTATCTCATTCCAAGGCAAATTTTAAATGAAAATCATCTTTCATTAAAAGATTTTTCAGAGTTTATTATTACTGACTCCCATCAGGAGTGTGCCGAGGCTGTTCTTTCTGGTGGCTATGATGTATGTTCACTTCAAGATACATTAGCAAAAAAACTGCAAAAAGATGGTCTTGTGAAAATCATTTATACTTCACATCACTACCCCTCAAGTTTAATATCTGTAAGTAAAGATGTCCCTTTAAAGGTTGTTCAAAAAATAAAAAAAGCACTTCTTGCATTTGATCCTCTAGAAAAAAATAAAAAAGAACTCTATCATTGGGAAAATACAGAAATGCCTCATGGTTTTACTGAAGGTAAACTTTTAGACTATAGTTTACTTCATAAACTTGCCACAAACTTAGGTATAGTTAAAGAGTGTGATAAGGATGTCAAATGAGCCTCTCTTTTCGTATAATATTTTTACTATTTGTAAGTATATCTATTAACAGTGTTGTTGGTCTCTACACTTCTCTAAACCAGCAAGAGGAGCTCAACCAAACTTATGAAAAGATAGTAGTCAAAACAGCTACACAACTCCTTAGTGATACACTCATTAGAGATATCATCGAAAACAACATACTCAAAGTAACCAACATATTAAAGAAAGTAAGTTTAAATGATGAGATAATAGAGTTTATTTATGTAACCGATACTCAAAACAGAATCTTTGCGTCTACATTTGTGAATGGATTTCCAAAGTACCTACTAGCTTCAAAAGAACGAGAAATTGATGCTTCAAATGTAACACTGCTCAATAAGTTTCAAACTAAAAATCACCTCATTTATGAGTATAAACAGACCATCATTTCGGGTCTTGACTCTTCTATATATATTGGAATTAATAAATCTAAGTTTTCCAATATTTTAAGTGCAAATATGGATAATTTGATTATAAATATTATTGTAACAACTATTATTCTGCTCATCTTGTCTATTATTGTGAGTCGAAAATCCCTAGAACCTTTAAATAGTCTCACAAAACTACTTCAAAAAAATAAGAATGCGACTCAAATTGATTTTAGTTCTATCAATACTGATACTATTGAAATCAAACAATTGGTTCAAACTCTTAGCGATACTATATCTTCACTAGGTGAAAAAGAAAAAAATCTTGCAGTTACACTTGATAGTATAGGGGATGCAGTCATAGTTACAGATAATAAAGGAAGAATTGTACGGATGAATCCCGTTGCAGAAAACTTAACTGCCTATTCACTTGAAGAAGCTAAGATGAAAAAGATGTCTGAGGTTTTTAAGATTATAGATGCAACAACAAGAGAATCAATGTTTGACCCTGCACAAAGAGTCCTTACAAATGGGAAGGTCATCTATCTGCATAATCATACAACTCTTATTGCCAAAGATAAAAAAGAGTATCAAATTGCAGATTCAGCTGCACCAATTTTTGATGAAAATGGTGCTATAACGGGTGTAATCGTAGTTTTTCAAAATGTTACCGAGCAGTATAAACTCAGAGAAAAAGCAAGAGGTGCATTAGAGCAGTTAGAAAGAATATTTCAAGGGGTAAGCACACAAGTTATTATACTTGAGCTTGATGGGACAATTGTCCTTACAAATAATGTTCTTGATTTCTTCAACCAGGAAGAAGAAGATATTGTTGGTAAAGTTATTTGGAACTTACGTAATGTTATTAAAAATAAACACCTCTATATTAAAATACAAGAGTTTGTAAAACAAGCTGCTATGGGCATACACTCACAGATTGATACACAAAATGAGAACCAATGGCTCTCTTTAAATTTTCAGCCTATAAAAAATAGCGATGGAGATATAATTCAAATTGTCATAGAGACAACGGATATAACGCAACGCAAAGAAGCAGAAGCAAAGATAATGTACCAGGCTAACTATGATTCTCTTACAGGTATAGCAAACCGTTCTTTAGCTTTAGCACAACTTGAACAGACCATAAAAGAGTCTCACAGAAACAACACATCGGTTGCAGTTTTATTTCTAGATCTTGATAACTTTAAAAATATAAATGATACTTTAGGTCATGATGCCGGAGATAAAGTTTTAATCCAAGTTTCCAAACATCTCAAAAAAACACTCAGAGATAAAGATACTATTGGTAGACTCGGTGGTGATGAGTTCATCATATTTCTCAACGATGTGACAGAGGCTTATGATATTCAGGTTGTCTGTAACAATATAATCAAAAGTTTTATGCAGCCTATGAGAATTGATGACCTAGAAGTTATTGTAACACTAAGTATAGGGATTGCATTGTATCCAACAGATGGAAAAGATGTTTCAGAACTTTTAATCAATGCAGATATTGCTATGTATGATGCTAAAAACAATGGAAAAAATAGCTATTCATTTTTTACAGCTGAGATGAACAGTAACATAGCAAGACAACTATCCATTGAAAACAAGATATTTCATGCACTTAAAACTGGTGAATTTGAAGTCTATTATCAACCAAAGATTGATATAAAAACATTGAAGATGGTTGGATTAGAAGCTCTTATTCGTTGGACAAACAAAGAACTTGGATCTGTTTCACCTGAAGAATTTATTCCTATTGCCGAGAAGAGTGCTCATATTATAAACATCGGTTATTTTGTTATTGATGAAGTGGCTAAAACACTTCATGAATGGCAAGGTATTATAGATAAAGAGTTTCGAGTTAGTATAAACCTATCACCTATACAGTTTCGTGATTCAGGACTTATAAATAGCATTACACAAACTTTTAAGAAGTATGAAATCAGCACAGGGCATATTGACTTTGAGTTAACAGAGAGTGCCTTTATAGAGCAAGGTATGCATATAAAAGAGCAATTAGAGGCACTTAAAAAGCTTGGTGCAACTATATCTATGGATGACTTTGGAACTGGCTATGCTTCTCTTGGTTACTTAAAAGATTATCCTTTTGACATTATTAAAATAGACAAGTCTTTTATAATGAATATGGAAGATTCTCCTCAAGATAAAAAACTAGTTTTAGCCATTATAGCAATGGCAAAAAGCTTGGAACTTCGTATAGTCGCAGAGGGTGTTGAAACAAAAGAAATCTTAGCATCACTTCGAGAAATGGAGTGTGACTATGCTCAAGGGTACTACTTTAGTAAGGCTGTTCCTAAGGAAATAATTTATGAGCAGTTAAATAGTTAGTATATCTTTAGTCTAAATCTATAGCTAAAGACTTTAATGTCTCTAAATCTACAAGCTGTAAAATCGCTTCATGCGTTGAGTGTATAAAAATTTGTGGTGCGTTACCATCTTTTACAGATTGTG
Organism: Sulfurimonas sp. SAG-AH-194-C21; assembly: GCF_029215985.1. GTDB lineage: Bacteria > Campylobacterota > Campylobacteria > Campylobacterales > Sulfurimonadaceae > Sulfurimonas. The sequence goes on from NZ_JAEMVC010000007.1 coordinate 50,829, forward strand.
CAAAACGCACACCTGAAAGACACCATGACTCACCTGCTTTAACACCAGCGAATCCATGCTGAGGCATAGGAGTTGATAGATCATTTCCCGTGCGTTTAGAGTAGTCTAAAAACTCTTGACTTGCATAGATACAGATAGCATGCATACCCTTGTTTTGAGGAGTAACTGTACATGAACCGTCTCTAAAAAAACCAGTGAGTGGATCAAGTGAGCAGGGTTCTAGCGGACCACCTAGTACATTTAGTCTTTTAGGGTCAAGGATGTGTTTTGGCATAAGGTTAAGTCCTTCTTTTTTATGATTATAGCTTAGGTAAATTTAATACTCTGTTAATTCTTAAAGCTAGTCTGCGTTACACTACTTGTATGAATACTATCCATATATCTTACTTTAAAACTAAGCTTACTGAGTTTATATTAGGCTCATTTGAGGGTAAACTTTGTTTGGCTGATTATAGGTACCGAACTAAACGCGAAAGCATTGATAAACGCATCCAAAAAGCATTAAACGCAGAGTATATTTTAAAAGATGATGCCTTACTCGTGCAAACGAAAGAGCAACTACTAGAATACTTTACAGGTAAACGCCATGAGTTTTCTCTTCCTCTTTTAACTCTTGGAAGTGAGTTCCAAAAAAGTGTTTGGAATGCTTTATGCGAGATACCATACGGTGAAACTAGAACATATCTAGAACTCTCAAAAGCCATAGGAAATGAAAAAGCTGTTCGTGCAGTAGCTAATGCCAATGGAGCAAATGCCATCAGCATACTCATCCCATGTCATAGAGTTATAGGAACAAATGGAAAGCTCACTGGTTATGCCGGTGGTTTGGAAGTTAAGCAAAAACTCTTAGAATTAGAAAAACAATCTTAAAACATAAAGGTACACAATGAAAACACTTCTCTCATTAGTCTTACTAGCAACTCTTAGCTACTCAGCAAACTTCACACTCCAAAGTCCAGACTTACAAGGGCAACTCACAAACACTCAAGAGTTTAATGGTTTTGGTTGTTCTGGAAAAAATATCTCCCCTGAGCTTAGTTGGAGTGATGCACCAAAGGACACTAAAAGTTTTGCTATAACTATGTACGACAAAGATGCACCAACTGGAAGTGGATGGTGGCACTGGAGTCTTTTTAATATCCCAACATCAGCAACTTCTATCGTACCTAATGCTTCGCGTACCGAGTTACTCCCAAAAGGAGCAGTTGAGGGAACAAATGACTACGGTCTTGTAGGTTTTGGAGGAGCATGTCCTCCTAAAGGTGATGGTTTTCACACTTATGTTGTAACAGTCTATGCACTAGATGTAGACAAACTTGACTTAGATAAAAATACTAACCAAGCTGTTGTGGGCTACATGATAAATGTACATACCATAGAGAAAAGTTCTGTTGTTAGTTACTATAAACGCTAAGAGTAGGTCTTTTGCTTAAATTATTAAAGTTCTCTTAATGGGAACTATCATATAATACTTTTATGATAATAATATCCAAAAAGACACTAAAAAGTTTTTATGAGCAATCAAAATATTCTGATAGTAAAAGTGCTTTGGAGTCTTGGCATAAAGAAGTTTTAAAACTTGTGTGGAATAATCCAAATGAGATTAAAGAGATGTACCGTAGTGCTAGTATTATCGGAGACTCAAAAGTTGTATTTAACATCGCAGGAAACAAATACAGACTAATCGTTACTGTAAATTATTATGCCAAAATTGTGTTTATTAAGTTTATTGGGACACATAAACAATACGATAAGCTAAATATAGAGGAGTTATAAAATGCATATCAAACCTATTAAAAATGAAAAAGATTATACAGATACATTAAGCCAAATAGAAAATTTAATGGATGCTAAACCAAATACATCACAAATGGATGAACTTGAAGTCCTTACAACTTTAGTCGAAGCATATGAAGAACAACATTATATGATTGAAGCTCCCGACCCTATTGAGGCGATAAAGTTTAGAATGGAACAAGAAGGTCTTAAACAAAAAGATTTGGTTAAAATCGTTGGAAGTAAATCTAGAGTCTCTGAAATTTTAAATAAAAAAAGAAAACTCACTATTGAGATGATACGAAACTTGAACAAACAGTTACATATTCCAATAGAGAGTCTTTTTATGGATTATAAAACTAACTGTGCTTAAATAGTAAAACAAACAAAAGGAAAAATATGAAAACAATGACATGTAAACAACTAGGCGGGGCCTGCGATGAAGAGTTTAAAGCTGAGACTTTTGATGAGATGGCGGAGTTAAGTCGTGCTCATGGGATGAAAATGTTCAGTGAAGGTGAGAAAGCTCATGTAACTGTTATAGAAGAGATGATTAAACTTATGAATGACCCAGGCGGGATGCAAAAGTGGGTAGATAATAAAAAAACTCTATTTGCAGCTGCACCAGAAGACTAAACTAGTCTTTCTAATTTATTACAAAAGCTTAATGCTTTTGTAATAATTATGCTTTAAAAATCTCGCTATATCTTTGTCTATTTTTAAACATTACAAGTAATGTTCCTAAAACAACAATCAATGCACCACCCATTCCAGCTACATCATTTAAAAAGATATGTGCTAAAAGAGCATTAAGCATTACAGGCATCAAAATGATGGCCATAAGTGAGGCAAACTTGTTAAAAACAAAAGCCAAACCAGCAACTAACTCGATAGCGGCAATAAGAGGAAATAAGTATCCCGTTTGCGCAATTGCACCTAACCATGCTCCCATTTGGGCTGAGGGTGGTGGCATTGGCATAAACTGTAAAAATCCATTTGCACCAAATAACACTAGCATTAAACCAACTAAAATCTGTAAACCTAAGATAATTTTTTCTTTCATAACTAACTCCTTGTATTTTGTATATCTGTGAAACCTGAGTATGACACACCCGATAAGTAAGCCATATCTCTATCCCATGTAGCTAAGTCTTCTTTGTTAAACTTACTCAAATCATCATGTCCACATGCTCGTGACATTACTTGCATTAACTCTACACTAGCACTAAAAAAGTTATGAAGTTTCTTAGATGCCACTTCTATGTTTAGCTTTTTGCGTAACTCCGGTTTTTGTGTTGCTATACCTGCTGGACAGTTGTTTGTGTTACACATTCTAGCACCTACACAGCCTATGGCCTGCATCGCGGAGTTTGAGAGTGCTATACCATCGGCACCTAAAGCCATTGCTTTTACAAAGTCAGTATGAACACGAAGTCCACCAGTCACTATGAGTGTAACCCGTCCACTAGCACCTTTCTTATCTAAGTATGCTCTGGCACGAGCTAAAGCTGGGATAGTTGGCACACTTATGTGATTTCTAAACATCTCAGGGGCAGCACCAGTTCCACCACCACGACCATCAAGGATGATATAGTCAGCACTCGCATCAAGTGCGAACTGTATATCTTTTTCTATATGGTTTGCACTGAGTTTAAACCCGATTGGGATACCACCCGTTACTTCTCTTACTCTGTCTGCAAAAGCTTTAAAATCCTCAGCGGATGAGAGATTTGTAAATGTTGGAGGAGATACAGCTGGTTCACCTTCCGTAATGCCTCTTACTTGCGCGATTTTACCTATGTTTTTACTTCCGGGTAAATGACCACCCGTACCAGTTTTAGCACCTTGACCACCTTTAAAGTGAAAGGCTTGTACATCTTTCAGTAACTCTTCTTTATAGCCAAATCCAGCACTAGCATACTCATAAAAGTAACGAGAGTTTGCTGCTTGCTCCTCTGGTAACATTCCACCTTCACCTGAACAGATACCCGTTCCAGCAAGCTGCGCTCCTGTAGCTAAAGAGATTTTTGCTTCCTCTGAAAGTGCACCAAAGCTCATATCTGAAACAAAAAGAGGGATTTTTAAGACCATTGGCTTTTTTGTTTGTGGACCAATTACAAGTTCTGTTGCTACTGCTACATCTTCAAGTAAAGGTTTGTTAGCCATTTGTGCTGCCATGATTTGTAAATCATCCCAATGCGGAAGCTCACTTCGTGGTACTCCCATAGAAGTCATAACTCCGTGATGTCCTAGTTTATTTAAACCCTCACTTGCAAGCTGATGTATAAACGCGACTGTTGGCTCCTCTGGTGTAGGCGTTGCTACTGGCATGTCAGAAGCTTTAGTTTCTAAGTCTGGTCCTTCTTTTCCAATGTCATCAGTAGTAAACTTTTTATGAGTGCCATCACAAAAAGGAGCATTACCCGTCTGTTTACATGCACAAAGATATGCTACTTCAGTAGTATCTGCTGTAAATGCTTTAGGTGAAAAAGATGTACCGGTATGTGAGCCATCACAAAAAGGTTGCCCTTTTGATCGTCCACATGCACAGAAGTAATACTCTTCACCTTTTTTTAACTCCACTTCAGCTGGTTTATTGTCTGCAATAATAGAATTACTCATTTTCATTTCCCTTTTTAGTTATAGTTTCCACAAAATCATCTATCTCTTTTTTTATACTCTCATACTCAACAAGACCTTCTTTTAAATCTTGTGGTATCTCTTCACACGCTGCACCGGCTAACATACCTAGAAGTATCCCTCTATGTACATTATCTCCACCTGCGTTTGCATTTGCCAAGATACAGGCTCTAAAATCAAACTTGTTTTTATACAAAAGATACGAAAGAACAGGAACTGAATGCTCTGTGTAACAGCCAGTTGTAAAAACTGTTCCAAGTATTTCATCCTCGGTATATTTTTCTAGGAGTGCATCTAGGTCAAGTGTTTCATCAGAAAACTCTGTGTGAATCTTCCACATCTCATCTTTAGGGATGTTTCCCGGTCCCATATAGTCGGCATAAGTCTTTGAGAGTACTGAGCCTTTTATCTTTATAAGTTGTACTTTTGAAGCATGCTCTTTGATGGTACTCATAGGATCTTTCTTCTCTAAAAGTTCATGAAGTAAAGGCACAAGATATGTCAGTGCCGAACTTACATTATCAGATCTGTGTGTGATTTGCTGGTGTTGAAGTGCTACACCTAAGGCTTGATACACAGAAGGAGATGTAAGTGAGAGTAAAAGTGGACGAATCGCCCCACCACTCGAAGCAATCGACCAGACATTTCTTTGTTCTTCTGCACAAGCATGAGGAGGAACACCATCCGTGAACTTGTTAAACCAAGCTCTTACATATACTTCTGTATAGGGGTCTTTATTCACTCCCGGTGTAGTTAGGTGATTAACAAAGCCATCGATAAAATCAACTTGATTGTACTCTTTAGTTTTTGCTACAGAGCGCATAAGTACACGCATCAAGTTCGCCCCAAGAGTATTTTCACCCGCTTTTAGTCCATGATGATAATGATACCTTTCATCTTTAGCAGGCATTGCATTTTTATGCTCACCACTGTGAACAGCTAGTTTGATATTAAAGTCATTATAGTTAGTATTGTAAAAACGGATGTGTTCATGTGCTATGTCAAAGGGTCGCCCTAACTCTTGTGCTTTTTTGATATTTGGATGATACATATTACCAACCATAAAAGACTCAGGGTGAGGATGGGGAGCATCGTTGTAACCTTTTATAGCACCATCAAAACCTTCTCTAATGTACTTGCGTTTATAGTACCAGTGAGCTGGCATCGACATTGTATCGGAGATAAAAGCGCCCCAAAGTGCATTTTTTAATCGTAAAGTATCCATAATAAACTCCTTAAGAAGAAAATTTAATTAACTGCGAGAGTGTTTTTTCTAGGCTCTCTGCATTTAAAGGTTTAGCATAGTTCGCTAGAACTTCCCTTGGCATAACCATAGCCCCTAGTTTTGTAAACTGCACTCGCATAGCATTTAAAACATCAGCACCACCGCCACCACTAAAGGTCGCATTGAGTATAGCTTTTTCACTAAAGAGTACTCTAAAGTCATCGCCTACACGTGAAACCCATGCTACAAAATTTGTGAGTGTTGGTGGGATGGAGTAGTTATACTCAGGCGCTACAAAGATGTATGCTTTTGCTCTTTTCATCTCACCCACTAAAGAACTAATAACTTCAGGAATACCATCGACATCTTCTCTTTGTGAAGTGTACATCGGTAAATCCAGAGCCACTATATCTATGATTTTGCTACTTTGTTCTAGTGTTTTCAGTTGCTCATGTATGCTGTTTGCCAACTTCATATTTTGCTCTACACTTGCAACTATGATTAGGTAATCTACTGTGTCCATTGTGTTGTCCTTTTTTAATATCGCTCTATAAATCGTCTATACTTTATCTCTGTTGGTGTTTTAATCATAAAAAGTTCTGCACCATTATTTACTTCGAATGTAATACTTGAAGCATTGTTTAAAACATAAAAATCATCTTTGCCAAGAGTATCACTATCTAAGACAAGTTCGCCCTCTAAAAGATAAAAAGAGTATGTAAACGCAGGGTCTAAAACTTCATCAAACATACCACTTTTAAATGTAGTTTTTTTAATCTCTAAGCCTTCAGTGATACTCTTTATAAGTCCATCTTTACCAACATACTCTAGTGTCTCTTTATTTGTATTACTTTTACTCACAAAACTATCTGCTGTGTAGTCTTTATAGGCTGCATCTATAGGCATACTTTTTGAAAAATCAGGGTCAAACCAAATTTGAAAAAGTTCAGTTCCTTTTGTGATTCGCTCAGAATGTGAAACTCCAGAACCTGTCTGCATTGCTTGAACACACCCTTCATTTAGAGGAGTATAAACTTTTGAAACTGTGTCAAAGTGTTCAACTGAGCCCTTAAGAACAAAAGTCATAATTTCAAAACCCTCATGTGGATGTAGAGGAAACTCAGCTGTTTCGTGTGCAACTAAATGTGCCCAGTAAAAAAGATTTGAGTAAGCATCTGTACCACTTCTATTTGGAAAACCTATTGGTTTATTTTCTGTAAATGCCCCGTTAAAAAGAGGCTCAATCTGCTGCTCATCTTTTCTTAAATGTTTGACCTTACTCATAATATTTCCTTATAAAATTATTTACTTTAGAGACCTTTAATTATTATATCAATATTTCTCTTATCAACACTATTTATATTTAGTGTAATTACTCTAAAATTATAGGACTTCTGCACTTTATTGTCAAGAGTAAATACTCTAATAGTCTCTGTATTCATCTTTAACAACATCGGTAAACTACTTGTATGTAGTACATACAGCGAATTTAATAATTTATTGACACATTAGAGTAATTACACTATAATTTCACTATTAGGAGTTAAAATGTCGAGAAAAGAAGCCATTTTAGATGCTGCACTCAATCTGTTTAATGAAACAAACACACAGTCAGCTACCACAAACCATATAGCAAAAGCAATGGGTATTAGCCCTGGTAATTTGCACTACCATTATAAAAACCGTGAAGAAATTGTGCGTTTACTCTACCTAGAACTCCGAAATAAAGCTTTTTTGAGTGTTGATGAATTACCAAAAAACATAGAAGAACTTCAAAAACATGAAAAACTACTTATAGGGATTCAGTGGAAGTATAGATTTTTCTTTAAGGAGATGCTCTTTTTATTCTCACGTGATAAAGAACTTGAAGAGATGTATATAAAAGACAACATTGCCCACCGCGAACGTATTAGTCGTAGTATGAAAATCTTTGAAGAAGAGGGAGAGTTACACTTTCCTGATACACAGAGTTTTGAGTATGTCGTTGACTCCATACTTATGTCTTGGCAGTTTTATGCTTCATATCTTCATACTCTGGGGAAAACCCTTGACTCACAAGGTGCAGTTTCAGCAGTAGAACATACACATAATGCAATGCGACCATACATGACACACAAGGAAAATACAGATGCAAAAACATAATGAAGCTAGTGCTTGGTTTGAAAACCTCTACAAACAAAATGAAAATGCTCATGAAAATATCCCTTGGGCAAAACAAGCTGTTAATCCACTACTACAAACTTACTTAGATACAAAAAAAGAGCATAATGGTAAAGCCCTTGTTATCGGTTGTGGGTTAGGTGATGATGCTTATGCTTTGTCAAATGCAGGTTATGAGACTATTGCTATAGATATCTCACAAACTGCACTAGATATCGCTAAAAAAAGATTTAAGTATTCAAGTGTCAAATTTGAAAAACAAGATATCTTTGATATGCCAGAGAATTATTTTGAGTATTTTGACTTTATTTTTGAAGCATTTACAGTCCAATCACTTCCAAGAGAATTTCGCACAAAAATGATAAAAGCAGTGGCTGATTGTGTAAGTAAAGAGGGTGAACTACTTGTCGTTGCTCATAAAAAAGAACTAGTAGATGGCGGTCCACCTTGGCCTTTAACTCATGTTGAAATAGATCAGTTTTTAGATAATGGACTTAAAGAGATACGTTTTGAGCTTATAACAGAAGAGTCACATATCTCTAACACGAGATTTAGAATTTTATATAAAAAGACTCTATGAAAAAGGCACAAAAAGCACTCTTAGAATGGTATGAAACACATGGACGCCATGAACTTCCATGGCGTTTAACTGATAACCTCTACCATGTTTACCTGAGCGAAATCATGCTCCAGCAAACGCAGGTAAATCGTGTAAGAGATGAGTACTACCCTCAGTTTCTAGAGAAGTTTCCATCACTTAAAATCCTAGCAAATGCACATCAAGATGATGTTCTTGCTGCTTGGAGTGGACTTGGTTACTACTCAAGAGCTAGAAACTTACATAAAACTGCCAAACTCTCTCTTGATGGACTACCCCAAACAACTAAAGAGTTGATGGAACTTCCGGGTATTGGGGAGTACACAGCATCTGCTGTTTGTAGTTTTGGGTTAGGTCAAAATGTACCTGTTGTAGATACAAACATCGCAAGGGTCATCAAACGCCACTTCGCCCTGCTCACTCCTAAAGTAAAAACTCTATGGCAAAAAGCGCAAGAGTTTGTAAACGTAAAAGAGCCAAGAAGTCATAACCTAGCTTTAATGGATTTAGGCTCTCTTATCTGTTTACCAAAAAATCCGAAATGTGAAGAGTGTCCATTGGAAAGTTCTTGTTTAGGTAAAGAAGAGCCTGAGATTTATACAAAAACTAAAAAAACAGTCTATGAAAATATGGAACTTTTTTTAGGGGTTTGTATTAAAGACAATAAAATCGCCCTAGAAACCTCAACACAGAAGATGTATAAAGATATGTTGGTTTTACCTAATGTAGAACCAATCGAAGAGAATTTTATAGCCGAGTTTAAACACTCTTATACAAAGTACAAAATCATTGTCAAACTTTACAATATAGAAGAAATAACACAAGATGTAAGATGGATAGATATAAATGCATTTAGTGATGCACCTATATCTTCACTTACAAAAAAAGCAAGAAAATTTATTTAAAACAAAAGTCTAAACTCACTACCCTCACCAAGTACAGATGAAACTTTTACTTTTATCTTATAAGTATCACAAATCTGCTTTACGATATTAAGTCCAACACCAAAACCACCTGCTATTTGAGAGTCACGGGAGTAGAGTTCAAAAATTGCATCTAGTTTTTCTGACGCTATTCCTACACCCTCATCTTTTATGACAAACAGTCCTTCTTTTAGACTAATTCGTATAGTACTCTCAGGCATAGAATACTTTATCGCGTTTGAGAGTAGGTTTGAGATGAGGAGTTCTGCTCGGGATTCTATGATGTTTAAAGAGGCTTCATGTATATCTATTTTTACCTCTACCCCTTTTGCATTACTAAGTTCTGAGTAGTATTTTACAACCCTATTTACAACATCCCCAAGTGCTACCTCAGTACTTTCTTCTTGTTTATCACTAAAGTTAAGGTAAGTAAGCGAGTTATATATAGTCTCGAGTTGTTTAGTACTTATCGAGATATTTGTGAGAATCTTTTTATCATAGACCTCTTTTTTTATAGCTCGTGAAGCACTCATTTTTAAGGCAGTGATGGGAGTGTTTAACTCATGAGAGACATCTTGGATGAACTCTTCTATCTGCTCTATGCGTTTATGCACAGGTCTCATAAAAAGTTTTGCTAAAATAAATGATATAAAGAAAATAGCTAAAAAAACTAACCCTGCACGAGTAATCACATCAGATTTTAATTTTTCGAGTTCTTTAAAGTAGAGTTGTGTTTTAACTATAACATAGGCTATGTTTAAATGCTCTTGTGGAGAAGATGAAACAAGAACTTTATACCCATTTTTCTCAAAATATCCAACTGTATACGCCTCTTTTTTATGTAGGGGCACAAGCATATAGCCATACCCTTCTTCATTTGGAAGAGAAAGACTTATACCTTTCATCTGAGCATTTATAACCTTCCCTGAGATACTATCTGCTAAGTGTGTGAGTTCATAGTATGTCTCACTTTCGAGTGAACTTTTCAAAGAGGAGTAGTACCAAAAAGAGGAGAGTAAAACAAAAAACAGAGATGAGATTAAATAGATGGCTAAAAAAGAGTAAAAAGAGTGCTTTTCTAAATCATTCATATTTATAACCCTCTCCTCTTACATTGAGTATATGCTCTTTACCTATATATTTTCTCAAGTTCTTTATCACAGTTCTCACAGCATCATCACTCGGCATCTCATCATACTCCCAAATATTTTGTAGGAGTTCATCACTACTTACAACTCTTGTTCTATTTTGATATAGATACTGCAAGAAACTACTCTCTTTATATGTCATCGTATAGTTTTTACTTGATGTTTGAACTATCCGTGTCTGTATATCAAAACTAATAGTTTTTTCAATACTTATCTTGCTCTCAATAGCAAATTGACGCTTTATATTTGTTATACGAACACCCAACTCTTCAAGGTCAAAAGGTTTTTTGATAAAGTCGTTTGCCCCTGATTCAAATGCAGACTTTAGATATTTAGTATCATGAAATGCAGTAATAAATATAGTGGGGGTATTGTCATTAAGCTTACGTAGTTCTTTTAAAAGTGATATTCCATCACCATCTGGAACATTTATATCAAAAATGTATAAATCAAATTTGTGTTTTTCGCACAAAGAAAATACTTTTTTTATACCATATGTCTGGATAACCTCATTCTCATCTTCTAAGTAATCAACTAAAATATTTGCCAAAGCCGTGTCATCTTCTAAAAGTAGTATTTTCATAGAGTAATTGTAGCCAAAAGAAGAAAACTTACTCTATTTTTACCTTAACTAGATATAATTTCAAAAATATAATTATAGGAATCAAGATGCAAGCAAGCACACCTACAAATAATGAAAAGCAACTTGGCGTTGATGAGTTTATTGTCTCTAAGACAGATGAAAGAGGTAAAATTCTTTATGGAAATAAAACTTTCATCAAAATCTCAGGCTATAAAGAAGAAGAACTCTTAGGAAAACCTCACTCAATCCTTAGGCACCCTGATATGCCAAAGGTGGTATTTCAACTCTTATGGGATAGACTCAAAGCAAAAAAAGAGATTTTTGCTTATGTCAAGAATCTCTGTAAAGATGGTTCTTTTTACTGGGTTTATGCCAATGTAACTGTAACCCTTGATAAAGACGATAAAGTAATCGACCTTCACTCAGTTAGACGTAAACCCTCAAGAGAAGCGATGGAGGTTATTCCTGGACTTTATAAACAACTTTTAGAAAAAGAGAAAAGTGATGGTGTTGGTGCTTCAGGAAAACTTTTAAACGACACACTACAAGATATGGGAGCAAGCTATGATGATTTTATCTTCAATTTACAGCACTAAACAAACTCTAGGACTCTATACACTTCTTATAGGTGTTATTATTTACTTAGGTTTTGAAGAAAACTATATTGCTGCTGGTATTGCATTTTTTGCTCTTCTTGGAACACTACTTCTTTCTCTTATGGATGGAGATGTTTGTAGTAAAGTATTTACTGACGCTCTTATGCGACAGATACGAACTGTTCTTCTCCAAGCAGGAAAGGGTGAACTCTCTCATAGAATAACACATATTGACGATACACATACACTTCAAGCAGTTGCTTGGGGAGTGAACAACCTACTCGACCAGACAGAACAGTTTATGCGTGACATCAGTGCCTCAGTTGCGGCAGCAAACACAGGTAGAACTACTAGAAAGATCCCAGAAAAAGGCTATCATGGTGACTTCAGACAGGCTATTCCCGCACTTAACACTGCTATTCATTCTGTTTCTAGCTCATTTCTTAGTGCTCAAAAGTCTGCTATATCTAAAGACTTTAATGAAAATGCAGAAGGTGGAATTTCTAAAGGTCTGAGTATCATTCAAGATGATATTTCACAAAACTTAAGTATCTTAGACAAAATCTCTAATAGTACAAAAGAGACTGCGCAAGAAGCGACTACTTCTCAAGTAGTAGTCCAAGACATCACAAACAAGATAGAAGAATTAATACAACTCATTACAAACTCAAACGAGTCTATCATCTCTTTAAATGAGAGAACCAACGAGATTACTGTTGTTGTTGATCTTATTAAAGATATCGCAGAGCAGACAAATCTTCTTGCACTAAACGCAGCCATAGAAGCTGCTCGTGCCGGTGAGCATGGTCGTGGTTTTGCTGTTGTTGCTGACGAGGTAAGAAAACTCGCAGAGCGGACACAAAAAGCGACACAAGAGATTGCTATCACAACAAATACACTCAAACAAGAAGCGAGTGATATACAGGTAAATTCTCAAAACATCACAAGCATAGCTACTGACTCTCAAGAGAGTGTTTCTAAGTTTTACGATACACTCAATAACTTTGCAGTAAATGCGAACACTACTGCAGATGAGTCAAAATATATGTCAGACTATCTTTATACTACACTTATAAAAGTTGATCATATCATTTTCAAACATAATGTATATGCTACTCTTTTAGAGGGAAACAAAGAGGCAGTTTCTGCTTCTCCTGATCATAGAACTTGTAGACTTGGCAAATGGTATTCAGGTGATGGAAAAGCGATGTTTGGGAAACTACCTGCATATGCAGCATTAAACACACCACATACAAATGTTCATACAAATGCACTTACTGCACTGTCTTATGTAAAAGAGCCAAACTATATAGTACAACACAGAACTGACCTGGTACAAAACATGTCACAAGTTGAAAGTGAAAGCTTCAAACTCTTTGAGCTATTTAAAGACATGGTAACACAAGCCAATCCAAAAGTTCAGTTTTAATATCTTAGGATATTAGAACTTCAGCTCCCTTCACACAAACCTACCACACTTTTTTAGTATACTACTCTTAACAAACAATAATAGGAGTTCATTATGAAAACTTTAACTACAATCTTACTAACACTTATCTTAGGTGTAACCCTAGCTCAAGGTGCAGCATTTTCTAAAGATGCAAAATATCGTACAACAAAAGTACAAATCACAGCCGAAAAACCTGTTACTGCTGGTTCAAATACTTTTAAGTTTTCTATCACTAAAGATGCCAAAGCTGTAAATGCTAAAGTATCACTCAAAGCTTTTATGCCCGCTATGCCAGGTATGCCAGCTATGGTATCTAAAGTAGATGCAACAAACTTAGGTAATGGTCTTTACGAAGCTAAACTTAACCTTGCAATGAGCGGAACTTGGCAACTACATATCTTTATCACTCCTAAAGAGGGTAAAAAATCTCGCGTTAAAACAACTATAAATTTTTAAGGAAATAGAGTGAAAAACTTAACTTTAAGTGCTTTACTTATCACATCTTCACTCAGCGCAATTAGCTTGAGTGAAGTTATAAATAAGTCCCTCGTAAACAGTCCATCTCTTGAGTCAATCAATGCAAAGATACAAGCAAATGTATATGCTACTGATGTCGCAAACCAGTTCTCTAATCCTGAGCTTTCATTAACAAAAAATAGTATTGACTCTTCACAAGCTATGAGCCAAACAGTTTTAACTATAAAACAAAAACTTCCATACTATGGAAAGCGTGATTCTAGACAAAACATTACTTTAGCAGAGGATTTAGTACTCAAAGAAAAACTAAATTCTGCAAAAGCAAGAATGGTTGCTAAGATAAAAACAGAAGCCTATAGCATCTGGGAACTTAAAGAACTTTATAAAATCATAAATGAATATATCACTCTAACAAAACAAAATATAGAACTCTATGAAGCATATACTAGTGTTGATGCGAATCAGCATATGGGTATTATGAAAGCAGAACTATCATTAGCTGACTTAGAGATTCAAAAAAGTGTGCTTAATGCAAAAATATATGCATCCTATGCCAAACTCTCTTATCTTGCTGCATTTGATGTGAAAAATCTAGAAATTAACTTAAAAATCGCTCAAAAACCAAATTTAGATACATTTGTACCTACTTTAGTAAATAATCCAGAGCTTCTTATAAAAGATAAAGAACTTAAAAAAGAGCATGCGAAAATAGAAGTAGCAGATCTCAACAATTATCCTGATATAAACCTTATAGCTGGATACTCATACAGAGAAAATTTTGACAACTACTTTAACTTTGGTTTAGCCCTCTCACTTCCAATGTACGGGACTGAAGATGCACAAGAAGAAGAAGTACGTGCTTCTGCCCTCTCAATAGTAAGCCAAAAAGAAGATACCCAAATTGCAATATCTTCCCAACTGAAAATTTACTATGCACAGATGCTCTCATCTTACGAAATATATCATATCATCCAAGATGATGCCTTGCCACAAATCGCACATATGTTTGAGTTAAGTAACTCATCTATCTCAACAGGTGGCGACCTCTTTAAATATATAGATGTACTTTTTGACAAATTAGCGTTAGAGCAAAAAAGTATAAACGCAGTGAGTAACTACAACAAAGCAAATGCACAAATTTCACAACTCGCAGGAGAGATTAAATGAGACTTATAAACAAACTAGTATTACTATCACTACTTCCTCTGTCACTAATGGCAAAAGACGCAACAGTACAACAACTTTTTTCAGTTCAAACTGTTAAGGTTAAGCAGGAAATAACGAACCACGAAAGAAAGAACTTTGGTTTTGTTAAGGCTGATGATGCAAGAGTTCATCACATCGCACCGCGCTTTGGTGGTTTTGTAGAGAAAATCTATGCTGATAAGATATATAAATATGTCAAAAAAGGTGAAGCACTTGTTACTGTCTACTCTCCTGAAGTATATAAAGCAAAAGAGGATTATTTAAACTCTTACAACTATACAAAAAACAAAAAACAAAAAGGTATGCTTAAAAGTGCAAAGCTAAAGCTAGAACTTCTAGGTGTCAATCAAAAAGAGATAGATGAGCTTGTAAAAACTAAGATAGTCTCGTTTAATACAACTATTTATGCTCATACAAATGGTTATATTTTCAAAAAAACAATCTCTCATGGTTCTGCATTTAATGCAAAAGCACAACTCTATGAGTTAGTAAATCTTGATGAAGTTTGGGTTGAGACGAAAGTGTATGAAGATGACTTAACATGGCTTAAAAATGCTGATTCTTTTAATGTCTCTTTTAAAAGTACTGATAAAAAGTACACGGCGACTTCTACACTACTCTATCCAAACCTAGACCCAAAAGAAGCTACACTCACACTGCGTTTACGTCTAAAAAATACGGATAGAACACTTTTTCCAGGAATGTATGCAAGTGTTATTTCAAAAGACAAGACTCAAGAGTACCTAACACTTCCCGCAGATGCTGTTATGCGTAAAGATGGTAAGTTTTATGTTTTTATAGTTGGAGAATATGAAGGTGAGTACGATCCATTAGAAGTAAGTGTAAAGATACTAAACCCACATACATATATCCTAACAAGTGGTTTAAATGTAGGGGATGAAGTTGTAAGTAATGCTTTATTTATGCTTGACAGTGATGCACAGATAAATGGACTTTATTAGTATTAACGAACTAATTGAAGTCTAGCGAGGTAAGGTAATTATTAAGTCCATATTTTAAAGTAAAACTTAAGACACTTTACAAATAAAAGAGAGTAACATTTGAATATATAATATTTCAAAGGATACACTATGGGCTATATAGTAAAATATGAAAACTTACACACAGAGTTACCTAAACTGCAAACAGTTTTACTAAATACTATACAGTCTGAATGTTTAGAGATAAAAAGTATTGACAAAACATGTAAGAAATATATCAACAATTGCTCGAAAATTCCCAAACTGACCAAAGCACATTATGTAGTCTACTCTAAGTACATAGCAAAAGAAAATCATAAATATGAAAAGTTTATTTTTTTAGATAATGATGGGCTGGAAATATGTGATGTAAGTGGTGTAGAGATGGAACTCTACGGCATCTTAAATACTTGTGAAAACCTTTTTTTAAGTGAAGAGTATAAACATATTCACTAATGAAGTTCTCTAAGAATACAATAGCTTAAAATTATCATATCCCACAAACTCACCACACAATAAGTGTATAATCTATCTAATCCAAATAAAGTGAATTATAATGATAGAAAAACTTATTGAAGCTAGTATAAAAAACAAATTTTTAGTCTTGATGACTATGCTCTTTTTAACCGCAGCGAGTATATGGAGTATGAAACACACTCCTCTTGATGCACTTCCAGACCTCTCTCCTCCTCAAGTAATCGTAGAGATTAAATGGAACGGTCAGTCTCCCGAGACTGTTGAAGAACAAGGTACTTATCCTTTAGTAGCTCAGTTTTTAGCTATTGCTAACATTGAGACTGTTCGTGGTTACTCTACTTATGAAACAGGGCTTATCTACATCATTTTTAAAGATGATACAGACCTTTACTGGGCAAGAAGCCGTGTTTTAGAGCAACTCGCTTCAGTACAATCAAGTCTCCCATCAAGTATGAATATTACACTTGGACCTGATGCTTCTGGTGTTGGTTGGGTATACGAGTATGCTCTTAGCTCAAAAACAAAGAACCTTGCAGAACTACGTACCATTCAAGACTACTACTATAAGTATGCACTTATGGGTGTTGATGGTGTGAGTGAAGTTGCTACTGTTGGTGGTTTTGTGCCGACATACCAAGTCACTGTAAATAATGATAACTTGATTAAATATAACCTTAGCATTCAAGATATAGCAAAGGTTTTAAAAGATAACAATAATGACACTGGTGGTCGTATAGTTATAGAAAATGGTTTTGAGTGGATAGTTCAAGCCAAAGGTTATGTCAAAAATCTTGATGATATTCGCAAGCTTGTCATTACCACAAAAGGGGGAATCCCTCTCATTATTAACGATATAGCAAGAGTGGAATTAACTCCTGCACCACGACGTGGTATGGCTGACTTAAATGGTGAGGGCGAAGTTGTTGGAGGGATTGTTCTTGTTCGATATGGAGAAGATGTTTACTCTGCGATAGAACGTATTAAAGAAAAAATGATAGACCTTAAAGTTGAAGGTGTTGATGTTACTACTGTGTATGATCGCTCTGGGCTTATAGATGGTGCAGTGGAGACACTTAAAACAACTCTTATTGAAGAGAGTATTATTGTTATTATTGTTATCGGTCTTTTTTTACTTCACTTTCGCTCGTCTCTTATAGTACTTATAGTCTTACCACTGACCGTTGGTGCAACATTTGCTCTTATGAAACTTTTTGGAGTTGGCTCAAACATCATGAGTTTAGGAGGAATTGCTATTGCCATTGGTGCCATGGTCGATGCCTCAATTGTTATGATAGAAAATGCCCATAAAATGTTGCATAAGTTTGAAGTCAAAGAAGGTCGTATGCCTACAAATGAGGAGCGAATAGCGGTTATTTTAAAATCATCGCAACTTGTTGGTCGCCCTATTTTCTTTGCACTATCACTTATAGTTGTATCTTTTTTACCAATTTTTGCTCTTAATGGCCAAGAAGGTCTACTCTTTACACCACTTGCATACACAAAAACATTTGCAATGGCTGCTGGAGCGATTTTAAGTATCACTCTTGTTCCTGTACTTATGGTGTTTTTTGTCAAAGGCAAGATTATTCCTGAAAATAAAAATCCTTTAAATAGATTTTTTATCTGGTTATATCACCCAATTATCGTGTATGGACTTAAAATTAAGTACCTTGTAATAGTAGTTGTAATGATTTTATTAGGTTATATGTATCCACTTTTCAACTCTCTAAAATGGGAGTTTATGCCTATGCTCAATGAGCAAACTTTTATGTATATGCCTGTTACTCCATATGGTATTTCAGTTGATCAAGCAAAGGCACTGACGCAAAAAACAGATGCTATCATCAAGAGTTTTCCAGAAGTAGAGATGGTCTTTGGTAAAGCAGGTCGTGCAGGAACTGCAACTGATCCTGCACCTCTTGGAATGCTAGAGACTATCATCACACTTAAACCTAAGAGTGAATGGCCAGCAGGTGTGACTTATGATTCTCTTCGTCAAGATATGGAAGATGCTCTACAAATTCCAGGACTTACAAACTCATGGACTTACCCTATTCGTGGACGTATTGACATGCTTCTTAGTGGTATTCGTACTCCTATCGGGATTAAGTTGTATGGACAGAATGCAGATGGTTTACAGAAGTATGGAAAACTCATAGAAGAGAAGCTCCGTTTATATGAAAAAACTCTCTCTGTCTTTGCTGATCAAGCTAGTACTGGTTACTTTCTTTATCTTGATTTAGATGAAGAGGCTATGCAACGCTACGGCATGAGTAAAAACACTCTTTTAGAGTACACATCTTTAGCCATAGGTGGACTTAAAGTCTCCACTATGTACAAAGGACTTGAACGCTACCCTATCGCCCTGCGTTTAGAGGGAGATGAAAGAAGAAGTGTAGAGTCGGTAAAAAATCTTAAAATTAAAACAAAACTTGGATTTGTGCCTATCAGTACATTTGCAAAAATTTACTATAAACAGAGTGCATCAGTTATCAAATCTGAAATGGCAACTCCTGTTACTTTTATCTACATCACACAACAAGACAATGTAACTGCCAAAGAGTATGTAACAGGTGCACAGGAGTTTATAGACCAGATAAATTTTGAACCAGGATATTATGTAGAGTGGGCTGGTCAATCCCAATACCTCGATAGTGCGATGAAAAAAATTGTATGGATTATCCCTGGTGTTTTACTCTCTATCCTGGTGCTTATATATTTTGCCTTAGGAAAAATGGCACCAACACTTATAGTATTTTGTACACTACCTTTCGCACTACTAGGTGGACTTATCTATGTAGATATGCTTAACTTTGCTATGAGTATCGCCGTGATTGTCGGTTTTCTTGCTCTACTTGGAGTTGCAGCTGAGACCGCCATCGTTATGATTGTTTATCTTCAAGAAGCTGTTGATGAAGCAGAAGAAATGTATGGAGATGAAATCGATGAAGAGCATTTAGACGCAGCGATTTATGAGGGTGCAGTACAACGTGTTCGACCAAAGTTAATGACAGTTTTTGCAATTTTAGCGGGACTTACACCTATTATGTATACACATGGTATCGGTAGTGAAGTTATGCAGCGTATCGCTGCACCAATGCTTGGAGGAATAATAAGTTCTGCTATTCTTTCCCTTGTAATTATTCCGATTTTATTTGAAATATATACAAAGAATGAGTTAAGAAAAACGAAAAAAGCGAAACTACAAGAGGGCGAACAGTAGTATGGTTCCTTTGTCTCGAAGAACTTTTGTTAAAGGGATAGTAGCATCAGCTATGCTAACTACTCTTCCCTCACATCTTAACGCTTCAACAAAAATCACTCTAAGAAAAAAAACTCAAGAACTCAGTGGAAGTGAATTTCATTTAAGTATCAACAAAACTCTTGTAAATGTCACAGGGAATGAAAGAGTAGCTACTGCAGTAAACTCTATGCTAGCAGGTCCAACACTAAGGTGGAGAGAGGGTGAGAGAGTCACACTCCATGTCACAAACAATCTTGATGTAAGCTCTTCTATCCACTGGCATGGAATTATCCTACCGACTGATATGGATGGAGTACCTAGCATTAGTTTTGATGGTATACCCGCTGGTGAAACTTTTATCTACACTTTTGATGTTGTTCAAAGTGGAACTTACTGGTACCACTCACACTCTGGTTTTCAAGAACAGACAGGTGTTTACGGCTCTATAATTATAGATGCCAAAGAAAAAGACCCATACGAGTATGACAGAGAGTATGTTATAGCCCTCTCAGACTACTCAGATGAGAAACCATCTACGATATATAGAAAACTAAAAATCTCTGCTGATTACTACAACTTTAACCAAAGAACTGTTGGAGATTTTTTCAGCGAAATCGGTGAGTATGGTTTTTTAGAAGCCTTTAAAAAACGCAGCATATGGAACTCTATGCGAATGTCAGATAGAGATATATCTGATGTTACAGCTTATACTTATACATTTTTAATGAACGGACAAAACCCTGCCTCGCGTTTTGAAGCTCTTTTTAAAAAGGGCGAAAAAATTCGTCTGCGTATTATAAACTCTTCGGCTATGACATTTTTTGACATCCGCATACCGAACCTTAAAATGACAGTGGTAGCAACTGATGGAAACAATATACAGCCCGTAGAAGTAGATGAGTTTCGTATAGGTGTTGCTGAGACTTATGATGTTATTGTTGAGCCTGAAAATGAGACGGCTTATGCTATTTTTGCCCAAAGTATAGATAGAAGTGGTTATGCCTTAGGAAACCTTACATCTGATGCAAGTGTTTTAGCAGATATACCACAACTTGATCTGCGACAGCAACTAACTATGACTGATATGGGTATGAGTATGGACATGAAAGAGATGTCTAAGATGGACAGTACAAAAGAGATATCTAGCATGGAAAGTAAAAAAGAAATGCCAAGCATGAAAAAAATGGATAAAAATCCTAAAATGTCCATGAAGAAAAAAATCCCTATTACTCCCCTAGAAGAAGCAAATGGATTTGACAACACTATGCGAGCGATGAATCCTCAGTATAGACTTGATGACCCCGGTGTAGGTCTGAGAGATAATGGTCGTAGAGTTCTAACATATGCAGACCTGCGTTCACTTGTCTCTACAAAAAATGAACGAAAACCAGACAGAGAGATCATCTTGCATTTAACTGGAAATATGGATAGATATATCTGGTCTATAAATGGTATAAAATACTCTGATGCCAAACCTTTAGAGTTTAAATATGGTGAGAGACTTCGCATCACTTACATAAATGACACGATGATGAACCACCCTATGCACCTTCATGGAATGTGGAGTGATTTAGAAACTGGTGATGATAACTTTCTTGTAAAAAAACACACTATAGTTGTACAACCCGGTGCAAAGATTAGCTTTCGAGTCACTGTAGATGCAAAAGGTTCATGGGCTTACCACTGTCATCTTTTATACCATATGACTGATATGTTTAGAAAAGTTGTGGTGGTTTAAAATGAGATATACATTGAAAACACTTCTTATAACATCACTGTTATGTACCTCTGTTTTTGCTGGTGGTGGTGGCGATATACTTAGAGTAAATATTCTGTTTGATAACTTAGAGTATCAGGTTAATGATGAAAAAGTTGTAAACTGGGATATGTCGGCTTATCTTGGTTACGATAGAGATAAACTCTATATCTACTCTGAGGGAGAAAAACCAGATGGAGTAAGTGCTAGTAGTGAAACCCAACTTGTTTACTCACGAGCCATTGCTCCTTTTTGGGATGTTCAAATTGGTCTAGACTATGATAAATCTGAGACTTCTAGTAAAACTTGGGGAGTCTTAGCCATCTCAGGACTTTCTCCTTACTTTTTTGAGAGTCGTGCTGTACTTTTGGTAGATGATAAATCAAATGTTGGGTTAAGAGTGGACTTAGAGTATGAAGCACTCATCACACAAAAGCTTATTTTCACTCCCTCTTTTGCGCTTGATGCTTACACAAAAGATGATCTAACGCAGGGTATTGGAAGTGGTTTATCAAACATCACTCTTGGCGGAAGACTCCGTTATGAGATAAGAAGAGAGTTCGCTTCTTATATAGGAGTTGAGTGGAATAAAAACTTTGGAACAACATACAAGATATCACCTCAAGATAGTAGTTATTTAGTTGGTGGTATTAGATTTTGGTATTAGGAAAAAACATGAAAAATAGTATAAAAAAAACAATTTGTCTGCTTGTTTTAGCAAGCCCATTTACACTTTTAGCACATGGAGGAAATACTCACGAGAATGTAGAGACTAAAACTATTACAAAAACTGTCATAGGCTCTAAAAAAGTTGAGTATTCTTCTATTACTGCTGCATATCAAACAGATATTAAACCTATTTTTAAGGCAAAATGTTTTGATTGTCACTCTACTCAAACTATCTATCCTTGGTACTATAAAATTCCAGGAGTAAAACAGATGATTGAGTATGACATTAAAGAAGCAAAAAAACATCTTGATATGACACAAGATTTTCCTTTTATCTCTCATGAAACACCTATTAAAGACTTAAAAAGTATTGCTGAAGAGATAGAAGAAGATGAAATGCCACCTTTGAAGTATCTTTTAGGTCATTGGAATGCTCGTCTTACCCCATCAGAAAAAGAAAAAGTCGCTACTTGGACTACGCAATCAATACAAATACTAGAAGGAAATAAAAATGAGAAATAAGAAACTGATACAACTAATTTTAGCAACACTGCTACTTGGAGCTTTAGCTGGATGTACTGATAATAAAGATGCAAAAGACTCAAAAACTCCAGGCATGAAATGTGGTGCTGGAAAATGTGGTGCAAATATGTTTGATGGTAAAGGTGCTTTAGCCAAAAAGAAAAAGAACATACTTTCACAAATGCGAGACAATGATCCAAGAAAAGAGTGTGTTATCGCTGCTAAAAACACTAAAGAAGCTTACGACTGTGTAAAACATAAAGAGACAAACAAGATGTCTACGAAGTGTGGAACTGCCAAATGTGGTGTAGGTAAATGTGGGGATGCTCTAACACATGAAAAAATGATGAAAGAGACTGATAAGACGAAAGAGCCTGCTATGAAATGTGGTGCTGGAAAATGTGGAGGAGATATGTAATGAAAACAACAATTAAAGTACAAAATGTTAAGTGTGGTGGTTGTGCTTCAACACTTACCAACAAGCTCAAAGATGAGTTTGGTGAGATAGAAGTAAACTTAGAAGTAATGCCTAGAGAAATCACTCTAGACCTAGCAGATGAGAAAGTAGATACTCTACATGATGCACTCAAAGGTCTAGGATATCCTGTGGCTGGTGAGAGTTTTGGATTTATTGAAGATACTAGCATGAAAGCAAAAAGTTTTGTCTCATGTGCCATAGGTAAAGTAGACAATTTTAAAGAGGGTAAATAAACCTTTTTTATGCAAATACAAAGACTAAAAACAAGTGATTTAGAACTCTTTTATACATATGCAAAAGAAGAGCAGTGGGATATTGAAGATATTCATATTCGTACTCTTCTCAAAATTCATCCAGATGATTTTTTTATTTTTTATGAAAATGAAGAGTTACTTGGGTATGTTGTAGCACTTAAAGAGAGTTCTGAATTTGGCTTTATAAGTAGTCTTTTAGTCTTAAAAAAGTTCCGTAGTTTAGGTTATGGTGCTAAGATTTTTTCTATTGCGTTGACTCATCTCAAAAATTGTCAGATTGCACTTGATAGTGTTTTAGGACAGGAAAAGTTCTACGAAAAGTTTGGCTTTAAGGCTTACTTTGATGTTAATACTTATATGTTTCAAACCGGAGAGTTAAGTATACAAAAGAGTAAAACCCTTGAAGTAAGTAGTGTTGATAAAGAGGACTCATTAAGGGGACAAAGTAAGTACTTTAAGTCTCTACTTCTAGATAAAAATGTTTCCTATAGAGCTATAAAAGAGCATACGGATTCTTTTGCCTTTGCCTTTGCTTATAAAGATGGTTATAAGATCACTATACAATCAGAAGATGTAAACCATGCCCTCTCTCTCTTTTTTGCCCTATGTCAAAACTATGAGAATAAAACTGCTGTTTACCTCCAGTCCTCAATGCAAAACACTATGTTAGAAGCTCTTGCTCAGGCACTAGGAATGAAAAGAGTGTTACACTCAACAAGAATGTACAATAAAATCTTAGCTTCCTAAGCACTACTTTATCTCAGCCCGAGGAACAAACTCTAAGACTGTTGCATCTATACAAAAACGACGTCTTCCATCTGAGCGTTCAAACACATGTCCTAAATGGATACCACTTGTTTTAGATACTAATGCCACTCGTTTCATACCATAACTATTATCTACTCTCTCTATAACTGCACCATCCACAGTTTTGTAAAAACTAAGCCATCCAGTTCCAGAGTGAAAACGGTCTTTAGTATCAAAGAGTACCTCTCCACTAAGTTTATCTATAAAAACACCATCGGGAGTATTTTCAAAGATTTTGTACTGTTTACATCCTGGGGCATCTGTTCCCTCATGAAATGCCACTTGATAGGCTTGAGAATCACGTCCGAGTTTAAATGCACCCAGTGTTTTATAGAATGTTTTTTTGTCCATATAGCCTCTATGTCCTATAACTTCGCTACCATCTTCTATAAAAAGTATAGTAGGAGTTGCAAAAAGTTTTGTACTTATGTCAAAGCCTTTAAGACTACTTGCAAGTACTGTTCTCATAGGAAGTGTACCTTTGTAAGAATCACTTACACCTGCTTCAAACTTTGCGCAATAAGGACAGTAGTTAGGTGATGTAATAACTATAATCTCCTTACCGCCAAGAGGGGTAGTCATAGCTAGCTCTTCTTTCTCTGATCTAAACTTCACACCTGTTGCATGGTTTGGACAATATCCAAAAGGATTCTTGGCTAAATAGTCTTGATGATATGTCTCTGCATTATAGAACTTATCTAGCGGTTTTATCTCTGTTACTATCATGCCATATCCGGCTTTGATTAATAAGGTTTGATACTCTTCTTTTGTTATAAGAGCTGCTTCTCTTTGTCTTTCATTTGTGTAAAAAAGTGCACTTCGATAATTATTCCCTATATCATTACCTTGTCCATTAGCTTGTGTTGAATCGTGAAGTTCCCAAAATGATTTTATAAGTGTTGTAGCATCTACTTTTCTTGTATCATAGACAACTTTTACACCTTCTGTGAAGTTGACAATTTTTGAGTCACTTTTAAGACGATGGTACTTAAGGACATCATCATAAGTAGGATTTTTATAATTTCCCCCAACATAACCAGCCTCGGCACTTATAACGCCATCAAAGTTATCAAAGTGTTTCTCAACACCCCAAAAACATCCTGCTGCAAATACTATGGTCTCTTGTTTAGTCTCCCAGGATACGACCTGTGCGGAAAGATTATTTCCTACTATTAGCCCAAAAAATGTCACAGTAAGCAAAATTATCTTTATAATCACTATTTTCATACTTGTATCCTTTATGCTTGTAATCCTTATCTAAAAAGATTGACTTTAAGTGCTGTAATAATTAAGACATTGAATATAAAGGAGATAAACACCACATAGAAATTGTGGTGCTTAAGAAAAAGGGAGCCTTGATGAAAAAATCTCTAGTTGCCGTAATAGATTAAAGCATTTGAAGATCCAGCTAAACCAGCTACACCAGAATAATCTGTTTCGCCACAGCTACTCAAGGTAGCTAAATTAAAATATATTTTTGTATTGGCACTAATTGTTGGGTCACTAAAACCAAAATCGGTACAGTTTGTACCCAAAGTAGTACTTTGCGATGTAAATCCACTTTGATTTGCAAAACCAGTTGTCAAACTTGAAACAATAGTAGCATTTATATTTTTGTAAATTAAAATACTTTTGTATCCATTTAAATTTGGTAATACACTTCCAGATGCTACAGGAGGTGTCACTTCAGCAGGAGGCGTCACTTCAGCAGGAGGTGTCACTTCAGTAGGAGGCGTCACTTCAGTAGGAGGCGTCACTTCAGTAGGAGGCGTCACTTCAGTAGGAGGTGTCATAGCTTGTATAAAATCAAGTCTATCTTGTTCTGATATTGTTTGTATATTTCCTAATTTTACTAAGTCACCAATTACTTGTACTTCCAAATCTTTTGCTGTAGCCTCTGATCCTAAAGCAGTATATAAAGGTGTAAACTGACTAATAACTGCATTTTCATCAGGAAGTGCATTTGCATTTTCTTTCATCTCTTTATAGATGGCATTTGCTGTAACATAAACATCTTTTGGAGCTTCTGAAGGTACTTTTAGTAAGTCTTCTAACGTCACCTTTACATCTTCGCCAATACCACTTTCATTAAGTCTAGCAACTAAATCTTCAAGTTTTTTTGTTCTAGTTGCCTCATTTGGATCTGCTATGTATGTTGTTACTGTTGTTACCACTGTAGAGTACGATCTCATCTCGATATCAAGAAGAATATCATTTTCATCTATAATACCATCATCGTTTACATCTACCCAACCACCATTGACTAGTACTGGATATACAGGTTGATTTGTAAATGTGTATACATTGAGACCACTTTTTTGAGTTGCAATTTGTGCTGGAGTCGAAGAGTCGGTTACATTTGCATCATATACTTTACCACGTTCTACTGTTATATCTACAGCACTTGATGGGATAATAGAGGGAGCAGCTACTACTGAATCATTTGAATCACCACAACCTGTTGTACCTAGTACCATTAATGTTGCTAATGCTACACTTATAGCAATTTTTTGTTTTGTCTTCATCTTTATCCTTTAAATTTAAATAATTTATAAGAGTATAGTGAGGAAGGACTTAATTTAATATTAAAAATTATTATTTGATATTTATTAGTTCTCTTTTTGTGTTACCCTTACACAAAAAGGATTAGTATAAGTGCTCAAGTACATGGGACACTTCATGTACTCAATATTTTATGAATTTTATCTAACTATATGAGCATTCAAGCCATTGTCTACTAGACAAACTCTTTTTGTTCCATCTGAACCAGCATAAATTTCAACTGTTGCGTTAGCATCATCTTTAACAAGAGTATCACCACTTAGAAGTTTTTCATAGTTGGTTATCTCTGTAATTGTAGGAGTTCCATCTATGCATAAAATAGAGGTTAAAGATATTATACTCTGTGTATTCTTCTCTCCTCCTCCGCAAGCTGTTAAAACAAGTGCACTCAGTACCATTAATGGTAAAATTATTTCTTTTCTCATTCTATTATCCCTTTATATCTGTAAATTTTTATTTAGTTTTGTGCTTACTTTAATGAAAAGAACATTATTAAGCTCAAAAATTTCTATTTCTGATCCAGAAGGAAGTCTAGATCCTTCTCTTAATAAAGAATCCACAATACTGCTATTGGTAGGATTAGTTTTAGAAGCTTTTATAAATTGTGCTGTAGTCTCACCATTAGGAAATGTACTTACTAAAACTCTAGTTTCATAATCTCCATTAAGATTTACAGAACCTGCAAGCATTTCAACTAAACCTGTCTCTTTAATAGTTGGAGTAGAGCCTGCAATTGATGAAATAACTTTAGTAGTTGTTGTTCCATTTCTTACATTACTTTGAGTTGTTCCACCTTCTGTAGTCTTTACAGAAACAAAGCTATTTGCATTAACACGAACAGATGTCTCTATACTTATCTCTCCATTACTGTTTCTCGTAATTTCTGTTAGTGCACCGATGAACTCTGATATAGCTTTTGTGATAAGGTCATTAACTTGTAGAGTAAATGATGTTACTCCCTTTATAGTACTAATTACTTCTAGTGACAAGTCTAGCCCACTATAACTTACCTTAATACCTGTTGTAGTAAACTCTGTACTAGTACCAGGTAATGTAGATATAGTTTTTACTGTAGTTCCTGCTACCTGAATCTCCTGAGAAGAAGTCCCATCGTTATTTTCTTTTATTTGTAGGCTTAAAGTATCACTCAAAATTAATTTTGTTGTTACACTAGTTTCCTCTTGAACTACCTTAATCTCGCCAGTTCCTTCAACATTATCTCCAAGTGTAAAAGCTATTATATTTAACTTTACAATTTGAGAGTTACTATCTTGACCATCGGTAACAGTTACATTAATATCTGTACTTCCTACTGCTCCGTTGATTGATGATATTGTCATAGTGTTTGCATTAAAAGATATGCCTGATATAAGTGTATCGTCCACTATAGTTGCAGAATATGTAAGTGAATCACCTTCTACATCAGTTGCACTTAATGTGATATTTTTATCAACAAAATTTTTGAATACAATCACATTAGAAATAGGCTCAAGTTGTGGTGCATCATTTACTGGAGTAATATTTACATTAAAGTATCTTGTAGTTGTTGCTAGACCATCGTTAAGTGTTACACTTATTGTTGCTACACCATTTGCATCTTTAGGAGCTGTTAAAGTAAAGTTAAGTGGTATACCTGAGTACTCTCCAAAAGTGAGTGAAGTGTTAAAGTTTTGTTGTACAGATAATATTGTCGCATCATCAGATGCAACTACCACACTTAACACATCACCCTCGACATCACTGATATTCATATCTAACCTAAAACTTTGTGCATCTTCTAAGATTGTAAGATCACTCAGTACTGTGTCTATACTTGGTATGTCATTTACACTTGCTATATCAAACTCAAATGTTTGTGAAGCTGTTTTTCCACTAGATGTTATAGTAACTGTTATCTTAACTAAACCATATGCATTTTCTATTTGAGACACTACTAACTTACCACTTACTATAGATACTGTTGCTATCTTAGTATTTGATGATGAAGCACTATAAACAATAGCACTATCTACATCATATCCGTAAAGAATGATCTTCGAATCTGCAAAATCTTCTAAGGTCGAAACATTTGCTATTGCCGCTAAGACTGGTACATCATCTACTGCAATTACATTAATAAAAGCTGTATAAGCAATTGAGCTTAGGCTTCCGTCACTTACTGTAAAACCAAATGTTGCATATGGAGTGCCATTTGCATTCACAGCTGGTGTAAATATTAAACCAGAGATATCTGAAGTACTAATCTCTTGATTCAGAATCACATCCGTACCATTAAGTTGTAATGTTCCAGCAGTAGTTAAAGTTGTAATAAAAATAGACTTGAGAGTATCTCCTGTATCTACATCATTAAAGATAAAGTCACTACTTGCAAATCTCTTACCTGTATCTTCGTTTATCGTAAAAGCTGCATTAGCTGATGTTGGTGCATCGGCTATTGCATTTACACTCATACCAATACTATATGATAAAGGTGAGCTTGTGTTTCCATCATTTACTTTAAAAGAAAATGTTGCATATGGAGTACCATTTGCATTTGCTAATGGTGCAAATACTAATCCAGAGATATCTGAAGTGTTAATTTCTTGATTAAGAACTACATCTGTTCCATTTAACTTCAGTGTTCCTGCATTTGTTAGCGTTGTAATAAAAATAGACTGTAACGAATCCGCTGCATCAGTATCATTAAAACTAAAGTCAGCACTTGCAAATGTTTTACTTGTATCTTCATCTATTGTAAAAGGTGCATCCGCTGATGATGGGGAAATACTCCCTCCTATTTTTGTAGGAGATACTACAAGACCGGTATTTAAACCCCAGTTCCAAAGTGTATTATCACTTTTTAATGCAACTGTATGTTGCCAACCTGATGTAATACTCTTCCAATTATTTGCAATTCCTATCTGAGTAGGAGATAAAAATTGTGCTGTAGTTCCACCACTTAATTGACCAGAACCATTATCGCCCCAAGCCCAAAGTGTATTATCACTTTTTAGCGCAACTGTACTATGTCTACCTGCTGATACATTACTCCAATTGGTAGCAGTCCCTATCTGTTTAGGGGATGTAACATCTGTTATGCTACTATCACCTAACTGACCAAAACCATTATAACCCCAAGCCCAGAGTGTACCATCAGTTTTTATGGCACTTGTATGATACAACCCTGCTGATACATTACTCCAATTGGTAGCAGTTCCTATCTGTGTAGGTGATGTAACATCTATTGTGTTGCCATCACCTAGTTGACTATAAGCATTATCACCCCAAGTCCAAAGTGTTCCATCACTCTTAATTGCAACAGTATGACCTGCACCTGTTGATACACTAGTCCAATTTATATCGCTTGGTATGAGGGTAGGAGATGTGGCATTTGTTGTCGTTGTATCACCTAGTTGACCAGAATCATTAAGACCCCAAGCCCAAAGTGTTACATTACCATCTACGGGTTCTGTTTTAAGGGCCATAGTATGATTACTTGCTACCACACTAGTCCAAGTTGTATCGCTACCTATCTGTGTAGGAGATGCACTATCTGTAGTAGTTGTATCACCTAGTTGACCATACAAGTTCCGACCCCAAGCCCAGAGTGTTCCATCAGTTTTAAGGGTAACTGTGTGATACAAACCTGCTGATACACTACTCCAATTATTATCTACTCCTATCTTTTTAGGAGATGGTACATATATTGTAGTTCCATCACCTAATTGACCATAAGCATTATCACCCCAAGCCCAAAGTGTTCCATCATTTTTAATAGTAGAAGTGAAATTAATACCTGCATCTATACTACTCCAATTATTATCTGTTCCTAATTGTATAGAGGCAGATTGATTAGTTGTAGTTCCATTACCTAACTGGCCAAGAGTATTTTTACCCCAAGACCATACTACTCCATCACTTTTAATTGCCACAGTGTGATTAGCACCTACTGAAACACTACTCCAATCTA
>NZ_JAEMVC010000070.1 GCF_029215985.1 Sulfurimonas sp. SAG-AH-194-C21
TATAAATAATAGACTCTATAGAATAAGATTCTGTTTCGTTAGTTTTTTTTCTCGAGGTAAGAGAAATCAACTCCCTACTTGTCATTTGATCATCCATCATATACTCCAATCTTTAAAAAACAATTATATCTTAGAAAACTTACATCAATTTTATTAGTTAAAAAAATATTTTTATAAATTCCTTTCCTTTTATATGAGATTAATTACAATAAAGGTTCTTTTTTACTAAAATTAGTTAGAATAGATGTATGAGAATAATAATATACGGTGATCTTCACGGTTGTATAGAAGAGTTTCAAAGCTTACGTGAAAAAGTTGCACCTACTGCTGATGATAGAGAGATTATAATTGGGGATATTTTAGACAAAGGACCCATGTCTAATGAACTCCTAAGATATGTCCGAAACAACAAGATAGAGTCTATCATGGGTAACCATGAGTACAAATATGTCAGATATGCTAAGCATGAAAAGAAGTCCAACGAGACTGGTAAAAAAAATCCTATGCAATTTGATGAGGATAGACTGAAGATTTATAATGGTTTGGACGAAGAAGATTTACAATACCTTGAGTCCTTACCACTCTTTTTAAAAATAGACAACTTAACTCTTATTCATGCAGGTATTTTAAATAATATAAACCTTGAGAATGCAACAAAAAAAGAGTTAGAAAAACTACTCTGGATTAGATACCTTAAAGATGAGCATACACCACTCTCACTTGGCAGTGAGGATGAAACATCTACTTACTGGAGTGAACTTTATGATGGAAAGCAGGGTTTTATCATCTATGGTCATCAACCTTTTGAAGAAGTGAAAAAGGACAAGCACTCACTTGGGATAGATACAGGATGTGTATTTGGGAACAAGTTAACTGCTGCAATCTTTACAAAAGGTGATGTTACTGAAAACTTGAAGTTAGTACAGGTACAAGCAAAAAAAGAATACTCTAAAATATACAAGGCAACAAATGACAATTACTAAAAAGAACAGCTCCATAATCTTAACATACCCATTTATGTATGATGATAAAAAATTAACTGAGAAAAGAACTAATAAACCTAAAACTAGATAAGTTTGGTTTTGAATCTTACATGTCACTTCTTTATTGTGAATTAGAAGATAAAATTATTATTTATGCTATTAAACCTTTTAATGAACATTATATTGATGATAAGGTTGATGATATCAATATCATTTTTGATATAACTGTTGGATTTTTCAGTAAGAAAAGACAGACACTTGATTATGAACTTCTTTCTAGTTATTTTAATAATTACTCTCAGTTTATTTATAAAAACCAGCTAAACTCTAATATACATGACTCAATTGGGGAAGCAGCAAAAATTGCGAGGTATTGGTATACAGAAGGAGTGAGATTATTGAATAAAAACCAAGCTAAGTATGATGAATCTATCAACTCTTTTCCTTTCTCAGAAGACTTTGTATCGGAGATACTTGCTGCAGATATAGAAGGTGTAAATACAATAGAGGTGTACCCTTTTGATAGATGTTTTATATTTGAAAATTCAGCACTTGATATTGATAAAAGATCTAATGATGATTCTCTAGATATTGTAGTGACAGAAGCAACACTATTACAAAATAGTCTTAATGATCAAAAAAAGATTCAAGAACGTGAGAACTATTTATATGAGTGGGACCGACATATACTTAAAACAGAAGACTATGATATAGACTTCAGTAAAAAAAGGATTGAACATATTCCTTTTTGTATTGAATCTTCTCAAAATATTTATAAAACTTTAGCAGTGAAAGATGATTCCTTTAAATCAAACGAGGCAATAAGTATAAAATACGATACGAATAACGATACAACCTTTCATGACTTCAAACATGATGATGCAAAAGCAATCAATTTTATGCTACATAACCTCATACATAAGAATGCTCCCAAAAAAGATATTCTGGATTTGGAACAAAAATATTTTACTGAGAACAATGGACTATGTTATATTTATCTCAATGGTGTCAATCAGGATGATATTCCCCTCTTAAAAGAGCTTCAAAAATCTTACTGGCTTAATATCCTTCAAAAACATCAAACAAAAGATAATATACTTATAGAATCTCTCCAAGATAATAAGAATCTCTTTGAGAACTTTATTGAGGATGTTCCATTAGATAATACTAAAGTTGTTTTTATCTCTTATGATCCAACAAAAGTTAATAATGTAAAAGATAATATAAAAATCAATGAAAAAAATGCATTTTCAATGATTATTATTGCTAACTGGGATGTACCAAAAACTATCTCAGATATTATTGCAGAGAAAGAGGATCTATTTACTGCATTAAAGCTTGTTGTCCGTCAAAAAACAGAGGCAAATGCTTTGATTTCACAAGAAAGAGATAAGCAGTCAAAATTTGTATTGAATCTCTTAAGACAAGCAATTCATGGTATTAAAGGTAAGGTTAAAGATCAAAATACTAAAGATGATATTGATAAAGTTTATGAAGCATTCCGTGATGATATTAAAAAAAATAAAATTGAACTTAGTTCGTATGAACTTAAAGCTAAAGATTCACAGGAAAGAATTCATAAGCTTTTCTTTGGTGATACATTTTTACTTTCTAAGTTAAAAGAAGATTCTCAACATTCTTCTATGCATAAAATCTATCAAGCTTTGCAGCATAGTAATTATGCTAGGGTTAAACTCAATTCTAATATTCACTTTATTTTTCAAAAATCCTTCATTCCCAACTTTAGTATTAAAGTTGATAGTATGGTAATTCAGGAAGCTTTACATGTGATGCTTAAAAATGCAATTGAAGCAACAGAAAAGTATAAAGGGCAAGATAAAGAAATTTTTTTACTTCTTAATGTAAGTTATGCAGAAAATAATAAGGCAATTTTAAATTTTCAAATTGTCAATCCAACTAATGGACTCTCTAAAGAACGTATCTATGAGATGAATACTGCAACAGATGATATGTCAATTGACCTTTCAAAAGACAATTCGACAGGTGTTGGTGTTCCTAGTTCAAGAGTACAACTTGAATCTCGTTTTGGTAAAGATGCGAATATTAGATTTTCCCTTATAACAAAAACGAGGATCAAATCAATTCTTTCTCTTCCTATTGCACTGATTGATTCTGATCTTTATATTGATGAGGAGAATTTCACAAATGAAAATGAACAATATGATGTTCTCTATTTAGAAGATAGTGAAAAATTTTACATCCAATCAAATAATTTTTTAGATTCTTCTCATATTAATTATCTTCATTCAAAATCACGACAGGAAGCAATTGCATATTTTAAAGATTTTAAAATACTTTTCTTAGATATGAACATATTTAAAAATAAAGATTCTGACTCAGTAGAACGAATTGGAGTAAAAATAATTAAACAGGTTCAAGAAGTCAATAAAGATGCCATCATCATTTTAGTTTCTGATGAAGCAGGGATGGACTACAAAGTGATTGATAACACAACTGCACTTCAACAAGGAAAAGTGTATAATGGAAAAAGTAAATCGATTGCAGATATCGTAGAAAGAAGTCCTTCTTTATCTAAATTAATGAAAGAGCTATCGACAAGACCAACGGAAGAAATTTTTTCTCCGACAAACCTTCTTAAGCCTAAAAAAATTAATAAGCTTTCAGATATAAAGAATGCTCAAGAAAATATTTATATTTTTAATACAGTAGTTTCGACATTAGAACAACTTGATGAACTTAAAGAAGAGTGGCAAAATATTGAGTTTTATGACGAAGATAATATAGCATGTAGCCTTTCAGACACAGATACTTTTTCAAGTACCTTTGTTATAGAAACTAAAGATATCATTACAAAAGATAATGCTTCCTATATTAACTATTTAGCCATTAAAAACAACCTTTTAATTGTTCCTCAAGATATCACCTTAGAACAAATAAGTGTTGTTGTACAACAGAGAAGAAATAGTTACTTATACCCTGCAGGAATTCTTAATGGTATTAAACATGATTTGAGCGATATTAGTGATAACAAGGCTAAGGAGCTTAAAATTCGTATTGAAACCAACAAAATTTATAGTAATTCTTTACAAATTAAATGCTTTTCTGAAGGTGCTAAACTAATCTGTTCAATAACAACTATTACAGAACTTACTCAGATAAGTCGGGAACTTAAAACATTACTTGATGAGAACCTTACAAATGATAAATACAAAACTCTTTTCAAAAAATATCCTAGTTTAGAGTACTTTTTATCTATACTCAAAATAGTGGGTACTAACAATGGATAAAAATACCCTATATACATCAGCCGAAATAGTTTGGATAGATGACTCTTTTGCTACAAATAAATATGCTCATGGTTATAACTTTTGGGAAGATATGTTTGATATACCAGAAAAAATTTATAGACTTTTAGATCTTAAAATATCTATGTTCTGTGACTATGAGAATACAATGAAATTTATAGATGGTATACAAGACACATCCTTAATTTACTATTATTTCATAGTGGATCTAAATCTTCCCAAAAACCTTCAAACAATAGAAGATCCAAAACCAAAATTTGGTAAAAGTATAGGGATGAAACTTATTGAGAAAGGATTAGACTTTACTTTTTTAAGTACTGCAAGTAACTTAGGAGACTTAAAAGGTGACGAGTGTATTCTTAAAACAAAAGGCGATTACTATATAAAGCAAGAGCATTCAGACCTAAGCCTTCCTACAGCACTCAAGAATAAACTTCTTTCAAATATAAAGAAAAATATTCAATGGATTTATCTTCAAGAAAAACTTAAAAAAGAGATGACAAAAGACTTCTTTTATGACACAAGTGATGCCTTTTCTCAGTTCCCATATTATGACAAATATAAAGAGTTTGTAGATATTTCGGAGTTTAATAATCTCCAGTTACATAAAACAATTTTTATAA
>NZ_JAEMVC010000071.1 GCF_029215985.1 Sulfurimonas sp. SAG-AH-194-C21
TAATTATTTCCTCTAATTGGGTTTTTTAAAAGACCTTTAAGTAACTGAAAACTAGTAGGAATAGTTTCTCTTTTTCCTGCACTTTTTGTTTTAAAGACTGCAAAATGGAGGTGTGGACCACTACTATATCCTGTATTTCCCGAATAAGCCAAAGCCTCTCCTTGTGAGACTCTTTCCCCAACTTTTACTATAACACCCTTATATTTTAAGTGATAGTATATGGCAAAAGTACCATCATTATGCATCAGTTTCACATAGTTTCCTGAGCTTGCATACTTTTTATCATAGCCGCCTATATCTGAGTTTGATTTTGTTTTGACAACAACGCCAGCACGTGATGCATATACTTTTGTACCTATTGGCATAGCAAAGTCTATCGAGTATGCAGAGCTACCTTTATGTGTATCTCTACCATTATACCCTTGACTTACAATGTGAGAGGTTCCTTTTTTATAAGGAAGTTTATATAAATATTTCTCATCATGTAATGCATCTTTTGAGCCCATTGCATAACTCCAACTAAAACCGTATTGAGATTCTCCTGAACCTAGTACTAAAGTTACATAATGATATTTACTTTTAGCTTTTAGAACAAACTCATGGGGCGGTTTGGTACTCATATTGATATTTTTTATAGTATAGTGCATTCTCATAGTGACATCATATATATTTTTATTATACAAAAAGATTTTTATAGTATTTTCAACTCTTAAAGCACTGATATAGACACTTTTTTTAGTTTTTTCTGTAGACTCTGAGTTATATGAAGAGTGAATTATCTCAGCAGCAAAAAGCTCTTGAGTCTCAACACTCAACATATCATAAGCTAAATTTTTTTCTAAAACCATACACTTTAAATTTTTTTCATGTTTATGTTTAGCATAAAATGTCATAGCTTGCTTACGTAAATTTGAGTTCATCAGCAGGCCATCAAATGCATAAGATGTTAGTTTTAAAAAAAGTTTATAATCATCATCTTCTATACTTTTTCCAATACTCAGATGAAGATTATGAAGTAGTTTATTGTAAGAAGATTGTAGCTTTCTAAGTTTTAAGAGATAGGCTCTTTTTTGGTTTTTTTCTTTTGAATTATCAGCTATAAAGCCATTTATAATAGTAACATCAACTTCATTTTTATACTCTATAATCAGCTCTTTTAAGTTGCTGATTTGTTTATAGCTAAGGAAATGTTGTGCTGCATTAAAAAGAGGAGTACCGAGTTTTTCGTATGTTTGAGGATAGTTACTCTGAGCCTCCAAAGAGAGACTGAAAGTAAGAGTCAAAATGAGTAAAAACTTTAAAACCACTAAAAGTACTTTGGTATTAAAGTTTTTATCTTTGTATAAATCCTTTGGAAATCTGTTGAGTAAACGCGAGTATCTGCTATACTAGTCATGAAGTTTGTATCACGGTTAAAACGCGGAACTATATGCATATGTATATGTTCTGCTATCCCTGCTCCACCTGCCCCACCAAGGTTCATACCGATGTTAACGCCATGTGCTCCAAAACCCTCTTTTAAAAGTCTGACACTCTTTTGTGCTAACGCTGACATATGTAACCATACCTCACTCTCTAGCTCTTCAAGTTTATCTGTATGAAGATGGGGAATAATCATAAAGTGCCCAGGAGTATATGGATACTTGTTCATCACAACAAAACACTTCTCATCTCGATGTAGTATGTGAAACTCATCATCTTTGTCCGCGTTAGTTGAGATATGACAAAAAACACAACCCTCTATCTTTGAACCTGCAACATACTCATCACGCCATGGGGCATATAAAATATCTTCCATTGCTAAACTCCTATAAAAACTAGTGGCTTACTTTTCTGTTTAAAACTTTCTCAACTGATGCTATCTTTGTTTTGAGTCTATTCTCAGTATTTTTACGGATATCAAACTTTAAAGATGAGTACACTCTATCACAGTCATCAAGTTGCTCATACGCAAGCTCGATAACACCAAGTGCTTCTTTCATACTCGTTGCTTCTATAACTGTACCCATAGGAGTAAGCTGATACGGCACTCCTGACTTGTCAATAGCATCTATAATCTTACTTACACTCTTTGAAACAGATGCACCCTCACGGCCATCACTTGAAGTTGGGAACATACTGAACTCTAATAAAACACTTAACATATTTTTTCCTTTTTAATTTGTTGTCTATAAAAACGCGAAGACTAAGTCTGGAAATATTATAACAAGACCTAGTGCTAAAAGTTGTAGAACTATAAAGGGAATTATACCCTTATAAATTTCCATAGTCGAAACACTATTTCCAGCGGCTCCTTTTAAGAAAAAGAGCGAGAGTCCAAAAGGTGGCGTTAGAAATGAAGCTTGAAGGTTCATCGCTATTAACACTGCAAACCAGATGGGATCTATGCCAAACGCAGACATAACTGGAACTAATATCGGCACTATAATGAAACTTATCTCAATAAAGTCTATGAAAAATCCTAAGATAAAAATACTAAGCATTGCCACAGCTATAAAAACCCAAACATCACCTATATCTTCACTAAAAAACTCGAGTATTAAGTCACTTCCACCAAGCTCGTTAAAAACTAGACTAAACGCAGTCGCTCCTATGAGAATCATAAAAATCATACCTGTGAGTTTCATAGTTCCAAAGAGTGCATACTGTATCATTTCCGTGTTTATGGTTTTGTTCAAGCTTGAGAGAAGAAGCCCACCTACGACACCAAACGCAGCCGACTCAGTAGGAGAAGCAATACCGGCAAATATACTTCCTAAAACTGAAACCATCAAAAGAAGTGGTGGTACAATAGCTTTAAATAAATCAAAAATAGTTACCTCTTCTTCACTCACTAATGCAGGTGCATCATTAGGTCTAAAATATGCTCTGATGAGTATGTAAGTAATGTATAAACTCACAAGTGTGAGTCCAGGAAGTACAGCACCGACAAACAAGTCACCAACACTGA
This sequence comes from Sulfurimonas sp. SAG-AH-194-C21, assembly GCF_029215985.1. Lineage (GTDB taxonomy): Bacteria > Campylobacterota > Campylobacteria > Campylobacterales > Sulfurimonadaceae > Sulfurimonas. Next base: position 2,951 of record NZ_JAEMVC010000071.1, read on the forward strand.
CACTCATAACATCACCCAAGACTATAAGAATAATTGAGGGTGGGATGATTTGACCTAGTGTTCCTGATGCGGCTATGGTTCCACTTGCAAGCGACTTGTCGTATCCTGCTTTTATCATAAGAGGAAGGGCTATAACACTCATCATAACAACCGAGGCAGAGACTATACCTGTAGACGCAGCTAAAATCGCTCCAACAAGAACAACACTCACCCCTAAACCACCACGAACACCTTTAAACATAGCTGCCATTGAGATAAGAAGTTTTTCTGCCATTCCTGATTTTTCGAGTATTAGTCCCATCATGATAAAGAGTGGAACAGCCATCAGAGTTGTGTTATTCATAATGCCATATATTCGAAATGGCAAGATGTTAAAAACTTCAAATCCTAAATCAGGAATGATAAAAGCAAATATCATAGCAACTCCACCAAAGGCAAATGCAACGGGAATACCTACAAGAAGCAGTAAAAGTGCTACAACAAACATCACTAATGCTATCATAAAGCCCTCCACTTCTTAAACTCTTTAGAGAGTTTACTTAAACCTTGAAGTGCTACAAATGCAAAAGATAAAGGCATAAGTGATTTTACTATCCACCTATGTGTTAAACCACCCGGATTAGATGAAACTTCATTTTGAACAAAAGAGAGTTCGACAAAACCTATACCGATGTAAACTATTAAAAATGAAAGAGGAAGAATAAAAAAAAGTGTAGCGATTATGTTTATAAGTGTCTGTATTTTAAGCGAAAACTTCTCGTAAAATATATCTACACGTACATGAGCATTATGTTTTAAAGCATAAGAAATAGATAGGAGTATAACAACATCAAAAAAATGCCATTCTAACTCTTGAAGAGCTGTTGAACCAGAAGAAAAAAGATAACGTGCACTTGCATCGTAGACTATAAGCAATACAAGTAAAGTCAATATAAACGCAGTGAAGTAAGAGATATATTTTGTTATTCTATCTATCACTACTGTAACTTAAATAAAATTCGGTGCGTCATTAGCAAAAAGTATAATATCACCTGACTTTGTTTGGTTTGCTAAAACGGCTGTTAAAGAAGTTTTATCAGCGAGCATTACCTTTTGTTTTACATCTAAGTTTTTGTTAAATAAGTCTGCGTTTAAAGAGCCTGTTACTATAACAATGTCAAAGACTTTGTTGATTGCGTTTATGAGTTGCAGGTTTAACTCATCAGTACTCTCAACAAGCCCAGGGGTAACCATTACCTTTTTACCACCCTCATGCAGAGAACACAAACGTACACCTTCAAGCATTCCGTCAATGTTTCCGTTGTAACCATCATCTAGGATGAGTTTTCCACCAGCTTTTATCATCTGAAGTCTGTGCTCTACAGGTTCTAGTTCTTTTACTGCGTTTGTAATCTCTACATCACTCATACCGAAGCTTTTAGCAATACGCACAGCTACAGCGATGTTCATCGTTTGAAACTCACCTAAAACTTCTGTATGAAGAGGGAGTTTCGTATCTTCAAGTTCTATATCAAAATCTATACCTTCTAAAGTAGCATTGATATTACTCAGTTCATTTCCAAAAAATGTTACTTTTTTATGTGGCTCATCTGTTACCGAAGTGTGGATAAAGGCTTTTTCAAGTTTTGGAGACTGCATGAGTTCTAGTTTTGTTGCTATTATATTTTTAAGTGTTTTAAAGTACTCTA
>NZ_JAEMVC010000072.1 GCF_029215985.1 Sulfurimonas sp. SAG-AH-194-C21
TCCTAATAACTCTTCACCTAAAAGGGCATTAAGCATGGTTGACTTACCAGCATTTATTACACCTGTTATACCGATAGAGAACTTTTGGTTGTATAAGTACTCAGATGTATGTTTAAGCTGTTCTAATAGTGTTGTATCAAAGATTTTTTCTCTAAGAGTTATAATACATTCTTGGAGATGCTTTTGTTCTTCTTGAAATAAGAACTCTTTTTTTTGCAGGCTAGGGAGTTCAAGGGTGCAGTGGTCACTATACTCAAAAAGTGAACTCAATTTTTTATGATTTTCATAGGAGAGAATATTTTCTTCTTTGAGTTTAAGAAATATATCATGAATTATGCTTATGTTTTGAGCGGAGTTGTTCTTCTCAAGCAGTGTTAATAAACTCCACTGTAAAGAGTAAAGTTCTTCTATATGTTTTGTTTTTTCATAATGAAGTGTTTGGAAAAAGGATGTAAAAGAGTCAAGTGCTATAAACTTCTCGAAGTCTTTACGTCTTACGATAAGCAGAATACAAAAAAGACTCAGAGTTTCACTATTTAAAGTGATACTGAGTGTTTTATGCTCGAGTTCTTTTTCAAGAGAGATACCATGATATAACAAAAAGTAGTCGTTTGCTAAGTTCATTTTCTCTCCAGTTGTCTCTAGATATTACACTTTATTTTACAGATACAAGTTTTCTTCTAAGATAGGCGATTTTACTTTGAAGTGGTAGATTTTTTGGACAATGGTCTTCACAAGCAAGTAGCGACATACAACCAAAAATCCCATCATCATCCCCAATTAGTTCGTAAAAATCTTCATCGCTGCGTTTATCTCTCGGGTCAATTTGAAAGCGTGCTACTCGGTTGAGTCCAACAGCCCCTACAAAGTCTGGTCGCATAAGTGCAGTTGCACAAGACGCCACACAAATACCACACTCAATACATCTATCAAGCTCAAAAATCTCTTCAGCTAGTTTTGGTTCCATTCGCTCTTCAATTTTTGTAATGTCAATCTCAGTACCATTATCTACAATCCAAGACTCAACTCTAGTAGACATTGCATCCATCCACTTTCCAGTGTTTACTGAGAGGTCTTTTATGAGCTCAAACGCAGGCATAGGCATAAGTTGAAGTATGCCATCAGGATAGTTTGCGATGAGTGTTCTACATGCAAGAATTGGTTTTCCATTTACAACCATACCACATGATCCACAGATTCCTGCACGGCAAACAAAGTCAAATGCTAAGTCAGGATCCATCTCTTGACGGATTTGTGAGAGTGCTATAAAAAGTGTCATACCAGGTGTTTCTTTAAGATGGTAGTCAACAAACTCAGGATTAGAGTCTGAATCTCTAGGGTTATATTTTAATACTGATATAGTTATATCTCTTTGATCACTCATGATTTATCTCCTATTCTTTCATTATTTTCTCTATAGTTCATTGGAAGGTCAAACTTCATGAGTGCATCCTGAATTTCATGTCTATCTTTACCTTCATCTTCCATTCTTTCTCTAAGCTCATCAACCTCTTCTTGGCGTTTTATAGAGAGTTCATTCTCTATAATCATTCCCTTAGCTCCATAACCTCTAAATGCAGGAGGCATTTCCATCTTGTTGATATCTAAATCTTCATAAGTGATTGTTGGAAGAGTATCATCTTCATTAGCCCAGTGAGTAAGGGTTCTCTTTAGCCAGTTGACATCATCGCGTTTGAGAAAGTCTTCTCTAAAGTGAGCACCACGTGATTCTGTTCTTTGTTCTGCTCCTGCAGCAATACAAAGTGCAAGTTTGAGCATTTTAGGAACACGGTAAGCCTCTTCAAGTTCAGGATTTCCAGCTTTTACTTTTGACTTTACTCGTATGTTTTTAGTTTTAGCAAGAAGCTCTTGTAGTTCACTAACAGCTTCTTTTAGGTGTACACCATCTCTAAAAATACCAACTTTTTTATCCATAAGCCTTTGCATAGTATCTTTGATTTTAAAGATATCTTCCTCTCCATCAAGGCTAAGGATTTTATCTATTTTAGCTTCTTCATCACTCAAGTGCTTTTGAATAAGACTTGTTTTTATCTCTAGTTCATTCTCTAAACAGTAATCAGCAAAATAGTTTCCTACAATCATACCTGCTACAACAGTTTCAGAAACAGAGTTTCCTCCAAGACGGTTAAACCCATGCATATCCCAACAAGCTGCTTCTCCACAAGAAAAAAGGCCATTTAATTTTTGAGATTCACCTGTTTTTTTTGTTCTAATTCCACCCATTGAGTAGTGCTGCATTGGGAGTACTGGAACCCAACCTTCAGGACCTTCAATAGCAGGGTCGATACCATTAAAAATTTGAGATATTTCTTGAACATCTCTAAGATTTTTTTCTATATGTTCACGTCCTAGTATAGAGATATCAAGCCAAATATGGTCACCATAAGGTGAAGGAACACCCTTACCATTTCTAATATGTTCTATCATTCTTCTACTTACAACATCACGAGAAGCAAGCTCTTTTTTCTCAGGTTCATAATCGGGCATAAACCTATGTCCATCAACATCTCTTAAAATTCCACCATCTCCACGACAACCTTCCGTAAGTAAAATACCTGAGGGAACAATTGGTGTTGGGTGAAACTGTACTGCTTCCATATTTCCAAGTGTTGCAATACCCGTCTCTAGTGCAATAGCTGCACCCATACCTTCACAAATAACAGCGTTTGTAGTCTGTTTATAAATTCTTCCGTAACCACCAGTTGAGATACAAGTTCCCTTTGATACATAGGCTTCAAGCTCTCCTGTGATAAGGTCTCTTACAACAGCTCCATAACATGTATCATTCTCATGAATCAAGCTAATCGCCTCTTTTCTATCTCGAATAGCTACTTCTTTTTTAAGTGCTTCATTTGCCACACTAAATAGCATAGTATGACCTGTCGCATCAGCTGTATAACAAGTTCGCCATTTTTTTGTTCCACCAAAGTCTCTTGACATGATGAGACCATGTCTATCTTTATCTTCTGTTATGGTCGTTTTTTTAGCATTTATAACGGCTTCACGAGAACCCTCTTGAACTCTTGTCCAAGGAACTCCCCAGCCGGCTAGTTCTCTTATGGCTTTTGGTGCAGTGTGTACGAACATTCTTGCAACTTCTTGATCACAACCCCAGTCGCTTCCCTTTACCGTATCTGAGAAGTGTAAGTCTTCATTATCTCCCTCAGACATTTTTGAGTTTGCTAAAGAGGCTTGCATACCACCTTGTGCGGCTGCACTGTGTGAGCGTTTGACTGGTACTAAAGATAAAACTATAGTGTTGAGTCCTTTTTTTTGAGTTGCTAGACTTACTCGTAGTCCTGCTAGTCCACCACCGATTATAAGAGCATCACAGTATGTAATTTTCATTATTTTACTCCTTGTGTCATAGAAGTTGGTACATATCTTTCACCAGCTTTATCTGCATGTTCTATACCGATTTTTATATAAGCAAGTAGTGATGCAAAACCTAATGTTAAAAAGAAAATAGTGAGTGTCCATTTGACACGTTTGAGTCTGACTCTCGTTTTTCGAGGATCTTTACCATCAAACCAACCCCATTTCACACAGAGTCTATACAGTCCGATAGTTCCGTGAAATTCAACTGCTAAAAGAAGAAGAATGTACAGAGGCCACATCCACTCACTCCAGATTCTATCGGCTGAGGCATAAGGGCCGATGTCTGCTGAGTTTGTCATAATGATGTAGAGGTGAACTGAGCCTAAAAAGAACATCACAAAACCAGTAAATGCTTGAGTTAGCCAGAGGTGTGTGTCGTCATGTTTTAAACTTTTGGAATGTGCTCGTAGTACCTGATACTGCTTAAAGTTTGCAGGCATTTTACGGATACCCATAGCAGCATGAGTGATAAAAACAACAAAGATTATAAAAACGAAGATGCTTACAAGAAGTGGACTACCACCATCGATAATAAAACTTCCCTCGAGAAATTTTGTGATAGTGTACATGAAGTCTTTGGAAATAAGTATAGAAGAGACCATCATCATATGGCCCCACATAAAGAGTGCTAAAAAACCACCTGTAACACTTTGAATATAGTCTAGTTTAGCCGGAACTCTACTTTTTTTACCATCAACTGTTGTACCTAAATAACCCTCAATCAGTTCGCTCATAGACTCCCCTTTAATATATTTAAGAAGATAGTAACATAATTTTATGGTTTATATATAATATTTTTTAATATTCATAAATTATTTTTGCTTGTTTAATATTAGTGAGTTAAATTTAACTATTCTAGAACTATGCTTAAAAGTAAGCTATAAGATTCAAAGGGTACAATAACTCTTATGAAAATCTATTTAATAATATTTATCTTACTACTATCTTTTTTTGGCTGTGGAAGTACTCAGCCAGTACCGGTGATAGAAGAGAAAAAAGTCTTAAATTCTTACACAAAAAAGAGTAATACTAAAAAAATAGTAAAGAAAAAACTAAACTTTAACAAAAAAAACATTACACAA
>NZ_JAEMVC010000073.1 GCF_029215985.1 Sulfurimonas sp. SAG-AH-194-C21
AATAAGGTAAGTATATATGAACAATTATGAGCAATACTGCACAAAGTTTGTCCAAGCAGTTGGTAATAAAGAAGGTGCTATTTCTCCAGTTATAACATCATCTGCTGCGTTTGGATATGGCGATGCACAAACCGCTGAAGGTATTTTTGATGGAAGTGTCAAAAAACCTCTCTATTCACGAATGGGTAATCCCACTACAGCAAAACTAGAATCAATTATGGCAGAGATGGATGGTGGCGTTGGAGCAGTAGCTACAAGTTCAGGGATGGGTGCAACAACTCTTGCAACTATGTCACTTTTAGAAGCTGGTGATGAGATTATCAGTATTGGAGGATTATTTGGTGGTACTTATGCTCTTTTTGATGAAACTCTTAAACGCTTTGGTATCAAAACTTCTTTTTTTGATGTCGATGAATTAGAAAATATCAAAAATGCCATTACACTCAAAACAAAAGTTGTCTTTTTAGAAAGTGTTGGAAACCCAAATATGCGTCTTCCTGACATAAAAGCTATCGCAGCAATCGCGAACAAAGAAGGTGTCGCTTTAATTGTAGACAACACTGTGACTCCCATTAGTATTTCTCCTCTAGCATTAGGGGCAGACATCGTTGTTTATTCTACTACAAAAATCATTTCCGGGAATGCTTCTGCCTTAGGTGGTTGTGCTGTATTTCGTGCAATTAATGATGGTGATGACAAGTTTAAAAGCTCTCGTTATGAGTTTATGAAAAAGCCTATTAAAGGTGCTGGAAAAATGGCACTTATTCCAAATGCTAAAAAACGTGCCCTTCGTGACTTAGGTATGAGTGCAAATGCAAATGCTAGTTATCAAACACTTTTAGGTTTAGAGACATTATCACTGCGTTTACCAAGAATAGTTCAAAGTGTAGAGATTATTGCTAAAGAGTTGAGTAAGCAGGGATTGAATATTAATCATCCTTGCTTAGAATCTCACCCTCACCATGATAGATATAAAAATGATTTTTCACTAGGTTGTGGAACACTCTTAACTATAGATATGGGTTCAAAAGAGAGTGCTTATAGTTTCATAAACAAAACAAAAATTGCGACTATTACTGCAAATATTGGTGATAGTCGTACACTAGCACTACATATGGCTTCGACAATTTACAGTGATTTTGATAGTAAAACTAGAAAATTTCTAGGTATTACAGATGGTCTCATCCGTATATCAATCGGTTTAGAAAATCCTCAAGATATAATTGATGATTTTTTAAATGCTGCAAAGTAATTTTACATGTCCCTATCTAGAGAATTTGAACTTTTAGAAGAAACAACACTTGAACACCCAAAAAAGTTCAAAGTGTACTTACTTAATGATGATTACACATCTATGGACTTTGTCGTAGATATTTTGATAACTATTTTTCATAAAAGTTACGAGCAAGCAGAGAGTGTCATGCTTGATATTCATAAAACACAAAGAGGTTTATGTGGAGTATATACTCACGAAATCGCAGAAACAAAAGTAATACAAGTTAAAAAACGTGCCCAAACAAGTGGTTTTCCACTCAAGGCAACAATGGAAGAGGAATAATCAATGATCAGCCAACCTTTAAATGAAGTTTTTCAAAAATCAATATCTTTTGCTAAAGAGATGCGACATGAGTACTTAACAATTGAACATGTATTTTTTCTTTTATTAAATTCTCATGATGGTGCAAATATCATACGTAAATGTGGTGGTGATGTTGAAAAAATGAAAGAAGAACTTCTTACATACATTGAAACAAATATTGATGCCTTTCCAGTAGGGGTTAACAATGAGCCTTATGAGAGTTTAGCACTCTCTCGTTTAATAGATAAAATGATAAGACATATTAAATCTGCACAACAAATCGATGCTAAAATAGGTGATCTTATTGCGGCTCTTTATGAAGAGGAAAATACTTTTTCATATATGTTACTTTCACAGTATGAAATCTCTAAACTAGATGTTCTAGAAGCAATTTCACATGTGGATGAAGACGAAGACGATGAAGACGAAGATGAGAGTAAAAAGTCTTATCTTTCAAAATACTCGATTGACTTATTAGAAAAAGCTAAAGAAGGTAAAATTGACCCAGTAATAGGACGTAGCTCTGAAATAAAAAGAGTTGTACAAATTCTTTGTCGACGTAAGAAAAACAACCCTATTCTAGTTGGTGAACCTGGAGTTGGTAAAACAGCTATAGCAGAAGGTTTAGCACTTAATCTCGCGGCAGGAACTGTGCCAAAAATCATCAAAGACTCAAAACTTTATGCACTTGATCTTGGTGCCCTATTAGCTGGAACGAAATACAGAGGTGATTTTGAGAAACGGCTCAAAGGTGTTATAAATGAACTCAAAAAAGAGCCAAATGCCATACTCTTTATAGATGAGATTCATACACTTATAGGTGCTGGAAGCACAAGTGGAACTATGGATGCAGCCAATCAGCTAAAACCTGCCCTAGCATCAGGTGAACTTAAATGTATGGGTGCTACAACTTTTGCAGAATATAGAAATGGTTTTGAGAAAGACAAGGCACTTAGTCGTCGTTTCTCAAAAATAGATATAGATGAGCCTTCCAAAGAGACAAGTTACCTTATCTTAAAAGGACTGCAAGAGAAGTATGAGCAACACCATAATGTAAAGTATACAAATAAAGCACTAACTGCTGCAGTAAACCTCTCAAAACGCTATATTACAGATAGGTTTTTACCAGATAAGGCAATTGACCTTATAGATGAGACAGCAGCATCATTTCATTTGAGAAAAGATAAGCGTGTAAAAGTAACAGCAAACGATATTTTACAAACAGTCTCTTCAATCATAGGGATTTCAAATACTAATGTAACTGTAAATGAGACAAATGCACTTCAAAACCTTGAAGCAACTATAAAAGAGAGTGTCATTGGACAAGATAAAGCTGTTCAAATTGTAACTCAAGCGATTAAGATATCTAAAGCAGGACTGACACCTGAGAAAAAGCCTATAGCATCTTTTCTTTTTTCAGGTCCTACTGGTGTAGGTAAAACAGAATTAGCGATAACACTGAGTAAAACTCTTGGTATTCACTTTGAACGCTTTGATATGAGTGAGTATATGGAGAAACATTCACTAAGTCGTTTAGTGGGTGCACCTCCAGGTTATGTCGGGTATGAACAAGGTGGACTTTTAACTGAAGTTGTAAAACGCCACCCATATACAGTAATACTTCTAGATGAAATTGAAAAAGCACATCCAGACCTAGTAAATATACTTTTACAAATTATGGATAGTGCTACACTTACAGATAATAATGGCTATAAAGCAGACTTTCAAAATGTTGTTTTAATCATGACATCAAATATTGGAGCAACAGCAAGAAATGTTATGGGCTTTAATAAAGATGAATCACTAGCCGCAAATGAAGAATTAAAATCATTTTTTACACCAGAATTTAGAAATAGACTAGATGCGATTGTAGATTTTGAACCACTAAGTATAACAATAATCGAATCAATTGTAGAAAAATTTATCAAAGAACTCAATAGTGATTTAAAAGAGAAAAAGATTACTGTTTCTCTCACTAGAAAAGCAATTAAATACATAGCTGATGAATCTTACTCGCAAGACATGGGTGCAAGACCACTTAAGCGGTATATTCAAAATAATATAACAAATAAATTAAGTGATGAGATACTCTTTGGAAAACTAAAGACCGGTGGTCAAGTCACAGTTGATGCAAAAAAAGAGTTGGAATTAGTCTTTAAAGAACTTTAGTGCAAATCCCAAAACTCTACGAAGATTCATTTGAGTTTCCTGATCCAAACAGTGCCAATGAAGATGGTATTGTTGCTTGGGGAGGAGACTTAGACCCTTCTCGTCTTATAAATGCATACCAATTAGGAATCTTTCCCTGGAATTCAAAAAATGACCCTCTACTCTGGTGGTCTCCAAATCCAAGACTCATCATGGAACTATATAATTTTAAAGTAAGTAAATCACTCAAAAAAAGCATGAAAAAATTTACCTATAAATTTGATACTAACTTTACAGAGGTACTTAATCAATGTTCTAGTACTCCAAGAAATAATCAAGATGGAACATGGTTACACAATGCTTTAAAACAATCATTTGAAATACTCCATTATGAAGGTATAGCTCACTCTGTTGAGAGTTATTTAGATGGTGCCCTTGTTGGTGGTTTGTATGGAATTGTAGTAGGAAAAGTATTTTGTGGAGAGTCAATGTTCTCGCATGTAAGTGATGCTTCTAAATCAGCTTATGCAGTACTTATTAAGCATTTAAAAGAATGGGGATATGATTTTGTAGATTGTCAAGTTCCTACCGCTCACTTGCAAAGTCTAGGTGCACATGAAGTACATAGAGAGTATTTTCTTATGCGTTTAAATAATGTAAATATGCAAACAATAGAACATAAGTGGGAAGTAGATAGTTCAATTTTATAGCAATTGTATATAAAAATAAAACCTAAAATAGAGTTTAGTTTT
>NZ_JAEMVC010000074.1 GCF_029215985.1 Sulfurimonas sp. SAG-AH-194-C21
ACAAATTCTATTTGTCCATTTTTTTGAAAATCATCAAAAATGGTTTTTAAAGCAATTCTATCGTCAGTCTCTTTTGCTTGATTATATGTTACAGACTTTGTTTCTATCTTGCAATCAGCAATTTGATAAATTACTTCATATGCCTTGTTTCTATCTTCGGAATCATTTTCACATTTTTCATTTTGGTCAAAAACAATTTCTAAAGCTTTGTTAATAGTATTATATGTTTTTCCAGTTCCTGGAGGACCATATAGGATTTGATTTAATGGTTGTTCATCTTGGCTGCCTGGCATTTCTATATCCTTTTTTTTGCTTTTTTGAATATATTTAGGAATATAATCAAGGAGTTTCTGTACTTTATTTATTTGCCATTCTATAATCTTCGGCCATTCACCTTTATTGCCTTCAATATTAGCTTCGTATCTAAAAAATATTCTTCCCGCTTTACCTGTATCTAACCAAATAATCTTATCATCAAATTTTTTATCAATTTCATTTTTATAGTTTAAAAATAATTCATATTTATTTTTATAATTATTTCCATCCATGTATAGACCAACTATAAAGCCAGGATATTTTCCACCGGAATAACCTTTCGAAGTATATTCACAATAGTACCCTATCCCTTTCTCACTTTTTACACCTATGTAGTACCTTCCATCTTGATGTGTTGGTATTTTAATATCTACTAGTCCTTCTTTAAATTTTGTTATAAATAATTTATAATACTCATTATACACATCTTTCATCTTAGTCCTCCAGATTTATTCTTACTCAAAACACCCTCATGACAAAGATGCTTTATATCACACCATCCACACATCTTCTCATCACTATTGTCAAATCCAAACTCACCATTTTCTATATTAGCTTTCGTATCAAAGATTAGTTGCTTCAATTTGTCTGCATACTCTACACTATAATGCTCAGTATCTTTAACATCCTCAACATTCGCTAGATTTGCAAAATGAAAAGACGGTCGATCTCCTTTAAAACTAAGTAATGAAGCGTAATACTCTTTGTCAGAGTAAGCTTGTGAAGCATATAAGATATAGAGTGCTAACTGTACATCTTTCAACTCTCTTATCTGCTCCATTTTCTCTTTATCTATAACAAATTTCATCTTTTTAGATTTATAGTCTATGATGTTGATATGCTTTTCTAAATCATCAAACCTATCTATAAATCCTTTTATGAAGTAGTTCTTATCATTTTCATCTGTAAGTGTATATGGCTGTAGTTTGCTGTCTAAGGCAAACTCTTTTTCAAACTCACTATTTTGGAAGTATTCAAACTCTACTGCATTATCTATATAGTACTCTACAAACTTTGCAAGTAGTCCTAATGCTCTTTCATCTTGCAGACCTGCTTGTAGAGTTGAAAGAAATATTTGATGGTGGATATTTTCTTTCATAGGCTCTTTGTATTTTGGTTCTCTTGTCTCTTTATGATTATATGCCTCTGTGGAGACATCAAACATTATTTTGAAGAGTTCATCTTTATCTACACTCTTGATATGATTACCTTTTATGTATCTTCCAAAAAACTCATAGCATAAGTGCATCAAACTCCCTTGCTCCATCACATCAAATCCCTCTTCATCTTGGCTCGGTGCAGTGAGTTTTATTTTGTTTGAGTAGAGATAAGCAAGTGGACAAGAGATATACTTATTTATCTGTGATGCAGAGAGATGAGTTGCTGTAACGCCATCAACTCCTAAACCATCAAACTTTGTGAACTTATCTGATGTTATGCTCTCATAGTACTCCTGTGTTTGTGTGTCTGGAGTTATTGTTTGGCTTTGAAGTGCTAACTGACTAACACTTTTCACACTACTAATATCTATAGTCTCATCAAACTCACTATCAATCAAGATAGATGGAGTTAGTTCTCTTTTTCCACTATATGAAGCCGTAATGATGTAGAGATTTTCGCAGAGCCGTTTGAGTTCATTGAGCTGCGTTTGAGAACTTGTGAAGTAGTTGTTGGCATAAAAGTACTCTAACTCATTATCATAACTATACAAGAAATTATCACTCGCTTTAGGTGGAAAGTGATTGATGTCAGTTCCTATGAAGATGATGTGCTTATACTTTTTACTTAGCCCTACAAGTTGGTTAGGCTCTGTCATCTCTATACCGATTTTCTCATCGAGTATAGTTATAGAAGATTTTAGATTCTCTTTTGTGGTGTCACTAAGAATGAGTCTTAGTCGTTGATAGAGATATTCTAGTTCTTTTACTTCTCTTTTGTATTGACTTAGTGCTATGGTGACTTTATTATTGTTTGAGTTGAAAAATGAAGTGAGTGGTGTCCCAATAGATGTAAAACCTTTCATCTCATACTCATCTAAGAAGAGTTTATAAAGTGGTGCATACTCTTGTATATCTGAAGATACTATGAGTATTTCTTGAGCACTCTCACCATCTTCGAGCAGTTTTCGTGCGATTCTTATCGCTGTTTTTACTTCATCTATATTGTCAAATACTGTATTTGACGGTTTGATGATTTTAGGTGTAACTGTTGTCTCTGCGTTTGGTGTAAGTGTTTTATATATTGAGAGTTTTTCAAGTAGCTCTTTTTGCAATGCAGATTTTATGTAGCTCACATTTTCTATAGTGAAACTATCAATAAAGACTTCACTATAGTTATTGCTAAAGTACTCATCCCAGTTCTGCACAACTTTATCTTCAATGTCCGCTATATCTACAAGACTATTATCGCGTTTATATGTTTGGTAGTGTTCATTTATCTCAGTAATGGCGTTTAGCTTTTCATCTGATACAAATGTACTAAACGCCACTCTATTTCTTTGACATTTGAGTATAAAGTTAAAAATAGTACTCAAACTAACAGCATCACTCTCAAGATAATCAAAGTAACTAATCTTCTTATCTTGAATGATGTTATATATAATAGAAGAAGCAATATTTTCATCTATAATTATCTCAAAGTTATTACTTTCAAATAGTTCTAAGATGAGACTCTCAAGTGTTATAACTTTATCCAGTGCATCTAAAGTGCTACTAGACTTTAAATCTCTTGCTTTTTGATTTGAGTAGGTTATATAGAGGTTTTTGGTTAAAGTACTCATTAGGTATTGTGTCCCATCATTCCCATATTATGAGCTATTAGGAAATTTTCTTTATTGTTCAGCGACTGTATTGTTTTATAAAAGCTAGTGTCAGTAAAAACTCCTTTACCTTCTATCAAGTCAGGAGTGATACCGTGAACAGCCATAGCTTCTATGGTTATAGGTAAAACTGTACTACAAAGCTCATCAAAGACTTCAACTTCACCTTTAGCATCAACTATCATAGCTCCTACTTGTATGATTCTGTCTTCTTCACAGTTTCCTATTGTCTCTGTATCAAATAGTATATATTTTGCCATTTGCCATGTCCTTTTTAATTATAGTAATTTTAGCTAATTACTTCTTGTTATTCTATAACTTGACGAATTTCATTTGTATCTCTAAAAGTTGCACTATTTCTCTTCCTCTGGTGTAAGCAATTTCAAGTTTTCTTTGCATATATATGGAATTGCGACTTAATTATAAAAATATTCTGTTTCTTTTATGTGCTTTTTTATGTAATATAAGATTATAAAAGTTATGACGGCATCAATTATTAAATGTGTTATTAACTCAGAGCTCATAATGCTAAAAACCCTATAACCTTTCCACTTTCCTCATGTTTAACAGCTATCTCATCTTCAAGTCTTTGTATAAAGCCTTTTATATCTGTAATAGGTCTAAATCTATTTTGTCTAGTTACAGCTGCAAAATCCCCAGGAGTTAATTGCTTCAAGTTTTGTATCTCTTTTTTAAAAGCTTTATCAACTTTTGGTAGTTTTAACTCTTTTGCAAACTCTTTAAAAATCTTCCATGCTTGCTCACTCTCTAAAGCTTGAAACTCTAACTTTAAATCAAATCTTCTTAAACTTGCTTTATCAAGATTATCCATAAGGTTAGTGGTCGCTATAAACACTCCATCAAAATTCTCCATCTGCACTAGCATCTCATTCACTTGTGTAACTTCCCAGCTCTGCTTTGCCTGGATTCTATCAGCTAAAAAGCTATCGACTTCATCAAAAACTAAAACTGCACCTTCATCTTTTGCTTCTCTAAAAGCATTAGCAATATTCTCCTCAGTACCACCAACCCATTTACTGATTAAATCACTCCCTTTTTTTAATAACAATGGTTTGTCTAAGACCTCTGCAATATATTTTCCAAAAGCACTTTTTCCTGTTCCTGGAACTCCATACAAACATAGTCTAGCACTCCGAGTTTTTTTAATACCTTTGGTTAGTTCATCTAAATTTGTTGGAGTATTTACATAGTCAGGATTATATAT
Source organism: Sulfurimonas sp. SAG-AH-194-C21 (assembly GCF_029215985.1). GTDB lineage: Bacteria > Campylobacterota > Campylobacteria > Campylobacterales > Sulfurimonadaceae > Sulfurimonas. The sequence goes on from NZ_JAEMVC010000074.1 coordinate 4,359, forward strand.
ATTTGGCAAAGAGTTGTCACTACTCTCTTGTTTGATCTCACCATAACCTTGAGCTTTTAAAGTATTACTCAGTAGGTGGGTAAAAGCTTTT
>NZ_JAEMVC010000075.1 GCF_029215985.1 Sulfurimonas sp. SAG-AH-194-C21
CATATTTTTTCAAGATATGAATTTTTTATTATATAATTTCACAAACAAAATAGTTAAATCTATTTCTAACTATCTTGACAAGTCATTTAAGATACAAGAAATGATTTTTAAAGATATTGATTCAATCAAATATTCTAAATATAAAGAGATAAAAAAGGATAAAGTTAATGTCTAATATAATTAAAGCATTTGTAAATATAGTAAATAACTATCAAATTAATATAACTAATGTAACACAAGGTAATAATAGAGCAAATAATATGGGTGAAGGATTAGAAACTTATATTAAAGATATTTTTGCAAATACTACAAATGAAACTAATGAACAACTAAAACTAGAGAAATTATCAAAAATATACTCTTACCAAGGTAATAAAAATAATCCACCAGATTTAATGTTAAGAGATAGTGATGCAATAGAAGTTAAAAAGCTAGAATCAAAAAATAGTGCCATAGCATTAAATAGTTCATATCCAAAAGAAAAACTTTATGCAGATAGTCCAATGATAACAAAAGCTTGTAGAGAGTCTGAAGAGTGGACCATAAAAGATATGCTTTATGCTGTTGGATATGTTAACCAATCTCATTTAAAATCTTTATGGTTAGTGTATGGAGATTGTTTTTGTGCGAATAAAGTAACTTATGAAAGAATCAAAAATACAATTTCAAGTGGAATAACTACAATACCTGATGTGGAATTTACTGATACTAAAGAGTTGGGAAAAGTTAAAAAAGTTGACCCATTAGGTATTACTGATTTAAGAATTAGAGGTATGTGGCATATTGACAATCCAAATAAAACTTTTAATTATATTTATACTTATGATGATACAAAAGATTTTCAATTAATCTGCTTGATGAAAAAAGAAAAATATAATTCTTTACCAAGTGAAGATAAAGAAGCTATTGAAAATTTAGAAAACGAGAATGTATTAGTTCAAAATATAAGAATAAAAAATCCAAATAATCCAGTTCAATTAATAGATGCAAAACTATTAATTTTCAAGATATAGTTATGAATATAATATCTCTATTCTCTGGTGCTGGTGGATTAGACTTAGGTTTTGAAAAAGCAGGTTTTAAAACTATTTGGGCAAATGAATATGATAAGGAAATTTGGGAAACATTTGAAAAAAACTTTCCAAATACAATTTTAGATAGAAGAAGTATTTCAAAAATATCATCAGATGAAATTCCTGAAACATTAGGACTTATTGGTGGACCACCATGTCAAAGCTGGAGTGAAGCAGGAAAATCGAGAGGGATAGATGATGATAGAGGTCAACTCTTCTTTGAATTTATTCGTGTTTTAAGAGATAAAAAACCACTATTTTTCTTAGCTGAAAATGTTTCTGGCATGTTAGCTCCTAAGCATGAAGAAGCTCTTGAAAATATTAAAAATCATTTTATTGACAGTGGATATACCTTATCGTTTAAACTCATGAATGCTCATGATTATAAAGTACCTCAAGATAGAAAAAGAATATTTTTTATTGGATTTAGAAATGACCTAAACATTACTTTTAAATTTCCAAAAGAGTTTGAAAAAAAACGATTTTTGAAAGATGTTATTTCTGATTTAAAAGACAATGTACTTCCTGCTAAAGAAAAAAACTATACAAATGGTGATAAATGTAAAATAGAAAATCATGAATTTATGACTGGTGGTTTTTCATCTATGTTTATGTCCAGAAATAGGGTTAGAGGTTGGGATGAGCCATCGTTTACAATACAAGCAGGTGGAAGACATGCACCATTACATCCACAAGCACCTAAAATGCAATTTGTAGAGCAAAATAAAAGAATCTTTGTTCCACATAGTGAACATCTATATAGAAGACTTAGCATTAGAGAGTGTGCTAGAATACAAACATTCCCAGATAGTCATAAATTCTATTATAAAAATGTGACTGCTGGATATAAAATGGTTGGTAATGCCGTACCTCCTAACCTCGCATATTACTTAGCAAAAAAAATAATTGAAGACTTAGCAAGTGTGTATCCTAACAAAACATTGGAACTAACAAGTGCACCTATCGCTAGTAATTCAAATTATAATGAGAGTAATTATGGTCATGAAATTCAAGTTGCATCTTGCTAAAGGTGCACTGGTAGTTCAACTCGACCGTTATGTGTCTATCGTAAGCACCTTGCTTATGATGAGATAATTTGAAAGAAGTTGAGATTTAATAAAGAAAGTTTAGAAGCTTAAACACCAGTTAGAAAGAGAAAAGCCTTCTCAGCAAACGCCAAGAGACTGACTAAACGCAGTAAGAGAAAAAACCTTAAAAACTCAACGGACTCCCGTTGAATTTTTAAGACATCAGAAACACGACGACATAACAAGACCTTGGAGAGAAATACAAACCCTAGCGGGTTCTGTATTTCTCAAGTCAGCCGTTATGTGTCTATCGTAAGCACCTTGCTTATGATGAGATGATTGTAAAGAAGTTGAGATTTAAAAAAGAGAGTTTACAAGCTTAAACGCCAAGAAGAAAAAGAAAAGCCTTCTCAACAAACGCCAACAAACTTACTAAATGCAGTAAGTAAAAAAACCTTAGAAACGCAACGGACTCCCGTTGAAACTTTAAGGATATAAAAAGCACGACGACATAACAAAACGTAGCAAGAAAAATATGTTACCAAGCCGCGTTTAGCTTTGAAAACTTTAAAGATTTAGATACCATTGTAGAACTTAAAAGACTACAAAAACAGGTAACATATTTTGTACTCGACCGTTGTATATAAAGGATAATGAGTTGTTTGTAAAATCAGATTTAGAAAAAGCAAAAGAAAGAAAAATTGAAGAATACTATTTTAATTTAGTTGCACTAGAACTAGAGAAAGGTATAAAACACAATCCAACTTGGGCAAAAGCTATTTCTGAATCCAAAGGAGATATTGAAATAGCAAAGAGCTGTTACATTAATTATCAGGTGCAGTCCTTAAAAGATGATACTCTTCTACAAGAAGAAGAGTATAGTCAGAAAGAAGCCAAAAGAATATTTGAAGAAAAACAGCAAAATGAGATTCGAGTTAGAAAACAATATCATGAGCGAGAGAAAAGAAGAAAAGAAGCAGAAAAGCAAAACTTAAACCCGTATATAGCATTTTTACTATTTTCTGTAGGAATTATAGGGTTAAAATATTTACTTACTTAGATACAACAAAACATAGGAGCGAATAAGTTACCTAGCGGAAACTTATTCACTCTATTCAACCGTTATGTGTCTATAGTAAGCACCTTGCTTAAGATGAGAAAATTGTAAAGAAGTTGAAGTTTTAACAAAGAGTTTACAAGCTTAAACGAAGAGAAGAAAGAGTAAAGTCTTCTCAACAGATGCCAACAGACTGACTAAACGCAGTAAGTGAAAAACCCTGAGAAACTCAACGGACTTCCGTTGTAACTTTAAGGACATTAGAAACGCGACGACATAACAAAAACGTGGAGACCAATAGTTTACCCTAGCGGCTAAACTATTGCTCACGATAGCCGTTATATCCAAGTTGCCACATTATTTGGAAGTTTGAATATGCCTATTTATGAGAGTGAATTGGTAAATTTTAATTTTTTGGAGGTCTTTTCAATGAAAAGATTTATATTTGGAGTTTTTCTTTTACTTGTTGGTATAAGTTTAAATGCAGGTCAATTTGGTTTAAAAATTGGAATGACATTAAATCAGATAGATAAAAATGCGAAAAAGATTAGTGATACTATATATGAAGTTAAAGTACCAAAAGTACACAGTTTTTTTGAATCATATATTGTTCGAATTTCACCAACAAAAGGTTTGTATTGGGTAAAAGCAATTAGTAAAAATATAGATACAAGTGTATATGGTGAAGAATTAAAATCTAGCTTTGATGACTTAGAAAATAAATTGCTAAAAGCTTATGGCAAAAATAAACGCTTAGACTTTTTAAGATATGAGAGTATTTGGAGTGAACCTAAAGATTGGATGATGGCATTACGAAAAAAAGAACGAACCTTAATGTCTTATTGGGATAAAGAAACAGGCTTAAAAGAAGTTGACAATTTAAAGCAAATTATTATCTCTGCATATCCTATCAATACAAATAAGGGTTATATAACACTTGAATATTATTATTCAATTTATGATGAATGCAAGAAAGAAAAAGCAACCATAGAAGATGATTCTCTCTAAAAGATATAACAAATCGTAGCAAGAAAAATATGTTACCAAGCCGCGTTTAGCTTTGAGAACTTCAAAGATTTAGCTACCATTGTAGAACTTAAAAGACTACAAAGACAGGTAACATATTTTTGTACTCGACCGTTATGTGTCTATCGTAAG
>NZ_JAEMVC010000076.1 GCF_029215985.1 Sulfurimonas sp. SAG-AH-194-C21
AACGATAGAAGGGTCTTCAAGGGTTGATATATCCTGAGTGATAGCCTCACCTTTAGCTATAGAGCGTAAAATTCTACGCATAATTTTTCCAGAACGAGTTTTTGGAAGTCCCGGAGCAAATACAATGTCATCACAAAGAGCAATGCTTCCTATCTCTTTTTTTATGATACTGTTGATAGACTTTCTCTCAGCATCTTCGTCTTCTACACTAGACTTTAAAACGATGTAGGCAAATATACCCTCACCTTTAATCTCATGAGGTTTCCCAACAACTGCAACTTCTGCTACATTGTTATCTTTGTTTATTGCAGCTTCTACTTCTGCTGTACCCATTCTGTGACCAGATACATTTATAACATCATCTGTTCGACCCGTTATTGTAATGTATCCATCTTCATCATATCTTGCACCATCACCTGTAAAGTAAACAGCCTTACCATCTTTTTTCACATCACTAAAGTAAGCTTTAACAAATCTCTCATCATCTCCCCAAACGCCACGAATCATAGAAGGCCAAGGACGAGTGATACACATATAACCACTCTCACCAAGTCCTACTTTTTTACCTGTTTTTGGGTCAAGTATCTCTGCTATGATTCCTGGAACTGGTAGTGTTGCACAGCCTGGTTTTATTGGTGTAGCACCTGGAATTGGAGAGACTATATGTCCGCCTGTTTCAGTTTGCCAGTAAGTGTCAACGATGGCACATTTTGAATTTCCTACCTCTTCATAGTACCATTTCCATGCAGGTGGGTCTATTGGTTCACCAACTGTTCCTAAAACTTTTAATGAGCTCAGGTCATACTTTTTAGGTTCATCTTCGCCCATTTTATGTAAAACTCGAATGGCTGTTGGTGCTGTGTAAAAGTGAGTAATGTTATGTTCTTGCACCATTTTCCAAGGTCGTCCAGCATCTGGATATGTTGGCACACCCTCAAACATAAGAGTTGTAGCACCCATTGCAAGTGGACCATATACGATATAAGTATGCCCCGTAATCCAACCAACATCAGCTGTACACCAGTAAACATCATTTTCTTTTACATCAAAGACCCATTCCATAGTCATCTGTGCCCATAAAATATAGCCTGCAGTATTATGTTGAACACCCTTTGGTTTTCCTGTACTTCCTGAAGTATAAAGTAAAAACAGTGGATCTTCACTATCCATAACTTCAGCTTCACACTCATCTGACTTATCTTTAATCAATGAAGCATAAGAGTAGTCACGTCCTTCAGTCCAAGTAATTTTTTCTCTATTTCGCTCAATTACAAGTACTTTTTTTACAGGTGTCTCACCCTCAAGTGCAGTATCTACTACAGGTTTTAACATATAAGGTTTATTTTTTCTAAAGGCTCCATCCGCTGTTATCACAACTTTGGCATCCGCATCTGATATTCTATCTTTGAGTGCTTCTGCTGAGAATCCGCCAAAAACTATAGAGTGAATAGCCCCTATACGAGCACAAGCAAGCATTGCATAAGCAGCTTCAGGAATCATAGGCATATAAATGATGACTCTATCACCTTTTTTAACTCCAAAATCCTCTTTTAAAAGGTTGGCAAACTTGTTTACATTTTTAGATAGTTCAAGATATGTAATAGTTTGAACATCTCCGCGATCACCTTCAAAAATTATCGCTGTTTTATCTGAACGAGTACTTAAATGTCTGTCGATACATTGAGTAGAAACATTAAGTTTACCACCATCAAACCACTTTACAAATGGGAACTTAGACTCATCAAGAGTAGTTGTAAATGGCTCAACCCAGTTTATCTTTTCTTCTGCAAATCTTTTCCAAAAACCTTCATAATCATTGATAGCTTCATCTTGAAGTTTTTGGTATTCACTCATATTTTTTATTCTTGCCTCTTTAGAGAACTCTGGATTTGGTTGAAAAACTGGTTTTTTTACTTCTGACATATTTATATACCTTTTTTATATTTATTAAATTATTTTTAGAACTAGTGCTCCGATGCACCCTCTGCCCCGATTCCTGTCTGAGAACGTATAAACTGAGCCTCAAACTTTGCTCTCTCTTCTTTTGCAGTTGACGAATTATCTGTTTTAGATATAAGGTAAATACTTATAAACGCCATACTCACAGAGAAAAGTGCTGGATACTTGTATGGAAAAATCGCCTCTGCATTTCCTAAAATATCGACCCAAACAATAGGCCCTAGTATAACAAGGATAACTGCTGTTGCCAGCCCAAGAGAACCACCGATAACGGCACCTCTAGTTGTGAGTTTGGACCAGTACATAGAAAGTATAAGAACTGGAAAGTTCGCTGAAGCAGCTATGGCAAACGCGAGCCCTACAACAAACGCAATGTTTTGTTTTTCAAACATGATTCCCATGATGATGGCTACAATACCTAAAATAACAGTAGCGATTTTACTCACTCTCATCTCTTTATGGTGGTCAGCATCCCCACCCTTAAGCACTGAAGCATAAAGGTCATGGCTAATTGCCGAAGCACCCGCGAGTGTAAGACCTGAGACAACAGCGAGTATAGTTGCAAACGCAACTGCTGAGATAAAACCTAAGAAGAAGTCACCACCTACAGCATGTGAGAGGTGAATTGCTGCCATGTTATTTCCACCAAGGATTGGTGAACCACCACTAATGGCTTGTTTTGCTAAATCTAAATACTCAGGATTTTGATAAACCATAACAATAGCTCCGAATCCTATAATAAATGTGAGCATATAAAAGTACCCTATAAATCCGGTTGCATAAAAGACTGATTTTCTTGCCTCTTTAGCATCACTTACAGTAAAAAAGCGCATAAGGATATGAGGAAGACCGGCTGTTCCAAACATTAGAGCTATCGCAAGAGATATCGCAGATATAGGATCATCAATTAGCCCACCTGGACTCATAATTGACTCACCTTTTATCGCCACAGCCTCTGCAAAAAGTGCTTCAAAACTAAAATCGTAATGACTCATAACCATTACAGCCATAAAAGTAGCACCGGAGAGTAGTAAAAATGCTTTAATGATTTGTACCCAAGTAGTTGCGAGCATACCACCAAATGTTACATAAAGTATCATAAGTACACCCACTAAAATAACTGCCACTTCATACTGCAAACCAAAAAGTAGTTGGATGAGTTTTCCACTTCCAACCATCTGTGCGATAAGGTATAAAATAACAGTTGCAATAGAACCAAACGCAGCAAGGATTCTTATAGGAGCTTGACGAAGTCTATATGAAGCAACATCAGCAAAAGAGTACTTACCAAGATTACGAAGTGGTTCTGCAATCATAAAAAGTATGATAGGCCAACCAACTAAAAAACCTATAGAATAGATAAGTCCATCATAACCTTTAAGATATACAAGGCCAGAAATACCTAAAAATGAAGCCGCTGACATATAGTCACCAGCGATAGCCATACCATTTTGAAGACCTGTGATTCCACCACCCGCCGTATAAAAATCTTTAGGACTTTTTGTGCGTTTAGCTGCCCAATATGTGATCCCTAGAGTAGCACCTACAAAAATTACAAACATAACTATTGCGGGTACATTCAGAGCTTGTTTACTTATCTCTCCCTCTATAGTTCCAGAAGCGAAAACAGCGAGTGATCCAAGTATTAAAAAAAGTATCGTTTTATTCATTCACTATTTACCTTCTCTAATTGAGTCTTTTATTTTATTTGTTAAGTCATCAAACTCACTATTAGCTCTTTTTGTATACAAGCCCGTAAGTACAAAAGCAAAAATTATCACGAGTATTCCTATAGGAATACCTACTGTTATTACACTTCCTTCGCTCAAAGTTTTTGCTAGTAACTCTGGCTTAAACGCGATGGTTAATATAAATGTAAAATAGACAAGTAACATCAGCACTGATAATCTAAGGGCATAAGAAGTTCTAATTTTCACTAATCTAATATACTCTGGATTATTTTTAATTTTCTCTACAAGTTCTGGTTTCATTTAATTCCCATTCTTTTTATATTTCATACCTATTTCGTCCATTTTGTTTTGCTTTATAAAGCATTTCATCCGAAGTATGAACAAAACTCCTAGCATCTAAGCCTTCTTCTACAAGAGAGCAAACTATACCTATAGAGATACTTACATATTTACTCACTTTAGAAGCAGAATGTTCTATTTTTTTATCTTGAACTGCTACACAAATTTGTTCTGCTATATTTTGGCTATCTTGTTTACTTAAACTTAAAATAAAAACACCGAACTCTTCTCCACCCATTCTAAACACATAGTCCTTAGGTCTTCTGCAAATATCTTTTATTGTATTTGCCA
>NZ_JAEMVC010000077.1 GCF_029215985.1 Sulfurimonas sp. SAG-AH-194-C21
TCTCTAGTGACGTTCAAGCTACCAGGATACAGTAATGAAGGACTTTATATATATAAATCATATCTAAATTTTAAGTACAAAAACAATGTATTTAATTTAACTGATATATATTTGGATTCTAAAGAGATAGATATTGTTGGAAATGGAGTGGCTGATTTAGAAAATGATAATATCGATATTGTCTTAAATCTTAAAACAGACCTGGGTAGTAATCTTGCAAAGATTCCTATTGTAGGTTATATAATTTTGGATGAGGATACAATCTCTACAACCTTGAGTATTAAAGGAAAAGCCTCTGACCCTAAGGTAAAGTCGCTTATCGCAGAAGATATTGTCATAGCACCTTTAAACATAATAAAAAGAACACTTTCCCTGCCTTACATGTTAATTAAAAGTGCTGTAGACAAGAAATAGTATATAAACTATTCGTTTCGTAGTACCGTTAATATATCAACTTCACTGGCTTTTTTAGCAGGATAATATGAAGAACCAATGACAATAAAGAATGCACCTGTCACAATAAGAGTGAAGTCAAGAAAACTTAAATCTAGAGGTAATGTAGATGTAGGATACACATCTTTAGGCAAAGATATTATATCAAATGTACCTAATATCCATATCCCGCTTAAGCCTAAAAAAACTCCTGCTGCTATACCTGTAATTCCAATAATTATACCAAGGTATAAAAAAACTTTTTTTATCTCTCTGGTTGTAGTACCAAGAGACAAAAGTAAAGCTATTTCCCCCCTCCTATTCATAACAGTCATAAGAAGTGATGAGATTATATTTATAGCCGCTATGAGTATAATAAGCATAAGCACTATAAATAGTGACGCTTTTTCCATCTCTAATGCCGCAAAAAAGTTTAAGTTGTCTTCCCACCAGCCTTTAACTGTTGTACTTATGGGTAAAAATTCCTTAATCTCTTTTATATCACTATGAGGGTCTTTAGAATATATATGAATTCCATCGTATATATTATTGGGCATATGCATCATTGTTTGAAGGGCAGCTAGGGTTGTGTAACTATAGGCTTTATCATAAGCTGAAAGACCTGAATCAAATACAGAGTTTATCTTAAAGCGTTTAACTCTTGGTGTCATAGAAAGTCCACCAGGTTCAACACTAGTAAAAATATACATGAGTTTATCATCTCTATAGAGATTGAGCTCTTGCTTTAAACTCTTACCAATAAGGACATCAAACTTTTTAAATGTCTTACCGGAGATTGCTTCTTTTAAGACACTATTCACTTTTGCCTCATCTTCAAAGTTTACACCAAAAAGATATCCGCCTTCCAGTTTGGAACCACTACGAATCATAACTGAAGATTGAACATAAGGACTAAAGAGTAAGTGAGGAAATTTAGACTCTAAATCTAGGAGAAGGTTTTCGTTTACACCACCATAAAACTTGGGAATAACTGTAAGGGGGTAGTTCATCACAGTGAGTTTTTTCTTAAACTCTTTGTCAAAACCATTCATAAGTGCCATGGCTATAAGGAGAACCATAACACCTAGCGTGATACCTAAAAAAGCTAGAAGTGCTGATAAAAAGATAAAAGGCTGTTCTGTATCAAAACGTAGAAACCTTTTTACTAAATAGGTAACTATTGATTTTTTCAAGAAGCGAACATACCTTTTTTCGGACCGCTTTTACCACAACACTGTTTATATTTTTTACCACTACTACAAGGGCAAGGATCATTTCTTGCAATTTTTTTCTCTAGTTTAATATCATCAGAATCACTATGGTTTAGATGTATCTGTGCTTCTTGTTGTTTCTGTTCAACAATTCTTTGCTCTGCAATTGCTGCTGCTTCTTCTTCAGGGGATTCCATTTTAAACTGAATTATTTGTAGCGTACGGATTGTATTAAATTTTATTTCACCTATTAGTTCAGTAAAAAGGTTAAAACTCTCTTTCTTGTACTCAACAAGGGGGTCTTTTTGATTATAAGCGCGAAGACGAATACCTGTTTTCATATTGTCCATCTCATATAGATGGTCTCTCCATGCACTATCAAGCTCTTTTAAATAAAACTCTTTTTCAATATCATGTATTACACTCTCTTCTAAAACACTCATCTTTTCATCATAAGACACTTTAACAGTTGTATTCACACTAGTAAAGAGCTCATCATAATCTAAGTCTTTTAAAGGCTCAGTATCTAAAGAAAAGTTTATTTTTTCTTGTAGGTGCTCAGAGAGTGATTGAAGATTAAAGTCTTCTTTTTCTCCGCCCTCATAAATATCACAAAGTTGTAGAAGATGTGTTATATATTCTTCTCTAACCATATCTATCTTTGCTGAGATATCATAATCTTCACTTAATAACTGATTTCTAAACTTATAGATAATTTTTCTTTGCTCATTCGCAACATCATCATACTCAACAATTTGCTTACGACCTTCGTAATGCATGTTTTCGACTTTTTTCTGAGCTTTCTCTACTGCACGAGTAACCATTTTAGATTCTATGTACTCACCATCTTCAACACCGAGTCTTTCCATGATAGATTTAATCTTGTCACTTCCAAAAATACGAAGAAGATTATCTTCTAGTGAAAGATAAAATTGTGTAGTTCCTGCATCACCCTGTCTTCCTGAACGACCACGAAGCTGATTATCAATACGACGGTTTTCATGACGTTCTGTTCCTACAATATAAAGACCACCAAGAGAACGAACTTCATCATTTACTTTGATGTCCACACCACGACCTGCCATATTTGTGGCAATAGTAACAGCACCTTTAGAACCAGCGGACTTAATAATTTCGCCCTCTTGCTCGTGATTCTTTGCATTAAGTACAGTATGTGCAATTTTTTCACTTTTAAGCACTTCATGAAGTACTTCAGATTTTTCAATCGAAGCAGTACCAATAAGTACAGGTTGTCCAGTTTTACTGAGTTTTTTGATAGTTTCAATTACAGCATTAAACTTTTCTTCTTCTGTTTTATAAATTAAATCGTTTAAATCTTTTCTACCTATTGGAATATTTGTAGGAATAGAAACAACATCAAGGTTATAAATCTGAGCAAATTCTGTTGCTTCAGTCTCAGCCGTTCCTGTCATACCAGCAAGTTTATCGTACATTCTAAAGTAGTTTTGAAATGTAATATCAGCAAGAGTCTGTGTCTCTTCTTTAATCTCAACACCCTCTTTTGCTTCAAGTGCTTGGTGTAGACCTTCTGAAAAACGTCTACCTTCACTAATACGCCCTGTAAACTCATCTACAATCATAACTTCACCGTCACGAACCACATAGTCAACATCTATTTCAAAAAGATAGTTTGACTTAAGTGCTTGATCAAGGATATGTGAAAGAGAAGCATTTTCTGCACTATAAAGGTTATCTACTTTAAACAGCTCTTCAGCTTTTGTAATCCCTTCTTCTGTAATAAGTACGACCTTATCTTTTTCATCAACAGTAAAGTCAGTATCTTTTACTAAAGTTTTTGCAACACTATTTGCATTTTGATAGTCTTGCATATTTCTGTTTGTTGGACCGGAGATAATAAGTGGTGTTCTAGCCTCATCAATAAGAATTGAATCAACTTCATCTACAATTACAAAAGGATGACTACGCTGTGCCATTTGATTTTTAGAGTAACTCATATTATCTCTTAGGTAATCAAAACCAAATTCATTGTTTGTACCATATGTAATATCTGACTCATATGCTGCAATTTTTTCTTCTGGTGAATTTGTAGTCTCTAAAATTGTCCCAACACTAAATCCTAAAAAATTATACAGTGGTGACATTTCAGATGCATCACGAGAAGCTAGATAATCATTTACCGTAACTAGATGAACACCCTTCCCTTCCATCGCGTTAAGAATGATAGCAAGAGTTGCAACTAGTGTTTTTCCCTCACCTGTTTTCATCTCGGCTATACGACCCTCATGAAGAGTCATTCCACCAATGAGTTGTACATCAAAGTGGCGCATACCAAGAATTCGCTTACTTGCCTCTCTTGTAATAGCAAAAGAATCGCATAAAACATCATCAAGTGTTTTAGTTTGATCCTTTATGCTTAACTTTAGTGCATCAAATGCAGTTTTAAGCTCTTCATCATTCATCTGCTCGTATTGAGCCTCGAGAGCATTTATTGCTTTTACTCTTTTTAAATATTTTTTTAATTCACGGTCATTGGATGTACCAAAAACCTTTCCCATTAATCCAAGT
>NZ_JAEMVC010000078.1 GCF_029215985.1 Sulfurimonas sp. SAG-AH-194-C21
AACCCTAATGTTCTCAGCAACATAGAGGATAAGTCAATTCAAGGCAGAACTTTGCAGGAGCTACTAGTAGCTTCAAGAAATTCTAACGAAGAAGTGGCTTATCCTCTATGTTGCCCGTAGGGAGCCCAAAAGAGAAGCAATCTTGCACATAATTTTTAATCGTCGTAGCTAAGGCTATGACTCAAAAAAAGTTATGCACAAGCTTACCTCTCTTTTGGGCTCTGAGAATTTTAGGGTTTTTAGAGGTGCCCTTAAGATAGTTATCTAAGTGTCACTTAAAACTTCTCTAAACACCTTTTAGCTATAATCCATTTTTAAAACCAAAAATTTAATTTTTAGGATTCCATAGTGAGCCAACAACTAGAAAATATCGAAGAACAACTTTCAAACCATAAGTTAAGTCAAGATGACTATATACATATTAAAGAGATACTCGGCCGCGAGCCTAACTTAGTTGAGTTAGGTATTTTCTCTGCTATGTGGTCAGAGCACTGCTCTTACAAATCATCTAAGGTACACTTAAAAGGTTTTCCTACTAAGGCTCCTTGGGTTATTCAAGGTCCTGGTGAAAATGCTGGTGTTATTGATATTGGTGATGGTTATGCGGCTGTATTTAAAATGGAATCACATAATCACCCTTCATTTATAGAACCATATCAAGGTGCTGCAACGGGTGTTGGTGGAATCATGCGTGATGTATTTACTATGGGTGCTCGTCCTGTAGCTTCACTTAATGCTCTGCGTTTTGGTGACATTACTAAAGATAACAAAGTTTCAGCACACCAACGCTACTTAGTGCGTGGTGTAACTGAGGGTATCGGTGGTTATGGTAACTGTATGGGTGTACCTACTATTGGTGGTGAAGTTAGTTTTGATGAGTGTTACAATGGAAATATCCTTGTAAATGCTTTTAACCTTGGTATCGCAAAATCTGATGAAATATTCCTTGGTGTTGCTGAGGGTGTTGGAAATCCTGTTATGTATGTTGGTGCAAAAACAGGTCGTGATGGTCTTGGTGGAGCAGTAATGTCGTCTGATAGTTTTACTGAAGAGTCAAAATCTCTTCGTCCTACTGTTCAAGTTGGAGATCCATTTACAGAAAAACTTCTTCTAGAAGCTTGTCTAGAACTTTTTAAGACTGACCATGTTGTTGGTATTCAAGATATGGGTGCTGCTGGACTTACTTCTTCTTCATTTGAGATGGCTGGACGTTCAGGTGCTGGTATGATTATGCATCTTGATAAAATTCCTGCTCGTGAAGAAAATATGACTCCTTATGACTTTATGCTGAGTGAGTCTCAAGAACGTATGCTTTTATGTGCTAAAAAAGGTTCAGAACAAGCGATTATTGATATTTTTGAAAAGTGGGACTTAGATGCTGCTGTTGTTGGTGAAGTAACTGACACGGGTAATATGGAACTATTTTGGCACGGAGAATTATGTGGTGAAGTTCCTGTTGACCCTGTAAGTGAAGAAGCACCTGAGTTAAATCGTCCTATGACTAAACCTGCTTACTTAGCTGACCTTGCTTCTGTAACTATTGATGATTTTGATAAAGTAACTAATCAGTCTGCGTTTGAGACACTTACAAAATCTATGGAAGTTGTAGATAAGTCTTGGATTTATACTCAGTATGACTCTATGGTTCAAACTAATACTATCAAAAAAGGTGGAATGCTTGACGCTTCTGTTATTCGTGTAAAAGAGAACGGTAAAGCTTTAGCAATGTCGGCTGACTGTAATGTGCGTTTTTGTTATGTAGACCCTAAAAATGGTGCTGCTGCAGCTGTTATGGAAGCTGGTCGTAATGTTGCTATGAGTGGTGCAAGACCATTAGCGGTTACTGACTGTTTGAACTACGGTAACCCTGAAAATCCAGAAGTTATGTGGCAGTTTGGTGAAGGTTGTCTTGGTATTAAAGAAGCCTGTGCTGCACTTACGACTCCAGTTATCGGTGGAAATGTTTCACTTTATAATGAAACAAATGGCGTTTCAGTCTTTCCAACACCTTCAATTGCAACTGTTGGTTTAAATGATGACCAAAATAATGTTCTTATGTCTTCATTTCAAGGTGCAGGAAATGCACTCTATCTAGTAGGCGAGTCGAAGTCTGAGTTTGGTGGTTCTTTATATATGAAAGAAATTTGTGGCACAGTTGCGGGTGTAATTCCTGCTATTGATTACAAAGCAGAACTTGCACTTTGGGACTTAGTGATAGAAGCAAACAAGAAAAAACTTCTTGAATGTGCAAAAGATGCCTCTTCTGGTGGAGTTGCTATTGCACTTGCTAAAATGGTAGCTACATCAAGTCTTGGCTGTGATGTTGAGATGAGTGTAGCTGATGAGAGAGATATCTTCTCTGAGTCTATGAGTCGTGCTATCATCGAAGTGAAACCTGAGAACTGTGCTGCGTTTGAAGCAATGTTAGATGAGTCAATGGCGGTTGAGAAAATTGGTACTGTTGGTGGTGATTCTATAAAAGTGAATGATATAGAACTCAGTATGGATAAACTACAAGATAATTACTTCAATACATTTAAACGTGTAATTGAACGTGATATCTAAATAAAACTAAGGGAAATAAATGATTAAAAATATACTTGCGTTAATTGGTGCTATAGTTTTAGTAATGGCAATTGGAGCTTACGCTAAAATGGGTTCTGCAGTTGCTGGTCTTGATAAAGGTGCACTACCTGCTTATATGGCTATGTTTGGTGAAGTTTTAGAAAATGGCGATCCTGCAAAAGCGATGATGGTAGAGTTTGAGATACAAGAAGATGTATCAAATGAAGATGCTGCTGAGTCTATTCATGCCCTTGCTGAAGAGTATAACATGCGTATCACGGGTGACATCAAGATGTACACTAAAGCTGACGCAGCTGATGATGAAGTAAAACATGCAAGAATTTTTTCTATGTGTTCTCTTCATATCGCAAAAGTATTTTTAAATCACTCTCGTTATTTTGGTGGTTTTATGCCATGTCGTGTAATGCTAGTTGAATATGGAAATGGTAAACGTTTTCTTGTAACTATGGACTTAGAACTTGCTATCCACGGTGGTGCTCCACTTGGAAAAGAGATGTTAGAACTAGCAACTCATGTTCAAAAAGCAATGACAGAGATTCCTGCTCGTGCTGCAAAAGGTGACTTTTAGTCATCCCCTTTTTACTCTTCTTATAAAAAGGAGAGTAACTCTTTATCTAAGACTTTTGTCTGCGATGTAACTTCTTTTATACTTTTAAAATTAAACCCAAACCTGTCATAACAAATAACACTCTCATCTCGCCCATCAAGCAGGCCATTAATGGCGTTTACTATAAACTTATAAGCCATAAGTCTATCTTTTATAGTAGGATTTCCCCATAGGGTTTGAATGGTTTTTTTAAGGAGTACTCTACAAATCTTTTAAGGGCTGGGTTCATACCGGATACATCACTGCCAGAGCAAAGAATTGCTATATTATTTTAAACAACAACATAATATTTGTATTTATGAATAGTATTACAGAATGACATATTTTTAGGGTTATTAGATTAAAATATGTTATTATTCTCTAATTAAGGAAAGTGATGAATATTTATGAAACAGATGTAGAAAGCTTAACATGTTCTTGTTTAGACTGGAAGCAACAAAGAGCAAAGTATGCATTAGATAATCCTAAAAGATTATGTAAACATCTTATTGATAAACTTGATGTTGAAGATTTACCAGAAAGTATGAAATATTTTAAAGAAAATATACTCTATTATAAAGAAAAAGAGATAGCATTCAATAAACAGTTTCAAACGATAATACCACT
>NZ_JAEMVC010000079.1 GCF_029215985.1 Sulfurimonas sp. SAG-AH-194-C21
TTTTCTACTTCAGTATATGAAATATTTTTATAAGTACTAGAACCTTTAAATGTATCTCCTAATTTTTCTATACCTTGAGTCTTATGTTTACGAAGGTTAAGCATCGTATATAATTCATTTTTATTGTTTATACTATTACTAAAATATATATGAGAAAAGCTCAAGCTCTTCACAGCTGAATACTCATCTATATTTGCCCTATAGTACTCATAAAGTTCCTTCTCACTTGGTTCTTTATACTCAACACTTCCAAGAAGTATAAACTCCATCTTTGAAACGAGTCTATTTGCTACTATGCTATCATTTTTATGAAGATCTAGTCTTGTTGATTCTTCTAGTAGAACTTTTTTACGATAAGCATTTTGTACATATAGGTCTAATGTTTCTTGACTCATCTGCTTTTCATACTTTTGAATGTACTCTTTTTTCAAAGTCTGTATCTCATAAGGAGTAACATGTATCTCTATTTTTGTATCATTGGATACATCATCTGGTGTAACACTCATATAATATAAGTAAAGGAGAGAACCCAACACTAAAAAATGTATCAAAGGTTCTTGTAGTAATCTTTGTGAAAATTTTATCATTCCTAAGTATATAAGCAGTATAATAAAAGCATTATTAAAAAGGAGATGCACATGGTATTAGTAACGGGGGGAGCTGGATATATTGGCTCACATACTTGTATAGCATTAGATGAAGCAGGATTTGACTTTGTTGTGTTTGACAATCTTTGTAACTCATCACAAGAGAGCCTCAAACGAGTAGAAAAAATTATAAACAAAAAGATAAAGTTTATAGAAGGTGATATTCGTTCAAAAGAAGATATGCAAAAAGTATTTACTACCTATAAGATAGATTCTGTTATCCATTTTGCTGGACTTAAAGCAGTTGGCGAATCTGTCGAACTACCTCTCAAATACTATGACAATAATATCAACGGTACACTAGTCCTTCTCGATGTAATGAAAGAGTACAAATGCAAAAAAATTGTATTTAGTTCTTCTGCCACTGTATATGGCGACCCACATACTACTCCTATAAAAGAAGACTTCCCTCTCTCGTGTACAAATCCATATGGCAGAACAAAACTCTTCATTGAGGAAATACTCAGAGATGTTTACAGAGCTGATAATGACTTCAAAATTGTACTCCTTCGCTACTTTAATCCTGTTGGTGCACATGAGAGTGGTACTATAGGTGAAGACCCCAATGGAAAACCTAACAACCTCATGCCTTTTATCGCGCAGACTGCTGTTGGTAAACGCGAGTTTTTAAGTGTTTTTGGAGATGATTACGATACTGTTGATGGAACGGGTGTGCGTGATTATATTCATGTTGTAGATTTAGCACAGGGTCATGTAAACTCTTTACAAAAGATAGCAGCCCTTGATAGTGTACTCACGGTAAACTTGGGTACGGGGAATGGTTACTCAGTCTTAGAAATGGTCTCTGCATTTGAGAAGGCTTCTGGAAAAAAAGTAGCTTATAAAATTGCACCTAGACGAGAGGGAGATATAGCAGCATGTTTTGCAGATCCATCTTATGCAAAAGAAGTTCTTCAATGGCAAGCTACAAAAGAGTTAAATGAGATGTGTGAAGATTCTTGGAGATGGCAATCAAATAATCCTAATGGTTATTCTAGCTAAAGAGGCTAGCTTACCTTTCACACTTAAGTAAAACACTAGCCTCTTTTGTGTCATCAAACACTAACAGTGCATGGTCAGTATTTACTTCCTTTGTTGTAAATGCAGGCTTACTTGTTAAACTACAACCTTCTGTAATGTGAAACTCTACTTTGAGGTTTACATGTCCTTTAAAGTCATATCTTCTAGTATTTTTATCAATACTTATTTTTCGGACTTCTGCATTTGAAGAAATCATATAATTTTTATCACTTAAACTACTTTGGTCGAAGTGTAAGAAATATTTACTACCCTGCCCTAAACTAATATATGTAATATCCTTCTCTTTTTTAACTCCAATAACTGAGGATGATGTCTCTAGGTTAACTTCTAGCATTTCACCATCGGTTCTTAATGTTTTTAAATCCTTTAGTCCACTCAACAACCAATCCGTTCCTTCATTAGCAATACTAACCTCATAATAGTCCATTACCTTAGGAATATACTCCGATGTATATATAGGCATAACATCTTCTTTTAGAGCCCAGTCTAAAACATATTCTACTGCTCGAAGAGAGGCTTCTTTTGAACCTGAGTATATATGGTAGTAAATATCTATCGGTTTTAAGCGCAAAGGCTCATTTGTTAATTCAAAAGTTTGGACAACACGCTTGTATCCCCAGTATGGCCCTAGCCAGTTATTTGTAAAGGTATTCTCATTTTGGGCACCTGTAAAAACCTGTACATATTCATCGCGTTTCAGACCCATAGGGGCAATCGCACTCAACCATGGTCTTAAGTCTGTTATAGTTGTGTCACCACCATTAATATTTAAAATATTGTTTTTATATACATACTCAAGAGCATTATTCTGAATCATACAGTCACCTGACCAAAATACAGTCTTTGCTTCTCGCTTAGGGTCTAGCCTGTTAGTTAAAAACTCTAAACTACCACTTAACTCATTTTGTAAAGAAAAGTTATAGTCTTTTGGCTTTAACCGGTATGCCTTATCGAGTGTATTATTTTTAATCTTTTTCCAGAAGAATGGATGTGAGTAGGTATGGCTAGCAGGTTCTACATTATCAAGAGCATACATTTCTTTAGCAATTTTCATAAGTGCTGATGATATTTTTGGGTAAAGCCCATTGGGAGAGATTTCAGATCCAATAAAAGATATTGAATGTGGGATTTTATACACTTTTAAAATTTTATTGAGTATTACATCACCTGAATAGTAACCGAAATCACCCTCTACTCTATTCATAATTCCATCACCATCTATATGCGTAAAGAGTAGTCTCTTTCCATTATGTGTAGTAACATCCGGAACCACTAAATTTTTTAAACCAAGAGCTTCTTTAAAAAATTTAAAAGGGTTTATTACCCAGAGATTATCTCCACCAATTGTACTAATGCATGCTTCTTGTAGTGCATATCCACCCCACTGTGTTATTGCTGCTAGTGTTGAGTATGTCCCATTTCTCATCTTATATTTTAAAAGTGGTTTTGCATCATTTACTGTGATATTTAAACTTGAGAGTGACATAGAAGGCTCTAACTCATATCCCATCATAGGGTCTTGATATACTATCTTCTCTTTTGAGAGAGTATGCTTTTGTACTTCAATACCTAAAGGCTTTAAAAGTTTATTTGTGGGTAAGGCACCAAAGTTTCCTACAAATGCAAGCTTTATACCTTTAGCCCTCAATGCATTAATCCATTTCATCATTTTTTGAGGATACTTATAATATGAATGTAACCAAATAAGTACTCCAGCATAATGTTCCATAGACTCAACTTTTGGAAAACCTTTACTGATATCATGGAAATGTTGTATGTATCCCATATATTCAAATATTGTGCCCGCGTTCAATATAAGGCTTTGCTCTGTAACATCTTGCTGTGAACTCTCAATAAGAGTAAATATCTCGCGTTTAATGGCATTTTTTGATGAAATGCCATAACGAGTTAAGTCCCGTGTTGAGATATAGGGTATCATACCCTCTTTGGCTATCCGTTTAGCTAACTTTTTGGTCTCATTTTTGTTCTTAAAATCAAGGTAGTCTACACAAATCACATCTAAGCCATATGCTTTAATCTTTTTAATATATCCATCTAA
>NZ_JAEMVC010000008.1 GCF_029215985.1 Sulfurimonas sp. SAG-AH-194-C21
TCAAGATCACTTCTGTACGAACTTATTGCTTTTACATAGAGTTTCATGACTTCTCTTTTTCTATAATGATAGAAGTATTGTTGCCACCAAAACCAAAGTAGTTCATCATAAAGAGACCATTTTCACACACAATGTCTTCACCCTTAATAGTTCTCGGGATAAAACCATCATCTATACACTCCATAAAAAGAGCCATCTCCAAAAGTCCACAAGCACCGACTGTATGACCGATGTAAGGTTTTAAAGCACTACACTTTACATCATCTCCAAATACTCTTTTAATGGCGTTTTGTTCTGAAAGATCATTTGACAGAGTTGCTGTTGCATGTGCTTTGAGTGCTGTAATATCACAAGAACGTATATCTGCTGCATTTAAAGCTCTTTGCATAACCTCAGAAAACTCATCACCCTCTGGACTAACAGCCGTAATATTTACACCATTACAGTTACTAAAAGCACCTTTTATATGCCAAGGAGAGTTGTCATTTCCTAGTAAAAAAGCCACAACACCCTCACCTAAAATCATGCCATCTCTAGTTTCGCAAAAGGGTTTAATTGATGTTTGGGAAAGGAGTTGCATAGCATTAAAACCACTACTCATAAGATGGGAAAATATCTCACATCCTAGAACTACTCCATACTTATATATCCCTGCGTTTAGGAGGTTGTTTGTCTCGAGTAAGGCATTTGCACTTGAAGTACAGGCTGTGTTTATTGTAAGTGTAAAACCATTAAAACCAAACTCACGACTTAACTCTTTTGCATAGGTATCAATACTGAGTTTTTTTGAACTATACGGCAGTTCTTTTGACTCTATCGCATCCGCAATATTCCAATCGATGATAGAAGTACCTATAATTAAAATAGTCTCTTTTCTTTGCTCTTTTGAAAGTTCCCCAACCACTGCTTTGACTTGAGTATATAAGGCTTTATAAATACTCGTTTGTGTATCTTTAACCTCTACTTCAAAGGCATAAAAAGGAATCTTTACATCTCCCTCAATAGCTAAAACTTCTTTTTCACTCATACGGATATTCTGGCTTTTTACTGCGTTTAATGTTGCAGTTTTATCACCTTGTGATGAGAGAAAAGATGTTTTGAGGATATTAGCCATTATGCTCTTTTTGAATATACTCAGCGAGAGCTGAAGTTGTAGTCATTATGCGTCTAAAAGCTTTTGGATCTCCAATACGGAGTCCATACTTTTTTTGTAGTGCCATCGAGATAGTCAGTCCATCTAAAGAGTCAAGTTCTAAACCACTTTGATCTGAAAAAAGTTCTACTTCGTTATCTATATCTTCAGGCTCGATGTCCTCTTTTTCACACTCTTCAATTATCATAACTTTTAAATCATGTTTTAATTTCTCTAAATCCATCATAGACCTCTACTTATTCTAATTTTTAATATTATCATCGAAATACTTAAAGCCACAAGACCAAAAAGAGCTAAGAGACTAGCGTTATAAGCGACCATAGAGATATCAGCACTTTTCATAAAGATATCTAAAAAACCATCAAGTCCCCATGACATAGGAGATATGTTAGCTAATGTTTGCATGGATTCAGGCATGATAAACTTAGGCACCATCACCCCACCTATCGCTCCTAAAAGTATATTTGAGATTCCACCGATAGTTGTCGCTTGTTCTGCTGAAGTTGCACTTACAGCTATTAGGACTGAAAGCCCAATGGCTGATAAACTAAGTCCAAAAGAGAGCACTTCGATAGCCATAAATGAACCTGTTACCTCTAAGGCAGGAGTATCAAAAAAAGGCACTATAAATACACCTACACCCAACATTATCCAAACTTGAATGTGGTTAATGACAAGATAAGGAACTATCTTAGCAAGTGTCATTTTAAAGATGGAGACATTCATCGTAGTTAAACGTTGGAGTGTGTTTTGTTTTCGTTCATTTATAAAGATAGTTGACATGGGGATGATGACAAAAAACATTCCAAAGACTATCCACGAGGGAACACTCTGTTGCGTTGAACTTGGAATATACTCTTTGTTTTCATAAGAGATATTGTAAAGGTCAACATACTCTAAACTCATTTTCTTCATCGCTTTTGAAGCTTGAAAGTCTGTCTTTTTTATCTTTTTACTCATCTGGTCCAGTTTAAAGTCCATCACAACTTTAAGTAGTTTCGCTTTAAAAACTTCCAGTAAACCACCCTTCAACGAACCCAAAACAACAATGTCTAAGTTCTGATTTTTTCTACTTAAATCATAATAGGATTTAGGGATTGTTATACGAAGTTCAGCTGATTCTTCATCAAGAGAAAAACTAGAGGATGCAAAGAGTTTTTTTATAAACTTCGCACTCTCTTTAGTTTTATCTTCATCTTTAATCTCAATGTGAAAACTAATAGCATCTTGATTAAACTGCTCTTTGAGTGCAACCGACATAACAAGTATAAAAATAGCTGGCATTACAAAAAGTGCTAGAAGTGCATGTTTATCACGACTAACGAGTAAAAACTCTTTCTTTATCATCGCCCATAACATTATGCTGTTACCTCTAAAAAGTACTTTTCTAAATTAGAAGAACCGTATCTGATTTGTTTTATAAATATTTGATTATTTTCTAAAAGTGTTAGTAATTGCGTTAGTTCTTTTTGTGAACTCTCAATCGTTGCAGCATCTAAAAGTTTCAGACCTAAAGAAGAAAGTTTCGTGTTAAAGATAGTCTCTATTAAAATCTTATCCGAACTTCTATTTGAAAGTAGGTCATCAAGTTTAGCTTGTTTAATGAGCTCACCTTTATCAATAATAGCTACTTCATCGCATATTCGTTCTATCTCGTTCATATAATGACTTGTGTAAACGACTGTGATGCCTAGTTCTTTATACGAAGCGATTGAGTCTAGTATCTCGTTGCGACTTTTTGGGTCAATACCGACTGTTGGTTCATCAAAGTAGATGATTTTAGGGTTATTTAAAAGTCCTATAGCAATGTTGAGACGACGTTTTTGTCCGCCTGAAAGAGTTGAAGCTTTTTGTTTGTATAAACCTTCAAGTGAGTTTATTTCAATGGCGTTTGATATAGCACTTTTACTTGCATTTTGTAAACTTGCAAAAAAGTTAATGTTCTCTTTAACACTCAAGTTTTCATAAAAAGCAAGGTGTTGAGGGATGATGGAGCTTATGGAGTTTATCTCTTTCCTATCTTTGATAATATCCAGTCCGAAAAGTTCTATCTTTCCAGAGTCTATTCCTATAAGTCCGTTAAGGATAGAGAGTAGTGTTGTTTTTCCAGCTCCATTTACTCCAAGAAGACCAAAGACAGATCCCTCTTGTACAGTTAAAGAGAGTGCATTAAGAGCTGTAACATCTCCATAACTTTTTGTAAGTTCTGTAACTTTTAACATTTTTATTTGCCGTTGAACTCTAACATTTTTGTATAAACTTTAGCTTCATTCTCTGCGATAGAGAGTAGTCTATCTGCCAGTCCGTTAAAGTCTATCTCTTTTTTAGGTTTAATTGATTTAGCGATAGCAAGTGCGAAGTCTCTCCACTCATCGCCAACTTCTAACATAAGTTTTGAGGCTTCATCTAAAGTAGTGTTTTTATCAAAGATATCACTAGCCTCTTTTAAAAATGCAGCATAGATATAACGAAATCCAGCACCACCAGTACCTATCTCTTCTTGCATTCTTACGATGTTTCCTAAAAAGAGTTTTGCATAGCGTTTATCTTTTTTTCCTAATGCTCGTATGTGTTTAGCTAGGTATCTAATGGCTCGAAGTCCCTCTATAGGAATCGGTGTTTTTAACATTCTCTTCGCAGTTTTTTTAATGTTTTTAGCGATGATAGGTTTTAAGTCTATGTCACGAGGAACATGAGTTGGGTAGTATAGAAGTCCTTTAGGAGCCATGACACCCTTAACAAAACGTGCTTTTGTAAGTGAAGCAGCACTACAAACTTGTGGCGTTTCAAAAACAGGATCACTTATTTTATATGCACCATCTTCTTCTTTATCATAGATGATAAGGTTATGTGCATTAAAGTGAAAGCGCATCTCCTCTGGGAAATAGTCTAACCAGTAAACAGAAGTCTGTGCTCCGACTATTTTACCCTCTTTTAAAAGCTCATCAAGTCTTTTTTGACCTTTTTCTTTATTGCTAAAAGTCTCTAGTTTCATCTTGATTTTAAGATTTTTACGAATATTTTTGATGATGGACTTTGGCATGTTTCTGTAAGCGATAAGTGGCAGACCACCAAGTTTTAAGAAAGGAAGGTATGCAAAAGTCATAGCAGAAGAGAGTCCAAAAATCATAGGTTCACTAAGTTCTAAACCATGATGGCGAAGCATCGCAGACATAACACCACTTTCACAATGTGCAGAGTGTGAGTGCTCAAAATTATTCATACAGTCCCTTTGGTAAGATTTTTAATTCATCTTGTGATTTTCCCATAGCTTCAGCATAAACAGCCATGCGTTTGTCTTTAATGTTTGAGAATTTACTTGGGTCAAAATCTTTTTTTATCGTCCATTTAAAAAAACCTGTTGATTCGGATAGAACTTGCAGATCCATACGAACAGCATACATATGAAAATAAAGAGGAGACATCTCACCATTTTTCACAAGAGTATAAGCCTGTTTTGCAGACTCTTCTAAGTCACTAAGTGCTTGTTTTGTAGCAGCTTCTTCAACTTCCCAACCACTAGAAGCTACAACGCTTACATTACCATTTTCATCAGAGGCATAAATGGCTTTTTTATTTTTTGCATAGGTTGAACTATCATCTTGAGGAACACTATTTACATCCATCTTATACCACCTCTAAAAGTATAAACGCAGTAGAAAACCTTCCACTCTCAGGAACATAACACAAAATCTTTTCACCGCGTTTAAACTTATCATTATTAAAAAGTTCTTCTAAAATTATATAAAAAGAAGCACTTCCTGTATTTCCCTTATAAAAGAGGTTTGTAAACCACTTATCTTGGCTTATATCGCAGTTTGCTTTTTTTAATCCTGCTTCTACCTTATCTCTAAAGTAACCAGAAGAGTAATGTGGTAAAAACCAGTCTATCTCTTTAGGGTCAAAGAGTTTTTTCTCTAACATTTCAATCAATGGTTTTGTTACCGTGTACTCTATGATGTTGTCATTTAAAAGTTTAACATCTTGTTTGATAGAAAAAATAGACTCATTTAAAATTTCTTTAGACTCATACTCTCTCCAGCCTTTAAGTGCTCCAGACTCTGTCTTATCTGCTCCCGCATACATACAAGCATCTAACTTGTTTGCATACGAACGTGAGAAGATTGTCTGTACTTCTAGTGAAAGGCCCTTAGTGTTTTTTATGTCACTGAGTAAAAATGCTCCTGCACCATCACTGAGCATCCAACGTAAAAAGTCTTTCTCAAACGCTATTTCAAGGTTTTTCTCTAAGTCATTTACCTTAGCATTTAACTCTTCTTTAAAGTGTTTAGCTCGCATAGCTGAGGAGACATTTTCACTGCCTGTACTCACTGCTACACTAGCTTCACCTGATTTTATTGATGTAAAGGCATATTTGAGTGCAGTTGCACCACTAAGACATATTCCAGCAGTTGAGACCACTTCTAAGGGTTTCAGTCCCAGTGCTCCGTGAACCATGACTGCATGATTTGGCATGATTTGATCAGGTAGTGTTGTTCCACACACAAGTAAGTCAAGATTTTCTACTCGCTCATCATCTAACGCACGAATGGCGTTAGCTGTTAGTTCTACATTTGTATGTGTTGTTTTTCCAGTTACTGGGTCTATTGCATAGTATCTTGAAGTGATTTTATTTGACTTGAGTATCACACGTCTAGCACGAGAGGGACGCTCACCGATTTGCCCTAAAACTGCTTCCATATTTTCATTAGTTACCGCTTCATTTGGGAAAAAAGCACCGATTTTATTTATATAAACTTTCTTCATTTATCGTCCACTTGGAAGTTCATACAGAGTCTCCATTACTTTTATTTTCTCTTTTTGAAATATGTTTAAGATTTTTCTCGCCATTATATTTAAAGGTATTACAGTAAAAATCAGTGCGAGTAAAAATGTCACATAAATCGTAATTGTAATTTTTCGACCTATTGAGTATTTTTTACCTGAAGCTTTGATAAGTTTACTCCAAATCTGAAAACTTCTATTGGCTATTTTTTCAGTTGCTATAAGTTTACCATTTACCACACATGCACCAAGACCTATAAGCATCGCCTCATCTTTTAACTCTGCATCCACTTTTAGTTTTTCATTGAGACGCTTACCAAAACGCGAACATGCTTTTATCTCTTCTTCTTTTATACCTGCTGTGGGAAAAGCTTTAAAGTATTTTTTATCTCCACTTAACATCCACATAGGCAGACTCACAAGGCTTTTAACACTACCACCTTGATCCGTAAGGGCTACATGGTCTATAACTCTTGCCCCAACATCTGTGAGCATTCTTGTCATTTTTTCTTGTGCTAAAACCCACATATCTCTACAAGCTACAACTGTCACAACTGGTTTATCTTTAAAGAGTGTTTTAGCTTGGGCTAATTGCATAAACGCAGTGATAGGGATAGAAGGAGCCATATACCAAACTGTATAACCTAAGATGATTAAGTCATAGTCATTGTCTAAGTTCTTTACTTCTTCAATCTCACATCCATCTAACAAAACAGCCTCAGGAAACTCATCAAAAAAATTGTAAAACGGCCATGGAAAAGGGTATGGTGTTTTAGGCTGAATAATTTTGTACTCAACACTAATCTCTTCATCAGCTAAAGTAGAAGTAAAACTCTCAAGGATACGTCTAAGTTGACCTGTTTGTGAATAGTAAAGCACCAAAACTTTTTTCATATATCTTCTAACTTTATCTTAAATTTAATACCCTCAAGAGGCACCTAGTACTCTTATTTTAACAAATTTATACTAAATATAAACATAATTAATTTTTATTAATTTTTTACAATCACAAAATTACCACTCACTAAGACTTCTAAACCCTCGTAAACAACAAAACTAAAATAACTCATCGCTTGTAAATTATGCTCATTGATTAAACTAACTTCTAGAGCTGTTTTTGTAGGTTTTTTTAAAAGTTTAATATTTTTAAGACTGACTAAAAAACCTCCCTTCTTCGTTCCATCACCAAAAGCAGCAGAACTTTGAGCAGCACCCTCTATCATCATACCAAGTGTCGGAATTTCATCAAAACCAAGAGATACTCTCGCTGTTGTTTCTTTTTTAAAAAGAATATCTTGTGCAAACCTAACAGGGGCTACATGAGGAAGGGAAAGTTCCTTCATATATTATTTTTGTTGTTCGTTGATGTAGTTTGTAAGTGAAGTAGCATTTGCAAAGATTTCTTCTGCTTCAGCCATGTTTGTGATTTTTACACCAAACTGTTTTTCTATAACTAACGTTAGCTCTATCGCATCAACTGAATCAAGTCCTAAACCATCATCACCAAAAAGAGCCATATCATCTTCTATCTCATCACTTGTGATCTCTTCAAGGTTTAGACCCTCTATTATTTTTACTTTTAAATCATCAGTTGTAATCATCTTTGTTATCCAATATTATTTTAATGCCGTATTATAGCTAAGTTCTCTTTCTTCGATTTGAACTATGCGTATAGTTTTTCTTAAAACACTTTTGACAGATGGCATACTTTGAGTTCATAGGAAGTGGTGAAGAACAGAGTTTACACATCTGCGCTAACTGTGTTTGATGAAGGGTCTGTTCTATATAGCGGTTGATAACACTTCTGTATTCTCTCGCTTTTTTTTCATCAACAAAGAACTCACCAAACCTATAAGTCAGCCAAAGATACAAAGAAATCTCTTTAACCATATCCTCTGCACGAAGTAGTTCATCCGTTGTTTGGGCATGTTTCCCTGAGAGTGTTGGATGGATATAATGTACACTTAGTTCTTGTTCGAGTGCATATAAATAAGACTGGAAAGCTTCGATAATGTAAGGTGATTTTAGAGTAAGTGGTGCACAAGCCAAATGATACTTAGTTGCGATATCTAAGTCATATGCATCCACTATTTTTGAAGCCTCAAGCATATCTTCAAGAGATGAGGCATAAAAAGGACCATT
The DNA here is from genome assembly GCF_029215985.1 of Sulfurimonas sp. SAG-AH-194-C21. Lineage (GTDB taxonomy): Bacteria > Campylobacterota > Campylobacteria > Campylobacterales > Sulfurimonadaceae > Sulfurimonas. Next base: position 8,081 of record NZ_JAEMVC010000008.1, read on the forward strand.
AAATTCCATATTTTTTACAAAAAAGCTTAAAATAACTTCAAGAGAATTCTCTTCTAATATCTTTGCAACGAGTTTAATATGCTCTAAGTTTGCCATCACTTTAAAAGGAATAGTTATCTCTTTTGCATCTTTATAAAAGTTTTTCTTTACAATTTTAAGGGCTTCAGGATTTAGCGCACCGACATGACCCTCTTCACTCAGACCATATCTTCCGGCTCGACCTGATATCTGATGTACTTCTGAGGGAAAAAGATTCCTAGTTGTTATACCATCATACTTCTCAGCTTTTGAGAAAAGTATCGTTTTTATAGGAAGGTTCATACCCATAGCGATGGCATCAGTTGCTATCATGATGTCAGTTTCACCCTCACGAAAACGCCGTGCTTCTTCACGTCTAACTTCAGGAGAAAGGTTACCATACACAACACTTACACTAAAGTTTTTAGCAAAATTTTGTTTTAAACGCAGGACCTCTTTACGAGAAAAAGCGATAATAGCTGTACCTTTTTGAACATCCACTACTTCCGTTGGAACTTCAAGTAGAGTAAGCGGATTTTTTCGCTCAAACTCGATAATCTCTAACTCTTCTCCAAGATACTCAGCTAAAGCAATAATCGCCTCTTTAGCATTAGCAGAACCCGTCATAATAATCTCTTTTGCAGGTGCACCAATGATGGCGTTTGCCCATGCCCAACCACGGTCACGGTCATCTATCATCTGAACCTCATCAATCACACAAACATCAACATCAACCTCATAGTTCATCATCTCAATAGTTGAACTGATGTGAGTAGCCTCATCATCTAGTATCTGTTCTTCTCCCGTTATAAGTGAAGACTCGATTCCCTTTGACTTTAAACCCTCATAACCCTCTAATGCAAGTAAACGCAGAGGTGCGAGATAATACCCTGTATCAGCAGCTCTAAGCTGTTCCATTGCAGCATATGTTTTTCCACTATTAGTTGGACCTATATGCAGAGTGAGTTTTCTCCGCATCTCTCTAGCCATAGGAAAGAGATTTTTAAAATCACGGATAGTACGAGCAAGTAATTCTTGACGCTGTTTTTTTATAAGTAAATCAGAGATAGAGTGAACAAAACGCCGTGTCACTTTTTTCTTTATCTTTGCAGTGATATTTAAAGAGTGCGGCATCATGTCAAGTAAGAACTCATAGACTTTGGCATGGAGTTCTTCATCACTAAGATTTAAAAGCAGTGCATACTTTTTACACTCTCTTATCAAGTCCTCGAGTTCCACCAAAAACTCTTCTTCGTACTCTTTTTTGACCTCACCATGTAACGAGTCAAAGTTAAACCTCTCTGAGTTCCAGATTTCTTCAAGTAGACCATTTAACTCAATGTGTAGTTCTAAATTATAATAAAGTACTGTTTGTGAATGGGGGAGTGCACAACTCTCTTCTATCTTTACAAAGACCTCTTCATCATGTAGTTCTATAGTTGCAAAGTCTAACTTCTGCTCAACTATCTTTTTAAGAAGTTTAACACCAATAAGAGGAAAACGAAGTTTTGATTTTGGAGGACTTGCCCGAAATGATGTAACTATTTCATCTGTTGTAAGGTAGGCATGTGGTGCTCTTATAGAAGATATAAACTTGTTTATCTGCTCTTGCTTTATCGCTAGAGTGCTAAGTTTATCATCGCCTATTTTTTTTACTATCACTTCATGTTCTAGCTCATCTAAATCTTCATAAGAGTAAGGTTTGGTGTTGAGTGTAAGAATTTTATGAAAGGTTTGTCCATATACAGAATATCGTAAAGAGGCATTAAACTCAAAACTCTCATCTATATCAAAGTGTCCCTCTAACTCTTCTTCTAAACTTGCACGTTTTACTTCATAACGAATATGACGAAGTTTTGATTCCATCTTTTCTATGGTAATTTTTTTACTGCGTATAGTTGCAAATGCATCATAAAGTGCCACAGCTTCCTCAGCACTAGGGTCAAGTTCACCAAGTAGCATCTCTATCTTATCTTCTCTATCATAAGAAGGTAGCTCTTTTTTCTCACCCCTATAAATCTCACCATTATTTTCAAAAAATTTTAAAATATCCCCACGGTAGCCACCATCGGCTTCACTCCAAATCATACGAATTGTTTTTATCATAAGCTTTTTATTATGCTCAATATCATAAAGACCAAGTGCATTAAAAAGTTCACTTAAAGTCTCAGAAGCAACTCGTTCAATCCCTACATCAAAGGGATCGTCACCGAAATAGCTTCGAATTTTTTGGTTTATTTTAGAATTTTTCTTATTTTTTTTTGACATCTCTAATTATAACCATTCTTCTCTTAGCTTAAGAGTATGCCATAATGAGCTTGGCTACCAAACCATCAGGGGTTTGCTCTATCCTCACTTCTGAATCGATGGGTGCTTTTCTTCGCTCTAAAACTCCAACTACATCATTTAAAACAGCAGCATAGTTTTTAAACATAGGTGCACAGACCTCTTGTATTTTTCCATCATTTATCTCATCTCCAAGTACCTCTAAAGCAGCCTCATAAGCATTTTTATTGATAATATACTGATAATAATAAGCTCGCATAATTTTAATATTTTCAAGCCATGCTGTCTGCTCATCTGCACTTAAAGCATCATTTGCCTTTACTCGGTTCACAAGGTCGTGAATCAAATCATGTGCTTTATCATCACAAGATTTAAATAGAGCATTTATATCAGGTACATATCTGTGTATCATAAGCATTAATTCATCAGATGAAATATCCTTATCCTCTGCACGATAAAGATGTTGGGTAGTTTTAGTAGCACCATAAGAGAGTGCTTCAAGTAGCTCTATGGCTGCATGCAAGAACTTATATCTATCAGGTTGTGTATGATCAAACCCTACACCATTTTTAGATATCAAAGGCATATCACCTACATATTTTAACTGCATATTAATCTCCCAAGCTTTTCTTGTAATTAATTATAGCAACATAAAAGTTAATATATAATGTCACTATGAATTATCCAAATGAATGGACTCAAAAAGAGTTCTTAGAAAATAAATTTAGATTACAAAAAGAAGGGATAGAGGTTGTTCTCATAGATACTATCCTTTCCCCTATACAAAAAACTGACTCCGTCCTTTATAACCCACATGAATTAAGTAAGTACCCTGATGGTTCAGTTTTTGTCTTTTACTGCGATAGTGGTAAAGCAACTTCAAACCGTTTAGAAGAGTATTCAGATAAGTTTCCAAGTATGCACTGCATCTCACTTAAAGGCGGACGTGGCTACTGGCGAAAAAATATGCAACTTTTAGAGGATACAGCCCAATGATATTAGAAAAGATAGAAGAATTTAAAACCTGCCTCAATGAGCAGCGATATTATGATGCCCACGAAGCACTCGAAGAGATATGGTTTCCACGACGTTTTGATAAAACAGACAATGAAGTTTTACTCCTCAAAGGTTTCATAAATGCAGCTGTCAGTTTTGAGCTTCATAAACTTGGTAAAATCAAACAAGGTAAGAAAATATGGATGACTTATCTAAAGTACAGACCACTTCTTTTTAAAGTCGAGTCTCCTTATTTAAATGATTATCACCAACTCTCACGATTTATAGAAGTAAAGTATAGGGTGCTTTACAACACTATTTAACCCTAAACTCTTAAATATCATTACTTTTCCTTTCTTTTTGCTATAATTGCGCCAAAATAAAACTGGAGACAACACATGGACTTTGATCTTTCAAAATATAGTGACACTATTATCACTTACACAAGTGAATATGGACTTAAAATTATTGCTGCTTTACTTATCTTTATCATCGGTAAGTGGGCTGTAAGTAAAATCACTGCACTCACAAAAAAGATGATGCAACATGCAAAAATAGACAATACTTTAGTTGAATTTGCAGAAAGTCTTATATACTTTGTGCTTTTACTTATGGTTATGCTTGCATCTTTAAATGCCTTAGGAATTAATACAACTTCATTTTTAGCAGTATTTGGTGCTGCTTCTTTAGCTATTGGTCTTGCTCTTCAAGGCTCGTTAGCAAATGTTGGAGCAGCAGTTCTTATTATCATCTTTCGTCCATTTAAAGTTGGTGACTTTGTTGAAGCGGGTGGAGCTACTGGTACTGTTGAAGATGTAAATCTTTTCTCAACTATCATCGCACCTCTTGATAATCGTACTGTTATAGTTCCAAACGCAACTATCATTAGTGGAAATATCACAAACTACTCTAAAAAACCAGAGCGTCGTGTGGATCATGTTTTTGGTATCGGTTATGGCGATGATCTTAAACTTGCAAAAGAGACTCTTATGGAGATTATGCAAAATGACTCTAGAGTTCTTAAAGACCCTGCACCTTTTGTAGCGGTAAGTGAACTTGGTGATAGCTCTGTAAACTTTGTAACTCGTTCTTGGGTAGAGACAGCGGACTACTGGGATGTATACTTCTCTCAGATAGAAGCTGTAAAACTTGCATTTGATGCAAAAGGTATTAGCATTCCTTTTCCTCAAATGGATGTTCATTTAGATAAATAAATTTTAAGGAAAAACATGAAGAAAATTACACTCAGTTTACTACTTGCATCATCACTTATGATAGCAGCAGAAGTAGCCGTAGACCAGACAAAACTAGCATCAGATATAAGTGATGCAAAAGCGAATCTTAAGGCACTTGAGGCACAACTACCGCCAAAAGAGCAGAATCAAGACATCATAACACATGTACAACTTGGATATATCCAAACAGATGGAAATGCAAATACAGAAACATTTGCAGTTGATGGTTCATTTAAAAAAGCATGGGGCAAAAATAGCGGTTCTATTATTTTTAATTCTCAGTATGGTGAGGCAGAAAATGTCGAAAATAAAAATAAGTACTTTATGGAATTACAGTATGCTTATGCTTTTTCAAAAAAAGTCTCTTTTACTTACATCCTTGGTTATAAAAATGATAAATTTTCATCATATACCTACCAAGCATATACAGGTCCTGGTGCAAAATACCATGCTTATAACTCAGATGTACAAAAACTTGACTTAGAGGGAAGTATACTCTACTCACAAGATGAGCTTCAAGCACAAAATGTAATCGCACCTAATGATGCAATAAGTACATATACTTCTTACCAAGCAAAACTAGCCTATGAGATACAAGTTCTTGGGAACTTAAAGTTTAACCAAGACCTCTCATACAGAGCCTCTTTTGAAGACTCAAATAACTTCTTTATCTTCTCCTCATCTGCACTCTCAAGTAAGATTTCAGATATCTTTTCTGCAGGTATTAGTTATAAAGTCGACTATACAAATGAAGTTGCAGCAGGTATACTCCAACGTGACAATACTCTCTCTGCTTTTCTTAGTTTAGACTACTAAACCTCTTGAGGCATTTTTGCCTCAAGTGAGACTTTTTTCTTCCACAAAACTATACAAACAAACGACATAAATGCGATAAAAGTAGAACTCAAAAAGAGATACTCAGGATACTGCTCGTAAATCACACCCGAGAGTAAAGCTCCTAAAAAACCACCTAAACCATAGGTAATACCTGAAAAAAACTGTTGTGCTAATGCCTTATGTTTATAAAGCTGATGCAAGTAGGCGATAGCGGCTGAGTGAAAGAGTGCAAAACTAAAGGCATGAAGACTTTGTGAGAAATACAAAACTAAAATATTTTGCGGATATACAAAAACTAAGAACCAACGAAAAGCTGTCAGCAATGTCGCTATTTGTATAACAAATAAAAGTTTTGAGCGAAGAAAGCGTGCTTGGTACTGAAACATTACTATCTCAGCCACTACACCAAAGCTCCATAGATAAATAGTCGTTTGGAGTGAGATGCCATTATCAGTTGCATAGATAGTAAAAAAGTTATAAAATGCACCAAAGCTCAGCTGCATCAGAGTTAATCCTAACCAGAGTCTCCAATCTTTAAAAAGATTAATATCATTTTTAAGTACCTCTTTTTTCTGCTTTTTGCTTTTATATAATTCATGCACGATAATAAAAGCAAAAATTGCAGTTGCAAAAGTAAGTGAGAGTAAAAAATCTAAGGCAATTACTGGACTTGTTAAAAATTTTACAAGTACTAATGCGACTAAAACAAAACCTAAAGAACCAAAAAGACGGATTTTTCCATAGTTTTCACGTCCTAGTTTTTCTAAGGCTATTACTTCAATGTAAGGAAGTGTAACACCTAAACCTATTCCTAAAAATATGTTTGATGCTAAGAGTTGGTAAAAGTTCTCTACAAAAGTGTAAAAAGATAGGGCACTCAAAACCATAATCAAGAGTGAAATATTAAAAGCTTTTCTCTCTAATTTTAAACCTCTGATAAAAAGCATTGGGAGTATAAAACGCACAAGTGGCCCAGCAGCAAAAATAATTCCCACCTGCTCTGCTGAGTAGCCATAAGTAGTTAAAATTTCTGGAATAAAAATGACATAGACACCAACGACACTAAAATAAAAAAAATAAAAAGAGGAGAGTAAGATATTCATGTCTCATTATATCCAATCGCTGACTTGAAGCGTTCTTAAGTAGACAACTTACTTTATATGTTTACGAGGTATTAACCTATTTCGCATATAATTAGACTATCTCAATTATGTTTCCCCTTTCATAATTAGAGAATATACTAACAATTTTTAAATGTACAGGGTTCCCCTTTTATTACCCTGTATGTTTTCTCCTTTTTACGGTAAAATTCCCTTATGAAAATCATTCTAACTACTTTAAACTCTCGCTTTACTCATAGTGCTATTGGGCTGCGTTATCTCTATGCAAACATGTCTTCCCTACAAGAAAATACCCAAATTTTAGAGTTTAGTATAAATGATGCTATCCAAACTATTGCAGAGAAACTCCTTTTTGATGCTCCAGATATTATTGGAATTGGCGTTTATATATGGAATGCAGCGCAAGTTGCAGAACTTATTCACATCATAAAAAAAGTCTCGCCGCTGACAAAGATAATTTTAGGTGGTCCAGAAGTTACTTATGAGCCATTTCGGGTAAATCTTAATGATGCAGACTACATCATTCAAGGTGAAGGCGATACTGCTTTTTATGCATTATGCAGAGATATACAAAACGGTACTGCAAATGAACGCATTATCAAAATGACCCTACCTAAACTCAAAGAGCTCAAACTCCCATATGAGTACTATACAGATGATGATATAAAAAATCGTTATATTTATGTAGAGATATCTCGTGGCTGTCCTTTTGAGTGTGAGTTTTGTCTCTCTTCCATGGATGAAAAAGTAAGAGCCTTTAACCTAGAAGAGATATTAGAAGAGTTTGAAAAGCTTTGGGCTAGAGGTGCTAGGAACTTCAAGTTCGTAGATAGAACTTTTAACTTAAACATAAAAGCAGCAAACGCCATACTTGACTTCTTTTTAAGTAAAGAAGCTCCCTATTTTGCACATTTTGAAGTTATTCCTGACCATTTTCCTGAGTCTCTACGCTCAAAAATAAAGCAGTTTCCTAATGGAGCGCTACAACTTGAAATCGGGATACAAACCCTTAACCTTGAAGTTGCTAAAAATGTCTCGCGTATACTCAAACTAGACAAGATAAAAGAGAATGTTGCCTTTTTAGAAAATGAAACAACTGCACATATTCACCTTGACCTTATCGTTGGACTTCCTGGTGAATCTTTGGAGAGTTTCGGAGCTAACCTCGATGCACTTATGGACATGAGTTCATGTGAAATACAGATAGGTATACTCAAAAAGCTCTCAGGAACTTACATCAAACGCCATGATGAAGACTTTTCTATGGTTTATAGTGACATCCCTCCCTATGACATTTTAAGAAATAGTGAGCTTTCTTTTAATGATATTCAGATTATGAAACGCTTTGCACGGTTTTGGGATTTGACATATAACAGCGGAAATTTCAAAAAATCCATACACCTCTTATGGGAAAATGAATCTGTCTATAAAAACTTTTATGCTTTTGGTTTATGGATGTATGAGCAAACAGACTCTACATGGAAAATCTCTTTGCAGCGTTTAGGTGAGCTTTTTTTTGGCTATTTGAGTGAGGTCAAAGGACTTGATAAACAGCAGATAGCGGACTCAATGCTTTTAGATATGATGAAATTAAAAGGTCGTGCTATACCTCTATATCTCAAGCCTTTTGCAACAGACTTTATACACAATGCTAAAAGTGGTACTGCAGGATTTAACAAACGTCAGGCTTAAAAACCTCGTGAATCCAAACCCTTTGTGATAAAGTCATTTATCTCACGTTTATAGTCTTCATTTCTTTTTTCTAACTCTCGATTAAATTTTAAAATTATATCTTTGTTTGTATTTGGATGACGGCATATTCTTAAAAGTAACTCTCCATAAATATTAAAATCTGGATGCGAACGAATGCCTAATTTAGGGTGAATTGTCCCATGATACTTCATTACTAAGTCTAAGGCAGAGGATAACTCTTGCGCTAAAGATTGTTTGTTTTTGATAATTTGGAGTAAGTCATCTAAACTTTTGTAGTCTCCAATACGAGGTTCTACAGTTTTAACTGAGGATTCTCCTAGCTTCTTTTTTTTTGGTGCATAAAATAAAAAAGCGGTTAAAAGCATCAAAAGTACTATCAGCCCAGCAAAGGATTTTACAAGAAGTGTTATCTCCATTACGGTTTATCCCAGTATTGACGGGCATAACGATTTAAGTCTAAAAGGCCTGCATTTATTGGGTCTTTTTTTAACTGTTCTTTTGTAAACCAATCAAATATCTTCCAAAAATCTTTATCACTTCTACTTATAAAATACTTTCGTAGTCTTTTAAAGTCCTCTTGTGTTCCCTTCATATTTTTTATAAGCCGTAAAAAATCCCCTAAATCATCTAGCTTCACTACCACAAACACATTAGGATAAGAACTTACTTGCCCCTTTATAACATCCATAGTATCTTTGTCTGCATTTAATACACTCTCGCCATTAAACAAAGAATTCACATTGTCATGCCATCTATTAATCACTAAGTTTCTTGTTATAAAAGTGCCATCAGGCATATCTAGTCGTAAAAATATATTGTTTGCTTGAGAATCTGTCATATACTTGATAAAACCCGAACCCGCTTGTGTAATAGATTTTACACCCTCTAAAAAATCTTCCCTAGAGTGAAACACTTTTGGCATTACAGGTGGAGTATCACCTGTTTTAGTATAGTTCACATAGTCAAACTTAATCCCTGTACTCTTTAAAATATGCTCATTCACTACTTTTGTTATAAACTCTCGTTTTGGTGTATCGCTAGTATACACTATTGCTGTTGGCTCATACAGTGACTTTAATTTTTTAACTCTATCCGCATTAAAACTACCTATATACCAAGACTGTAGCATTGTAAATCGTTTTTTTTGTGGCATATAATTTATAAAGTTTAACTCGCCCTCCATTCGTAAAAAATCCATATATCTACGAATGCGTGTTTGATGTGAAATATTTCCATAAATATTAAAACCAGCGACAAGTGTATAGTAGATTTTTTCTAACTGTGCAAAGTCCATAACCCACATAGTTCGTGGTTCTTCGCCTAAAACACCCTTGTGTACAGAGGCACTGTCAAAATGTCTATATATCGTCAGTAACGGTGTATCTAGACTACTATTACCCTTCCAAATACTATCCAGTGCTTCACCTTTAGGATATACTTTTTGAGAGAGTGCCTCTTTTGCATCAAAATATTTTACATATCTGTTTTTATAATCATCACTAAAAGTAGAAAAAAGACTTTTGTTCACATTGTGAATTGGTAATGCTAAATTATTTCTTTGGGAATCTAAAAATTCGGGATGAGTGACCGTAATATCATACTTAGGGTCTTTAAACATTACCCAAAAATGGTCATGAATCACACTTAATGCAATTTGACCACGACATACTGGACCACGAATAAAATTTCTAATAATATACTCAGAATTATCTAGTAAAAACTTATAACGAGAGTCGGCTGGTATCTGTGCATATGCTAACAATGGATTTGCGGTAACCTCAATATCATATGAAATCAGCTCAGGTTCACTCATCCATTTTACTTGGATGAACAACTCGTTAAATCGAGATAAGACTCTATCATCAAACTTTAAAGTCATATGTGTCTTATGTACAATTGTTGAACGAATTTTATCTAACCTATAGTAAAAAGTATCGACAAGTGGATCATCAAAAACCCTAACAGTAGGAATAACCTCAATAGGGTATCCAGGAGGAGTGTAGGAGCGAACTAATTCAAAAAACTCTCTATCTGAATTTTCAAAATAGATATGTCCAAGATAAAGGTGCTCATACAGATATCGTGCTGTTACCTGATGTTTTACATCACTTTCATTAAAAAAAGTTTCCCATTTTTGTATCTCTTTAGTTGCATGTTTGGAGGGTCTCTCTAAGACTTCTACTTCTTCAGTGCTTGGACCTTTTGCCCCTTGTTGTAGCCACTGTGCTAAAGTAAGGTACTCTTTTTTTTCTAATGCAGGAAGACCATAAGGCATTCCATGATTTGGTTTGTCTTCTAGGTACTCACCTAACTCTTCTTTGTTTCTCGGACAGAGTAAGGCATCAGTTTCAGGTGAGTAGTCCCCTATAAGCTCAGGATGTTCTTTCTTATCATAAAGTAGATGCATCATTATAGAATCGTTATGTGTCTTATTTGAATCTTTAGAGTATGTTAAACTATAAAAACCTTTATCTCTCCAAACCTCTGTACTTTTTGCATCTACAAACAGTCTTGTAGGCTCTACTGCACTTAAACGTGTTGCATTATATACTTTTAACTTACTAGCCCCTCTATCAACTCCCTCAAAAGAACTGTATTTTGCTTGACAGGGAGAGTTATAACAAGAGTGACAAGTTACACAGCGTTTATCTAAGATAGGTTTTACATCTTTAAGATAGTCTACTTGTATCGAAGTTGCTTCGACTTTCACAGCAGGAGGGGTAGGAGCACTACAAGCACTAAAAAAAAGTAAAAAAGAGACTAATAAAAATAGAGGTAATCGCATAAAAATCCTTAAAAAATAAATGGTACTAGACGTTTTGTATGTGTCATGTACACCCAGTACTCAGTACTTTGAGCCTTCCATAATGACTCTTCGTAAAAAAGTTTGAGCAAAAGTGTGCAGATAAGTAAAGAATAAGAAACAAACACAAATGTTACCGGATACAGAAGTGTCACTCCAAACATCATAGTTAAAACAGCTGTATACATTGGGTGTCTGATGTAAGCATAAATACCCGTAGTAATTAACGAAGCATCCTCTTTTATATCAGGACGAATGTTAAAAAATCTGTTTGAATAGAGTGCTAAAACACCTACCGTGCCACCAAGCACAATCATAAGAAGTGCTAAATAAAGGTTACTCGCAGGAGTACCTAAAGGAAGTAACATAATGAGAATAAGAAAAAACTGACTAAAAACTAAACTATACCCTTTGAAACTTTTCACATAAAACCTTTGTAATATTTTATATTATTATATCATATTAGCTATACTTTGAAGAAGACTAGAGCTCAAGGAATCCAGTATGAAACAAACTTATATCATAGTTACACTCTTAACACTAGTACTTTGCTCAAGTATTTTTGCGAAAGATTTGGCTTTAGAACAAGAAGCACAAAAGTATAAAACGCTTGAATCCTTATGTATAAAGTCTAAAGAATGGTCTATATTAAGTCTTATGATTATATGGTCTGCTGATAAAAATAGATGTGTTTTTACTCAAAATCCACTCACACAAAATGCAGCTAAACGATATGCCGCCTTAGCACCCTATGTTTTTGCAAACTTACATCCAAAAAACAATTTTTTTCAGCTTGATGGTTTTATCGATTATTCATATGATGTAAGTAAAGATGGAAAATATACAATTAGCCTCCACAATAGAGACATCACAGAAAATGAATTACATCGTATTATCAAAGACTTTAATACAAAATACACAAGAGTAGGGTTTAAGACTACAAAAAAGCTGCGAAATCTAGAAAACCCTCAAACAGCAGCCTGTATTGCAGAGGATATAATCAATACTTCTCAGCCTAAGTTAGCACAAAAAAGGATAGAAACCCGTATATCTGAGACTATTACATACAAAAATGATAAAGATACTATTATATTTAAGACAGATACAAAGACTAGTGATATTGAGACTATTATAAGTGTAAGTATTACTTACTCGACAAAGTAAGTCTATTAAAGAAGGGTAATGGTGGTCCCGGTGAGATTCGAACTCACGGTAGATTGCTCTACACAACCTTTCCAAGGTTGCACCATCGGCCACTCGGACACGGAACCATTTATGTGAAGAGTGACATTTTAGCCAAGCTTATATTTAACCTCGCTAAAACTCATAGTATTTGTATCTAAAATGATATATGCCCCGTAAGAGACATCAAAAGAGAAAGCTTCTTCTAGACTTATAGCTTTTACTAGAGAAATCAGGACCCTTATCACTCCAGCATGTGTTACGACCAAAATATCCTGAGCTTTTTGTGTGGGTAAGAACTCTAAAAAGAAAGCTTCTATTCTCTGTATATAAGCCTCATAGTCCTCACCATCAAGTGCTCTTATCCATTGTAAAAAAGTCTCATACTCTATCTCATTTTGGGCTATTATGGCATCAAAAGTCATACCTTCATGCTTGCCCCATGACTTTTCTCTGAGTTTTTCAGTGTAGAATGCTTGAGCTTTTTGAGTAAAAGGAGAAAGGGTGTCTCTTGTTCGTCTAAGGTCAGAGCAAAAAATTAGGTCATATTCTTTCTCCTTAAACTCCTCGGCTAAAAGATGAGCCTGTTTTGTCCCTTTACTTGAGAGTCCTATATCTATATGCCCGTTGTAGCATTTATGATAGGAAACATCAACTTCAGTATGTCTTAGTAGTGTTATCTTCAAACTAGTCCTACTAAAGCAACATTTAAAAGTATAAGCTCAATGACCTCTATACTAAAACCGTAAATATCACCAGTAAATCCACCGTAGCGTTTGATAAAAAAGTTTTTGATAACAAACGTTAGAGTAATTGTTACAAACAACAGTATCCATACCTCAAAGTATGCGACTATAGCTAAGGTGTAAATCAAAGCGAATAAAAGTTGCCATCCTTTTAATTCCTCTTTTGCTAAAGTTCCCATCCCTGATTTACTAACATAAGGGTAAGTATATATCATAAAGACAACTGCTGCTCGCGGTAACATTAAGATAACAGGAAGAAGATACAGTAGCTCAAACACAGCTAATGAAGAGGCTTTAAGTATAAAAAATACTCCACCAAATATCATACCCATGCCACCATTATGAGGATCTTTCATCACTTCTAGTGCTCTACTTTTATCTACAAATAGACCATCTACTGTGTCACAGTAACCATCAAGGTGTAAGCCTCCTGTAAAGAGTGCCCATAAAGCAAACACTATTATCCCTATATGAAACGAAGGCAGATAAGGGGTCAAAACAAAAGAGATAAGATAAAGGATACATCCAAGTAAAAAACCAACGAGAGGGTAAAACATAACACTATAACCGTTTATGCCCTTGTAAAATTCATGGACTCTAAAAAATGGTAGTGTTGTGAGCATAGAGATAGCCAGAGCAAAACCTTTGAGTATATTTATCATTTTATTTTACTACTTATGCCCGCTACTGTATGGTAAACATTCTGACATTCACTTGCTATGAGTTGTGAGAGTTTTCCGTTTATGTTTACAAACTCTCTAACAAGCTTATTCTCAGAGACTACACTTGAACCTACATCATTTAAAACAAACACGATGTCTTGACTAAGTGTTAGTAATTTTGTTATCTCTTCATGCATCTGCTCATAACTTTTTTGATGATACATCATATTATTTATCCACATAGAGACACATTCTATTAACACAGGCTGATTTTTAAACTCTAAACTGCTAGTAAGAGATAAAGGTTCTTCAAGAGTGATAAAGTTATCCCCTCTTAAATTTTGATGATGTTGCACTTTTTCTCTCATCTCATCATCAAAAAATTCTGTTGTAGCCAAGTATATAGGCTTTGTTTGTGTTGTTTGGAGTATAAACTTTTCAGCATTAAAAGATTTACCACTTTTTATGCCACCTATAAATAATGTTTTCATTCACAAATTATACCAACTCTCGTCTAATTTTGCTATGATTAGGTCATAATTTATAAAAGGTTTTATATGTTAAGCATTTCCTCATTTTTACAACTTTTAAAAGAATCCTTTCGTGATCTCTTACCTATCATCCTTGTTATCATGTTTTTTCAACTCGCTATCATTCAAACAGTTCCTGATAACTGGTTAAGTACTGCTATAGGACTCGCTATAGTTGGTGTTGGTCTAGCAGTTTTTCTTCTTGGTCTTGAGGTAGGTATCTTTCCTGTTGGAGAAGGGCTTGCTAGTGACTTTGCAAAAAAAGGCTCAACAAAATGGATAATCATTTTTGCTTTTATGATTGGTTTTGGAACAACAGTCGCTGAACCGGCCCTTATAGTTATCGCACAAAAAGCAGCAGGTATTAGTGCGGGACGAATAGATGCAACTACTCTTAGAATGGTTGTCGCGTTTAGTGTTGGTTTTGCCATCGTTCTTGGTGTTTGGCGAATTATCAAAGGGCACCCTATCCACTACTACATCATCACGGGTTATGTAATGGTTGTGAGTGCTACTATGTTTGCTCCCAAAGAGATAGTAGGTCTTGCTTATGACCTCGGTGGTGTTACTACCTCGACAGTAACGGTTCCTCTAGTTGCAGCACTTGGTATCGGTCTAGCCTCAAATATCAAAGGGAGAAATCCTGTTTTAGATGGTTTTGGACTTATCGCCTTTGCTTCACTTACTCCTATGATATTTGTACAGTTTTATGGAATTTTTGTATATGAGTATGTGGATGCAGTTGCTACAGTTGCTGTTGCAGCCCCTATCTTACCTGCTGTTCCTCATGATATCGCTAGTACAGCTGCACAGTTTGACTTTAAGATACTCGATATTTTAAAAGGTCTCGTTAGTGTTATCATTGATGTTGTCCCTATACTTGCAGTAATCCTTTTCTTTCAGTATATCATCCTCAAAAAGCCTATTGATAACTTAAAAAATGTCGTCATCGGTTTTGGTCTTGTCATACTTGGTCTTGATGCTTTTATCGTTGGTTTGGAGATGGGTCTTTTCTCAGTTGGTGAGACTATGGCTTATGAGCTCACTCGTTATGACAACAACTTCATCATCTACTCTTTTGGTTTTCTTATAGGATTTTCTACTACTATGGCAGAACCTTCTCTTACAGCAATCGCAAGAAAAGCCAAAGAGATTAGTGATGGTAAGATAAACGATTTTATTCTGCGTCTGTTTGTCGCACTTGGTGTTGCCATCGGTATCTCACTCGGAGCTTATCGTATCGTTGTTGGTGGTGAAATAGTTTACTATATCATGGCTGGCTATATGTTTGTTATAGCACTAACATTTATCGCACCTAAGTACATCATCCCTATTGCTTATGATAGTGGTGGGGTCACAACTTCAACTGTTACAGTTCCGCTTGTTGCAGCTCTTGGTCTTGGTCTTGCTACAAACATAGAAGGGAGAGATCCTCTTATAGATGGTTTTGGTCTTATCGCGTTTGCTTCACTTTTTCCTATGATTACAGTTATGCTTTACGGAATTATCACAGAGAGAATTGGTGTTAAAGGTGAGCATGAAAAAGAACAACTTCACATTGATGAACTCCGTCATGCACTTGAAGATGTACACAACATGAACCTCTCTACTATCAACATTCAAGGAACAGATAAACGCCACTCTTACGATATGCCTTTCTCGGCTGTACACATTATAGTTCCTATTGAAAAAGAAGAACAAGCTCTTATCGCAGCACGCAATGCTGGGGCGAGGGGAGTTACTATTACAAAAGCAAGGGGAATGGGTCTGGAAAAAATGGACAACTTCTTTAACCGTTTACATGAAGGGGAATCAGATTCCAACTTAATGTTTATAACGCAGAGTAAACAAGTTGATGGAATCATTAAAGCGGTAGTTGATGAACTTGACTTAACCGGAAAAGGACAAGGGATAGCATACTCTCATCCCGTGTCACACTTAAAAGGGCTTACTCTCAAACTAGATGATTTATAATCTAGAGTAGGTCCAAATAATCATATTTGCTAAAATCAAGATAAGTTTTACCATCTATTAGAGTAATTCTTTCATCTTTTTTAGCTCTTGAAGCAAAAGCTTTTTTCACTTTTTTTGTCTTTTTTTCCGAGTAATTTTTTAACTTCAAATACTTTTTTAAAGAGATAATGGACTTCTTTTTAGGGCTCTTTAGTTCTGCTATCTCTACTTCTAAAGTTTCACTTGTATCTATTATCTCAGAAGGTTTTTCTTGTAATAACATAAACTGTGAGGAGAGCGTATTTAAAATATTTTTGAGTTGTTCATCTTTTTCTTGATAAATTGCCTCTATCTTTTTTCTTTCTTCAATTAGCATAAGCTCTTTTTGGTCTCGAAGTATTCTCGTTTCACCTTCAAGTTTTTCAATTTTCCACTGAAGCTTCTCATTTTGTTCTTGTAAAAGTTTATAGTAGCGCTCATCATTTTTTACAGCCGTTGTAACTTGGGTGACTTTTCTAGTTTGTTTAATGATTTTATCAGGATTAAGCAGTACCATTTTGATACCGTTCTCAACTACAACCTCTAACGAACCACGACGAACACGGTTATGTATAGCCTCTTTTGAAACTCCAAAATACTCAGCAGCCTCTGCAACAGTTAACTTTTTCATTCTCTCTCCCCCCCCCCTTTTTTTATCTCATGTTCTCAAAAACTAAAGGTGCTTCCCAATCTCCATCTTTAACCATCGCTATAACCTTTTGTAACTCATCAAGTTTAGCACCTTTTACACGGATACTATCGCCTTCTATCTGTGCGTTTACTTTGAGTTTCAGCTTTTTAATGTCAGCACAGATTTTTTTAGCCTCTTTAGACTCGATGTAATCAACAACTTTAAAAGTCATCTTTCTGTTTCCACCACTTGAGTCTTCAACTTTTAACTCATCTAAAACTTTTGAAGAGAGTCCTTGTTTTAAAAACTTTGCAATTACGATGTCTTTAAGTGCATCTAGTTTGTTATCAGACGAAGCGATTAAAACTAAAGTTTTTGCTTTTTCGTTGTAAGTTACTTCAAAAGTTGTACCCTTAAAGTCGTAACGGTTTGAGACTTCTCTATCTACTAAATTTATCGCATTTTTAAAATCTTGCATATCTATCTTTGCTGTTATATCAAACGAGTGCTCTTTTGCCATTTTTATTACCTTTTTTATTTTAGTTATTATAACATACTTGTTAGTTTGCTGTTTGTTTTATATATTTGATTATCTAAAAAAGTTTTCTTTTTTAGCTTTAGGGGGGTATAGGGACATTCATGTCCCTGCAATTATAATGGGCTCTGCTCATTATAATTTAAAATACAGGACTTCCATCAAATCCAAATCCACCATCAAATGGACCGAAATTTGGATCCATTAAACCATACTGTGCTGACTTCATTCTTAACATCTCTATGTCAGCCTTACTTGAGATGTTTTGAGGACAAACTACTGTACAATTTCCACAAAGTGTACAGTCCCAGATGCCGTTTGTTTGTACATCATTCATTTTTTGCTCTACATTTTCTTCACGTTTATCACTTGCATATTTCCAAATGCGAGTGAGAGAAAAGGGCCCTATAAACTCTCCATTTACAGCATATACAGGACAAGCACTATAACAAGACCCACAGAGTATACAATCACTCTGCACTGCGTTTGTTTTAACATCTTCATCATTTAAATTTGTACCTAATGCAATTTGTGAGAGCCATGTTTTAGCTTTTTGATTAAAACTATAGGCCTTATCCATGTCTACGACTAAGTCACGGATAACAGATACATTTTTAAGTGGCTCAACTTTGTCACCATCTTGCACCTTGTACGAACAAGCTAGAACTTCTACCTCATTCACTCTCATAGAACAAGAACCACAGACACTACTTCTACAGCCACTACTAAAGCACAGAGTATTGTCTTTAGTATGTTTGATATCACTCAAAACTTCTAAAAGTGTTGCACCTTCTAAGCTTGTCTCATACTCACTAAATCCATCATCTTTGTTTATACTAATCTTCATTTCATCTACTCCACTACACTATATAGTGAGCACCACAGCTCACTTCACGTGCTAATGCACTCTTTACTACAACTTCACAAACATCTAAAGAGTTCTTAAACTCTATAAATTCTATCATGTTAGTATTGTATTTTTTAGATGTATCACTCACCCCAAGTTTAGAGATGTTAGCTTTGATAGCTTGTACTTCATCAAGTGCCTCTTGAAGTTCTTCTTTTGTTCTAACTATACCTACATTTTTGTAAAAGAGATCACCAAGATGTTCGCGTTTAGCATAAAAATCAAGTACATTGTCATACTCTTTAATCTCATCTATCACTGATTTTTTATCTATTGTTATAGAAGTAGTTCTAAGATTCTCTTTTGCATAGAGTGCTGCATTTAGACCTGCCTCTTTTCCAAAAACTACGATCTCTAAAAGGGAATTTCCACCTAAACGATTTGCACCATGAACTCTATGGTTTGCACACTCTCCACAAGCAAAAAGACCTTTGAGTGAAGTCGCAGACTTTCTATCAACTTTTATGCCACCCATAGTGTAGTGCGCAACTGGACGAATTGGCATAAGCTCATGAACGGGGTCTACATTTTCATAAAGTTTTGCTAGTTTTCTCTCTTGAGGAAGACCCTCATCTATAAGTTTTTCACCTAAGTGTCTTATGTCTAAAAAGACACTCTCACCTTTTTTTATCTCAGTGTCAATTGCACGACTTAAAACATCACGGGGTGCTAATTCTTTAGTAAATCGTTCACCCTTAGAGTTGATTATATAACCACCCTCTCCACGTGCTGATTCGCTTATGAGTATGCTAGAGTTCTTCAGTCCCGTTGGATGAAACTGAACAAACTCCATGTCAATTAGTTCTGCCCCCGCTCTCTTTGCTGTAGCTATACCATCACCTGTTGAAGCACTTGAGTTAGTAGAGTTTTTAGCATAAATACGACTATACCCTCCACTTGCAAGTATCACGGCGTTTGCTTCGTAAATCTCAACTTCTCCACTACGGATATCTAAAACTTTAGCACCACACACTACATCTTTTTCATCTTTTAAAATCTCTAACAAATACTTCTCATTTTGTATCTCTATGTCAGCTCTCAAACATCTGTCATAAATAGTGTGCAGTATTTTAAGACCAGTGTAGTCTTGAGCATAACAAGCCCTAGAAGCACTCGCACCACCCAAAGCACGTTGTGCAACTTTTGCATCACTTGTTCGAGAGAAACAAACGCCGATGCTGTCTAACCACTCTATCGCTTTTGGAGCCTCACTACACATATACTCTATAGCCTCAGGGTCTGCTTGACCGTGTGCTGATTTAAGTGTGTTAGCGATGTGATCTGCAACACTATCTTCTCCAGCATTTCCAAGGGCTGCGTTTATGCCCCCTTGTGCCATACATGTTTGAGAGCGTGTTGGGTACTCTTTTGTGAGTACTATTACTTTTGCACCACTTTCTTTAGCATTAAGGGCAGCTGTTAGTCCTGCTCCCCCTGCACCGATTATTAAAACATCACATTTTTTATTCATATTTTTTCCATTTAATTATTAAGTAAATTATAGCATAAGCGTTAAGACATAGTAACGAAGTACTCTTAGTGAGCCAGCGATGATAACAAACCAAACAAACTTTAACCTAACAAGACCGGCGACAAGTGTTAGTGGGTCACCGATAAGTGGTAACCATGAGAGTAGTAGTGTGAAGTAACCATACTTATGTCCAAGTCCATAAGTTTTTTTACCGCTCTTTGATTTGAAAAGTTTTGTTTTTGTTTTTTCATATAAAAAGTAGCCAATATAGTAATTAAGGATGATAGCTAAAATATTTCCACTTGAAGCACTAAGCATTGCATTAAGAATCGGCATCTCATTTGTTATTGCTAAATAAAATGCTGCTTCAGATGAGAATGGAAGGATAGTTGCTGCGAGGAAAGCAGAAATAAAGAGTGCTATTTCTGCCATGATATACTAGAAAGTATCTTTGATATTTTGTACTACACCTGCTATAAGTTTTTCTCTGGCTTCTATTGAAGTCCATGCTATATGCGGGGTAATGTATAGATTATCTCTGTTTTTAACACTTAAAAGTGGATGATTTTCTCTCATAGGTTCTTTAGTTAAAACATCTAAACCAAAAGAGATATTTTTCTCATCGATGATGCGAGCAATGGCATCTTCGTTGATGATACCACCGCGTCCAAGGTTTAAAATAATTGCGCTCGTCTTACAAGTTAACAACTGTTCATAGCCTAGAAGGTTGTTTGTTTTATCATTAAGAGGTGCATGGATAGTGATAATATCACAAGTTTTCAACATCTCTTCAAGTGTACTTCTTTGAAAATCTTCTGTACGATTCACACCACTCGTTGAGTAGTAAGAGACATCCGCTCCAAAAGCTTTAGCTATATTTGCAACACCACGACCGATATTTCCAAGGCCGATGATCCCCCACTTTTTTCCTTTGACTTCAAAGAAAGGTTGAGAGACATTTGTAAAGATAGCACTTCGAGAATAAGTTCCATCTTTAACCACTTCATCATAATAACGAGAGTGTCCAAGCAAATAAAATAGCAATGAAAAAGTGTGTTGGATAACTGAGTCAGTTGAGTACCCAGCTACATTTTTCACTTCAATGTTTAACTTTGCAGCTGCTTCAAGGTCTACATTGTTCATACCAGTTGCTGCTATACAGATAAGCTTTAGTTTTTTAGCACTCAACATAAACTCTTTAGTGATAATAACCTTGTTAGTAACGATAGCCTCTGCGTTTGTTATTCGCTCCTGCGTTTCATTAGCTGAAGTTGTAGCAAACACTTCTACGTCTCCTAGACTATCAAACGAAGATAAGTCTGTTCCCTCAAAAGTCAAGGCATCAAGTAAAACTATTTGCATACTAATTATCTTTTATTTTTTGAATTAAGTCACGAGCTTGTTCTACTGCTGAGTCTACTTCATCATAAACTAAAGCAACAGCTAAACGACGGCCTTTGTGTGCTTCTGGCTTAGAGAAAACTCTTACGAATGAGTTATCTGAAAACAGTGAATCATCTACACTTATCACAGGAGCATTTGAATGTGCCATCTCTGTTTTGTATGCAGCAGATGCACCAGAACCATAAAAAGTAAATCCAAGTGGAAGACCAAGAACGGCACGAAGATGAAGTGCAAACTCACTCTGAGACTGAGTAATGAGAGTAACCATACCAGTATCGTGTGGACGAGGAGATACTTCTGAGAAATACACTTCATCACCTTTGATAAAAAGCTCAACACCAAAAAGACCACGACCACCTAACCCATCTGTAATAGTCTTAGCCATCGCCTCTGCTTTTTGTTTTGCCACTTCGCTCATCTGCATTGGCTGCCATGAAAATACATAGTCACCATCGCGTTGCTCATGCCCGATAGGCTCACAAAATACCGTTTCACTACCATTACGAACAGTAAGCATAGTTATCTCATAATCAAAATCAACAAAAGCTTCAACGATTAACTCACTTGCATCACCACGCGCCTCTTTAGCTGTTTCCCAAGATGCAGGAACATCTTCCTCACTACGACAGATACTCTGACCATGACCCGATGAACTCATAACAGGCTTTATAACACAAGGATAACCCATGCGTTTACTTGCCTTTAAAAGTCCCTCTTGGGTAGTAACAAATTCATAAGGACCAGTTTGCAGATCAAGTGTTTCTGCTGCAAATGTACGAATATTTTTTCTATTCATAGTCTTACTCACTGCGTTTGCATTAGGAATAACATTGTAACCCTTATCTTCTGCTGCAAAAAGAGCATCAATACTTATAGCTTCAATCTCAGGTAAAATATAGTCAGGTTTTTCACGGTAGATAATCTCTAAAAGTGCATTTTTATCCTGCATGTCTACAACATAAGAACGGTGTGCCACATGATGAGCAGGTGCATTTTGGTAACGGTCAACTGCGATGACTTCAAGTCCTAAACGTTGAGCTTCGATAGCTACTTCTTTTCCAAGTTCACCAGAACCGAGAAGCATTACTTTTTTTGAGTTTGATTTGAGGGGTGCAGAGAATTGCATATAAGTTCCTAATGATTAAATATTAGGATAATTATATCTAAAAGAGATAAAGAGATAAAACTAAGGAGAATTTCCTTAGTTTTTCAGACCGATTAGAGTCTGTAAAAGTTGATCTGAAGTCGTAATTGTTTTACCATTCGCTTGGAAACCACGCTGAATGATGATGAGTTGAGTTAAGGCTCGTGAGAGGTCAACATTTGATGCTTCAAGAGCCGATGACTGGATAAATCCACGTCCAGCTGTTGCTGCTGTACCGATAATAGGGTCACCTGAGTTAGCTGTTTGAATATAAACATTACCACCCTCTGCGCCAAGACCTTCATTGTTGGTGAATTTTGCCATTGCAATCTGTGCTAAACCAAAAGAACGACCATTTGAGAATGAACCAACTAAAGTACCAGACTGATCGATTCTAATACCAACTAAGTCCCCACCAGTAAAACCATCTTGGCTAATCCCTGAGGTAGATGATTTACTATCAAAAGATGTCATACCATCAAATTTATTGGCTGTACCAAAAGATAGGTTTATCGTTTGGTTTTCTTTTGAACCATTGTTTGCTGTAAATGAGATGTTACCTGGGTTCACACTTGAGAGAGATCCATCATTGTTAAAAGTAATAGAACCAGTTTTTTGATTTCGTGGAATTATAGTACTGATTTCTGATGGTTCTGGTACCGTTATGGTAATATTCCATTGGTTTGAAGATACCTTTCTAAATGCTGTTTGGACCGTATGTTTTGTTCCAAGTGAGTCAAAAACATCTATACCGCTTCCATGTGTAGCTGCATTAAAGCTCTGTGAAAAAGATGTAGAACCTGGAGATCCCTGTGGTAAAAATGATTCTAGTGCTTTGATACCTGTTGTAAAACGAACATTTTCGACAACTCCATTGGCTGGATCGCTATAGGCTGTAATGACAATGTTTAAGTCCGTACCAGCTGCTTCATTGTTGATAGAAATTTTTCCTGCATTATCTACTACAACTGTAGCACCAGCACTTACAGCAGTAACATCAGTACGAATAAGATCTGTTAAGTCCTTCATAGTTCTAAAACTTCCCGCAGGTAAGGGTGTTGTCGTACCATCATATAGATAGGTAGTAGAAGTAGCTCCTCCGTCATAAGAGACATCTACCCCTTGTCCATCTTTGAGAGAAAAGGCCTCTCCTGAAGGATTAAACATGACACCTATATCACCAGAAGATACAGCAGTACCATTTTTATCTGTAACAGTACCTGCATTATCTATCTCATAAGCCGGAGAAAAATTCTCAACAAAAGGTCCTGAGTTAAGATTTGCTTTGAGTACTATCTCTGAGGTTGGACTCGCTGGAGTTGTCAGTCCTGGGGGAATGTTAATATCTTGAATTGGTGAAGTCGAGTCAACTTTCCCTGTATCAGGATCTCTCAACCAACCTTGAGTAATAAAACCGTTGTTATCTACAAAGTTTCCACCTGCATCAAACTTAAAATCTCCTGCACGTGTATATTTGTAACTATTTCCTCCATCCGGAGAGATTACAAAGAAACCATCACCTTGAATAGCAACATCGGTATTTTTATCAGAGTTTTGAATACTTCCTTGGGAGAAGATACGTGTAGCAGAACCAACTGTAGAGCCCAGTCCAACTTGAACAGGATTTTTACCTCCAAGTTGCCCCTGAGGTGCTGTTGCTATTGCTCTTGTCTGTGCTAGTAAATCAGAAAAGTTTGCTCTTGAGTATTTATAACCTACTGTATTAACATTTGCAATATTATTTGACTCGATATCCATTGCTACTTGTGAAGACTGTAGTCCAGATACACCGGAAAATAAAGATTTTAACATAATATATCCTTTATGTTACTCTCATTTAAAAGAGAGTATTAGTATAGAATATATAGCATTTAGTGTACCAACTTTTATAAAAAGTTCTAAGAACCCATGCTTAAGGCTTTTTGCATCATTTCATCAGCCGTAGTAATTGATTTTGAGTTCGCATCGAATGAGCGTTGTAAGATTATGAGCTCAGTTAGGCCATAAGAAAGTTCTATATTTGAACTTTCAAGAGAAAAATTCACAACTTTAGTACCATTGATATTATTACCATTAGAGTCCTTACGAAATAGTGCATCTCCACTATTAGAACTTGTTCTAAAGCGTGTACCATTTACACGGTCTAATCCCTGCTCGTTTTGAAAATGATAGACAGCAATTTTACCAACACTACTCTGCTCCCCATTAGTAAAAGTAGCCATTACCTCTGCATTTCTGTTTATAGAGTAGCCTACTAAATCTCCGCCAACTGCTCCATCCACTGAACTTGAGGCAGAAAGGGGTAAATTAACTGAAACCACTCCATCAAATCCCTTTCCTAAACTAATAGCAATATTTGCCCCGTTATTATTGATATTTGATAAGGTATTTATGGATAGGGCACCGGCTTCATCGAACTCTATAGTTCCTACTTGTGTATCATAGATGGTCTTTGCATCTGCAGTCTGAGTCATAGCGGTAACGGAATACTGACTACCCGGTACTACTTGTATTGGATTCTTTATGAATTCTAAACGCAACTGATTTCTATTACCTTGGGGATCAACTACAGATGTACTCATCGTTACTGGTTCAAAGCCAACTCCAATATTCCCTAAAAATTTTGCCTCTGCTGTTGGAACTGTGGGATAAGAAAGTGTTCTTGGAAAACGTAGTTTTTCTTGTGCTCCAACATCACCAAGTTGTAGTTCATCTATTTTATTTATTAAAACATTATCATCACTGATATTATTTCCCTTAGTTCCTAAGACATAAAACCCATCACTTGTTACAAGGTCGCTATTCGCATCAAAACCAAAGGCACCATCACGAGTATAGATAGGTTCTCCTTCACCTAAAACACCAAACCACCCCTCACCTAAAATCGCTAAGTCAGTACTTCTTTCCGAAAGAGTCAACACTCCTTGGTCTTGCATCATACTTGTTGTTTGTACCTTAACACCAGAACCGATAGAACCACCAGAAACAGTTCCTGTAGAAATTTCATCTTCAAACATACTCGAAAATTCTGTTGTATAACCTCTAAACCCTATCGTGTTAAGATTTGCAATGTTATTTGATAATACATCAATACCTAAAGAACTATTTTGAATTCCAGAGATACCTGTATAAAAAGCTTGAATTGCCATAATAGCCTCCTCTTAAGAATAAACTTATTTAGTAGATTTCTACTATATCCTCTAATGGAACATAGTTGGAACCTACTTTTACCAAGGTGTTACCATTCTCAAATCTCATTGACTCTATTGGGTATGCACCGAGTCTTGTTTGTTGTGCTGCACCAGCTTGGTCAGTATAGTTTGCATTGACACTATATATCCCACTTGAAGCTGCATTGCCTGCTGCATCTAAACCATCCCATGTAAATTGATAAACACCTGCTGGATTTTTAGCTAAATCTAATGTACCAACAGTATTACCATCTTTATCAGTAATATCTATAATTCCTTGCTCTACTGCATTTGGAAAATATACTTCAAATGTAGAATTAATACCTTCAGTATAGGA
Organism: Sulfurimonas sp. SAG-AH-194-C21; assembly: GCF_029215985.1. GTDB lineage: Bacteria > Campylobacterota > Campylobacteria > Campylobacterales > Sulfurimonadaceae > Sulfurimonas. The sequence continues at coordinate 33,822 of NZ_JAEMVC010000008.1, forward strand.
GATACTATCACTTCCTAAATCTGCAGTTTTTCCAATTGCTGCAATTGCACTAAATTGTTGTGAACCTACTAAAGCGACAGATAACTTTTCAAGTGCTCTAGTTGTATTTTGTGTTGATTCTAGGGCAGCTAGTTGAGAAGTTTGATTTAAAATCGTTTCAGAATCTGTTGGTGCAGTAGGATCTTGATACTGTAACTGAACTAATAGTAACTTTAAAAAATCATCTTTTCCAAGTATCCCGTTTGGATTACCATCTGCAACATTTGTCACGGGTGCTATAGTAGCACTTGGGTCTGTAATTGATGTAATACTCATAATATATCCTTTATGCGTAGTGTGGAACTACAATTTCTAAAGAGTTTAAAATCTCTTCATTTTTTTCTTCATTTGTGAAGTAGTCATACTCTTCTTTAGCTTCTTTCCTCTGTTGAGGATTTTGCTGTTCTTGTCCAAAACTACCTTGTTGTGAATTCTCAGAGTTGTTATTAAAGTTTAATATAGCATTATTTATTCCACTATTTGTAAGTTGTAGTTTTAAATCATTTGCATTCAAAGCTAAAGTATTAATTGCGGCATTGTTTGAACTAAGATTTATATGGAGATTTTTTCCACGCTGTACAACAGTTAGCTCAATTGAACCAAGTTTTTGTGGATTAAGAGCGACTTTAATTCTAGTAAAGGGTGATTTATAATCCTCAATAGCTGTTTTAACATCTTGAGATAAATATCTTGTCATCTGTTTTGCTTCATTTAGTTTTATCTCAAAACTATCTGCTTTTAGAAGATTTAAACCATCAAGTTTTGTATTTTGTGGATTTTCACTTATTGTACTTCTTATAAGGGACTCTAAGGACTTAGCGATATCTGTAGTTGCCTGTGGTGCAATTACTCTTGCCGTTGCTACTGAAAAGTCAGGGCTAAACATATCATTTTTAGAAACTTTTTCACCACGAAGAAGTAAGTTCAGAGTATCAGCCACTTTTTTCTTTTGAATTTTTGGTAACTCTACATCCACTTTTAATTGTCTTACTTGTACTATCTGTTCAGTTGTAAACTCGCTTATAGCTTGTGCCTTAAAAATTGGAATCTTGTTAATATCTATCTTAGTAACTTCTTTACTCTGCGTTTGTACTATCTCAGTTTTTGGAACTTCTTTACTCTGTGTTTGTACTATCTCAGTTTTTGGAACTTCTTTACTCTGTGTTTGTACTATCTCAGGTTTTGGAACTTCTTTACTCTGCGTTTGTACTATCTCAGGTTTTGAGACTTCCATTTTAGTAACTTCTTTACTCTGTGTTTGTACTATCTCAGCTTTTTGTGTAGCTTTTAAAATACTTTCTAAAGGTTTCAATTTCTCTTTTGGGATTTCTATTGCCTTTTTTTCTAAAGCCTGTACTCTGCTTGTAAGTACTGGTTCTTTAGCAGATAAACGAACTTCTTCCATAGTAATTTTACTCAAGTCTATTCCTAGTGTCTTGGCGAATACTGCTAAACCTTTGAGTGTTTTAGGTAAATCTTTTATATCTAAGTTTTTAAATTCAGGGAGGCTTTTTATCTTATCTTTTAAGTATGTTTTTGCATCAGATATTAGTATTTTTAACTCTTTTGTAGTGATTTGTGAAGCTATTTGAGGGTTGAGTTCTAAGGGGGATTCTAAAGTTTTTAAAGACTGAATATCACTTTTTAAAAGTGCTAATAACTTTTCTTTAGGAGACAATACTTTAGTCTCTTCTTTGGATAAGGAAAGTAAAAGTACCCCATCTTTAAGAACTTGAGGTTTATCTTTTGACTCTATACCTATCCCTTTTAAAAGTTGAGAAAAAGAGAGAATAGGTTCTTCACTACTTGCCAATAAACTCAAAGGTGAAGATCCATTTATTTGAACTTTTGCGCCTAATGTAATCATTCTATACTCCTTATACCTATTCCCTTCTAGAGGTTTTTAGATATAAAGCATTAAATATTCCACTTTTCTATTTTATCTCTATTGTGACATAGTCAGGTGCACTATCTAACTCTCCATCATTAACAATAAGCTCAAACACATAATCACCTAGCGGATTCCCTATAAAAGAAGGATTTTCACTTGTATCGGTAATTAAGACAGCACTGCTTCCCACTGGATTTGCTATCATCTTCCATTTATAGGTTAGAGTATCACCATTAGCATCTGCACTTGCACTTGCACTTAAGCTTACATTTGCATCTAAAGACAGACTTTGATCAACTGAAGCATTTGCTACTGGTACGATATTTACTCCGTTTACAGTGATGGATACATACATCATTACACTATCAACTGTGCCATCATTTACACTAAGACCAACAACGTATGTACCCTCTTTGTCAGGTACAAAATCACTAGTATTACCTAAATCTGAAAGATACTCCACAGTGCTATTACGAGGTACCGACACCATATTCCATGAGTATGTAAGAGAATCCCCATCTACATCACTACTTTTTGATCCATCTACTATTACTTTATCTCCAACTCTTATCTTATTTGCTATAGTACTAATTCTAGCTGTTGGAGTAGAGTTATTAACACTTATTTGAACATTTGTTGTACTCGCAGTAGAATTAACTGTACCATCACTAACAACAAGTTGAAATGTATATGCTCCATCTTCATCAGCTGTAAAACTTGGGTTTACTTTAGTATTATCATCTAGCGTGATTGTACTATTTAAAGGTTTTGAGACGACTATCCATGTATATGTTAGGATATCTCCATCTGCATCAGAACTAGCACTACCATTGAGCATAACTAAAGAGGGGGTTGTTATCACCTGGTCAACTCCGGCATCTGATACTGGTGTAGAATTATCAGTTTTTGCATTTACAGTAATATAACCTGGGATACTATAAAGTTCTCCATCAAATGCAATTAACTGTATAACATATGCACCATCTTTGTCTGCGTTAAAAGTGGGGTTTACTATTGTAGAATCTGAAAGTTGTGCTAAACTTCCAGATGGACTGGAAACTAAGGTCCATTTGTATGTTAGAAGGTCTACTTTTATATTTGCATCTGAGCTCAAGGAACCATCTAATTGTACCAAGGTGTCTTTTGGTATTGTAGTTGGTCTGTTGACATTTTGATTGTCGCCAGCTTGTGCTATTGGTGCTATGTTTTTCACAGCAGCATTCACACTTATGTAATCATAATCACTACTAAGATTTCCATCATTTACCATTAAAGTAAAAACATAACTTCCCTCTATATCTACAATAAAAGAAGGATTCACAATGTTTAGTTCTGAAAGCTCTGCTGTACTACCCTCTGGTCTTGATACCATACTCCACATATAAGTAAGAGAATTAGAATCAACATCAAAACTTTTTGAAGCATCTAAAACTACATTGTTACCTGCTAAGACATTCTTGTCTTCTCCAGCTTCTGCGATAGGTTTTGAATTAGAGTTTGAAATATTTATGAGAACTGTATCTGCTACACTATCAATTTTTGAATCATTTACGACTAAGCTTATAACATATGCACCTGCTATATCTGCAATAAAACTTGGATTCACAATACTCTTGTCTGAAAGGGTAGCATTACTTTCGGATGGTTTTGTCGTAAAGCTCCAAGCATAAGTTATGACATCCCCATCAGCATCCGAACTCGTAGATCCACTCAAGGATACTGTAGAAAACTTAGATAATGATTGGTTATCTCCAGCATTAGCTACAGGAACTGAATTTAACTCTGAGACTGTTATGAGAACATTATCTTTTGTACTATTGACTTTAGTATCGTTTACTATTAGGGAAAACCTATACTCTCCAATTACATCGGGGGTAAAGTTAGGATTCACAACTGCTGAATTAGAGAGGATTATCTTTGAGTTAGTTGGTCTAGACACTATACTCCAACTGTATGTAAGTAAATCTCCAGTATTAGCATCGGAACTTTTAGATCCATCAAGCACTACTCTTGTTAGACCTTGAATGTTTTGATTCTCACCAGCATCAGCAACAGGTACAGAATTAACAGTTGATGCTCTAACAGTTACAGTATCAATTTCACTTGTAGTTGTTCCATCATGTACCGCTAGGTTTACGATATAATCACCATCTAAATCTGCCTTAAATGTAGGATTAACTCTAGTTGAAAGTACTATAACTGCTTTACTGGAACTAGGTTTACTTCGCATTGTCCATCTATATGTAAGAGTTTTTCCAGTCTCTACACTACTGGATGAGCCATCCAAAGCAACTGTAGATAAAGTGTTTACATTTTGATTTATTCCAGCATTTGCGATAGGCTTGATAAGAGCTTTTTGTGCTAGTATTGTTAGAGTATCTGTGTTTATTTCTTTACCATCAGAAACAGTTAGTTGGATATTGTACATTCCTTCTACATCAGGAGTAAAAGTGGGTCTACTAATTGTGGGACTTATTATTTTAGTTGTACTCCCTGTAGCTTTTGACAAGATACTCCAACTATATGTAAGTGTGTCATTTATATCAGTATCACTACTTGCAGAACCATCTAGTTGCACAAGTATATTGACAGTTCCATTATAGTCATTCCCTGCATTAGCAACTGGTACACTATTTGGTGTACCTACCTCGTCTAAAGTATCACTTCCACATGAAATAAACATAAGTATAAGAAAAAAAGATAGTATTGTATTAAGTAATATTTTCATATTAAAGTCTCCTAAAACTATTGTATAGCATATTTTATACCAAAAGGATGATGACATTTAAATATTAGGTATGAAATTTGCTTTTCTAAAAAATACATTCATATAAAAGGTCTATTAAATGAAATTTCTTTTACTACTCATCTCATTTAGTGTATTTTGCACTCAACTCAATGCACAAAGAATAATGATTACTAAAACATCCAAAGAGCATAACCTTAGTCCAATAAAAAAACAACTAGATAAACTCCATATAAAAATGTATTATAAAAAAGTAAATTCTAGCTACATCGTCTATTCTCAAGATTTTTTAACTTCTGATGAAACGAACCTTGCATTAATAAAGATAAAAAAACATTTTTCGTCTGCATATATCAAAAAAATCACTAAGAAACCAGACCTAATAAAAGAAAGCACTAAGAGTATGCACACCCCATATGACTTTTATATAAGTGCTGGATTAGGGTCAAGTACATATAGCGCAACGGAGTCTACAGGAGATACATTTAGTATTGGAGGGAGTCATTTTTTTATTGAAGGGGGATACTATTTTAATGAGTACATATTTATCTCTGCCAACTACTTAAACATAAGCTCAAGCGGGGGCAATATGAATAACTTCTCAACTGCTATAAACCTCAACTATCCAATAACACAAAACTTAGATATATATGCTGGTCTTCCAGTAGGGTATTCAAGTTTTCTATTAGATATAGAAGGTTCTACATCTTCTACATCCTTAACGCTAGGGGCTTTAGTAGGTATAAGCTATGACATACTTGGGTTTATCCCTGTTTCTTTAACTTACCAGTTAATTTCAGCTAGTCATGTAATAGATTACCCTAACAATGTAAGCGTTAGCTTTACACCAATCCAAAATATCAATCTTGGAATAGGATATAGGTTTTAAAAAAACTGATCGTACTTAATTCTTACTTCTAATTCAACTTCACAAAGTCCCTCTTTAAAAGTAGTCTCAACAAGTGTCGCATTTTTAATCATTGCCGCGACTTGTGTTCTTACTGTCGATCTCTGCATGACCATGTTCTTGACAGTATCTTGACCATCTACAACTACTCCATTTATTTTTTCTGCGAGTAATCGATACGCATCAGCCATTGCAGCACGCTTCGCAAGAGCATATGCTTGTGCTGGAGATATAGTATTTGCAGGAGCTACGCCCTGCCCAACAACACTAACAAGTATCATTGTATCAGGATGCAATACATTATTTGTTGGATTTGTCTTTTTATGCTCTTTAACTTGAGGAACCGGCTCTTTATACTCTTGGAGTTGCTCTTCTGATGGAAAGCCATCCTCTGCACTTAGTGCTGTAGCAACTATAAGTGCTACTAATAAATATTTCATTTATTAAATCCTTTTTTTAAAATGCATACATAAAACTAAACTTATAGCCTGATGTATTAAACTTAATCGTATCTTTTATCTCAACCGCTTCAAACTCTTCATAAAGGTAAGCAGCACTTAGAGATACACCACCAATCACATTATAAGTAATTCCTACTTGATAGTTCATGGACTTTGCCTCTACAAAAGATAGTGTCGAAATATTTGAGTAAAAAGAAAAATCATACAAGTAGTACTTAAATCCAAAATATGGAAGAGGGATAAATTGATTTACTCTTACCCATGAAGTTGATGAGTTTAGGTTGGTTCTATCTTGCACCTCATAATTCCATAGTATATACTTTCCATTTATTCCCACATCAATCTCAAAATCACCAGTATAATACTTCGAACCTAACAGAGAAAAGAGTTGACCTCTTTGCTTGAAGTCTTGATAAAGTACCGTGTTTAAAACATTAAAGTCTATTACAGATGAAATACTTGACGAGAAGACTCCATCAGCGATAAGTACACTTTTTGAAAGCCGTGCATCTTGATTTGTCTGCATATAAAAGTAGTCAACTCTAAGATTAGGTGCATAATCATACTCAACAAAAATATCTAGTGCAAAGTAAGATGCTGTAGCATCACTATAGTTATTATCTTGAGAAAGACTAAAAGAGCTCGTAGTATTATTTATACTTCCATCCAATACTGGAAAGTATATACCTGCTTCAATTTTTGTATGTACTTTAGATTCTGCTATCAGCTCAATTGTGAAACAAAACAGTATAAATAGCAATCGAGTTATCATTAGCTTTAACATCCTTTTACAAATATGAAAGTATTCTAACATAAAATAGTTTGTTTCTCTACTTCCTTATACTTATTTTATTAAAGAAGTGTATCTAAAAACTTTTGTATAGCTTATATCTGTGTCAAGTGCAACTCTATAACAGCTATATTTATTCCCTTCATTTTTGGGTAACTGTATATATATAATTTTAGATTTGTTTTGCCATACCTTATCAAATGCGAAGTAGTAGTTACTATCATCTAAGAACTCTACAATTTTATTTCCATCAAGAGTTTGAGAAATATTTTCATAGTACATCTTAAGTTCGTTAGCATCAGAGTTTATCAAAAGTCCATTAACACTATCTTGAGTATATTCACTATTTGAATTAGTAGTTGTATTTGAATCCGTTAAAGTATTGACATATTGGGTATCTGAAATACAAGCTTGTTCATCATAGAGTGCAGAAGTTTTACTAAAGTCACTATAGGACACTTCTTCTGGAGTTAAAGTTATTTGTGTATATGTTAAGTTCTCTATAGCACTAGCTACTGACTCTTCTAACTTGGACTGTAATTGAGTGAGTGTATAAACTTGTATCTCTTCACTTGTCTTCATAATATCCAATACCTTTTGTATCTCAGCTATCTGACTCTCAGCAAACTTTACATTTGATATCGAAGTATTCAGTGCGATTTCTAATGTAGTAATGACTTGATTGATAGAAAGTGTTTCGTAAGAGTTTTGTACTATTTGAGATAGCATTGCTTTTTTTATTTCATTTTGAAGTGCTGTATTTATTGGTAATCCAATAATTTGTTCCAAGATTCTTCGTGTATATTCCAGCTCTTGAGAGAGTGCAAATATTTGAACATCTTGCATAGGATCTATATATAGCTGTTCCGCACTCAAAGAAAACCCAGTCCCTAAGTTTGTAACATTTTTGGCTAAACTCTCAACACTCTTGATATCTTCTTCTGAAAATGCTGTAGCTATATAGTCAGTTATAGGTGTTAGGTTTAAAGTGCTTAGAGCATTTGTATTTACTACACTTTGAAGCTGACTTATTCTTTGTTTATTTATAACTGTATCTATCCCCCCATAAGATATGATAGGGATAACACTATCTTTTTTCACCTCTATATTTGAAAAGGAATAGCCTCCATTTACTTGAGAACTCACAGTTGGTTCAGATGTATCACACAGTCCATTATAGTTTAAGTCCATACATATAGAAGCACCTTCAATATAGCCATCCACAACATAACCTCCAAACGCGACAATAATTCTTGTATCAACTGGAGCATTAGGGCCTACACCAGCATCAGGAACTGCACTATTTGTTTCATTGTTATCTGGAGTTGTTGCTAAAATTTCTTTTATGTTTATATTTACTGGTATAACACTTAAGGGACTGTTCCCATTCATAGACTTCATCGCCAGATATATAGCATCGGCTTCTTTTTCAAGTGCTATTTGATAGTTGTTTAAGTTATCTACTGTAAGGTTTGCAGTATTTGTAAACTCATCTATGGAAAGCTTTATCTCTCTTAACTGTTCATCTAAGTATGTTTTCACATTTTGAGTAAAAGAAATTTTTCGAATTAATGCTAAATATGTTACTGTCTTAATAACATCCAATGTTCCTTCATTCATAATTTGACTTAATAGTGCATTTTTTATATCTCTTTGTAGTTGTTCTTTTTCTATCACAGTCAACTCTATCCCCTCTACATTTATAGTAGTTTCTTGAAGAAGTCCTATTGTCTGTTGGATTTCTTGAGTCCGTGCATATACACCACTATATGCCATTGGATTTTGATTTATATATCGATTATCTATTGTATATGCATTGGATACTAAGTTTTTTATCACTTCATAGTTTACACTACTCTTTGTTCCTGCTAGAAAACCTGTCGCTATCAGGTCAGTGAGTGGTGTTAGGTACTCGTAAGAAGAGTTTATTCTATCCACTGATATAACACTCTTAAACTCACCTGTAAATACTTTACCCGTTGCCGTATCCGTACCACCAGAAGCAATAATTGAGAGATAAGCACCTGTGCTTGTTTTAATGTTTGTAAAAGTAACTACACCGCTTGGTGATGTAGTTATAATGAGTTCAGTTACATCACATACTGCATTTAAATTAGTATCTAGACAAACTTTTGCATCTTTAATATAACCATCAACGACTCTTGCATTTAGGGTGATTGTCTTTGGAGTATTTGTTTCACTCCCTGAAGATACTGAAGCATTTGAACCACAGCCAACAAAAACAACACCCAACAGTGCTACAATGGCGAGTACTACTTTCACACGACCCTACTTCATCTCTTTAAGAATGGGAAAAGGAGGATTTTTTATAGAGGGAAATATCCCTCCAAAGCATTTTTCTTGTTTAAAGTCGTAGATGTAAAACTTTTTAGCTTCATAAACCTTAGGAAATATGATAGCGACTTTGGGGTTAGCTGGTCCATACTTCAAGCTATTTTTTGTAGTTGTTTTATACTTAGGGTAAATTAAGACTGTCCGAGTGTCATTATAAATACCTCTATCATGATGAGAGAAGTATCGTGACTGTAGGGACATTTTACCATCTTTACTAACTGTATAGTCTCTAGATATTCCTGAGTCTAACACGCTACTGTACTCTGTTTTATTGTCTACAAATTTTTGACAAGTACTATTTAAGGTGTTATGCTTAATTTTTATTTCAGAATCTTGTTTAGCTAAAACAAAAAAAGTACTATTTGGCTCTAAATATTTCAAAAATAACATATTCGAAAAAGTCTCTTTTGGTGCATAAATTGCCCAAAGTTTTCCCGTCTCATAGTAGGTAACTACATATTTTATTTTTGAAGTATCATGGAATGTTTTTATGATGTTTATACCATCTTTTGGGCTTGTGAACTTGTTCCACCCTTGAGTCAGTTTATAAACAGAAGTTTTATGAAGTTTTGCAAAAGGAGAGAACTCTTTATAGAGTAACTCTCTTTGCGTTGTAGAAAAAGTATCTGCCAAGTTTTGCAAAGAACTTGCAAAACTTAAAGAAAAGCTCAAAAGAAAAAATATAATCTTTTTCATCGCTTTTAAGTACCTATACCTTAGTTAGCTAACGAAGTGTTAGCTGCAGTAAATGAACCTGCTAAATCAATTGGATCACCAATAGATTGATCAGCAGTAGTCTTATCTGCTGGAAATGCTCCTTTATATATAACATTGTTATACTCTACAAAGAAAGCTTTTCCTGCATACTCTGGTGTATTTTGCACTTGAATAAATGCACCATCACCATTGTTGATTTCAAAGTTTGAAGTCCATGCCGTACTTTGGTCAAATGTACTTCCTGTTATAGGCTGAAATGACATACGAGCAACAAGGACATTATTTCCATCAAGAGAAGCAACACTTACACCTGCATTCTCACTTGCTAGCGTTTGTGTTCCTGTTTTTGTACATGTAGCATCGTAAACATCACCAAGCTGTGCTTTTAAGTCTGTACTACTTGGATCGTGTGCTAAAATATTTGCTGATTTTAATAAACTTGCATACACTAAAGGAAATGCATCAGAGTAGTTAGAAATATTTTTTGCACCATCTGTTCCAACTATACGAAGATTATTTTCAACACCGTAGACATATTGCGCACATGCATTAAAACTAACTGATGTGCTTCCCGTAGTCAATGCTACTTCTGAAGCTGTTCCAGCAGTTATTTTTGCATCTCTTAAAGTTAGATCTTCTGGAATGTTATCTTTAAACAGATAGAAATTTTTTGTTGTGCCTGCATCTGCTGTCATCGTAATATCAGTTCCACCAGTTACACTAGCTGATACACTTGTTGGTTTTTCATAATCAATATTCACTACAGCTAAAGCAGATACTGCCTCACCTTTACCATTTACAGCTCTTACTTTAACATCAGTAATTCCACCTTCTGTAAAACTAATTAAGCCATATTCAGAGATATTAGCAGTAAATACATCTGATACACCTGTTCTTTTTAGTGCTACCTCTTCACCACCAACGATTGCATATGCAGATCCAGCGACAACATCATCAAGTCCAGTAATAGTAATACTTAACTGTCCAAATTTCATAACATTCTTAGTTGAATATACACCTGTATTTAAAGTATTACTAAAATACTGTGAATATGTTTTATCAAATGTTCCAGTTGCTGCCACACTCACTGTGTCTGCATCTTTATTTAGTAAATAAACCCAATATCCAGAGTTGTGGTTAATGTTAAATAAATTAAACTCATTATTTGCAAACCACTCATTTTCAGGACGAGTTAAGTCAATACTATCCCAGTTAATTATACCAGCAAGAGTTGCAGTATCCATCTCTGTAGTAGCTCTTAGCATTGCTCTTGCCTTATACCCAGATCCTGCATCACGAAGAGTGTATAGAGGTCCATATATAGCATAGTTTGGAGAGTATGCTCGGTTTTGCTTAAGGTCAGATACTAACTGTGATTGTGAGATATTTACTTTGTTATCACCTGTTGCAGCAGCTGCTGCAGCTGATCCTACATCAGCAGCGGTAGGAACATCATCTGTAATTACAAATGTTAGAGTATCTGTAACATCTACACCTGTAATTGTAATTGTACCAGTATATGCAGTTCCTGCTGTAAGTAAATCTCCTGCAACAACACCACTCGGAAGTGTATAGTTATGAGAAGCATAAGCATGTGTACCAGCTGTCGTAATTGATGTATTTGCTAATGCAACAACACTATCAAACATCTCAATAATTTCACCATATGTATCTACAATAGTGTTATCTGAAGTAAGTGTACTCATAGCAGCAGCTGCATCTGAAACACCATTTACAGTTAACACAAATGTATCTGTAGCATCATTACTCATATAAGCACCACTTGCAGCTGTTGTAAAGCTAGTTATAGTATCTGTCACTTGGTTAAGTGGTGTTCTAGCCATTGCATCTAATGTATAGATTCCAGATACAGCTCCTCTAGCAGCTAAGTCAGTACTAGATGAGTGTGTAAATATATCTGTTGTAGCACTATTTGCATCTTTTAAATCTAAAAGAGATGCCTCCGTTGAAGCAAGAATAACCTGTTGTCCTCCAGCATCTGCTGCAGCAAAAATCTTTGTTGTTGCTGTTTGACCCTCAATGAGAGTTGCCACATCTGTTGCTGTTGAAGTATCTGCAGGTACTATGTTAGCATCTGCACTACCGTTAATGATTATACTGTCTCCAGCTGTATTAGAAACAGCTGCCCCAATGTTAAATACACGTTGGTATGTCGCATCTTCAATGCTAAATGGTTGAGATGAAGCTACGATAAGCATATCGCCCGTACCATCAAAGTTAGTATCTATCTGTGTAACTACAGGCTTAATAGTAACACCCATAAGTGCAATTTGTGTTGCAGCTTGCGCAATAGTTGTTGTTCCAGCTACTGTAATTGCACGATTAGCATTTACAGTATCACCATCTTTATCACTATAGATAATTTTTGAGAATCCACCAGTATTTGCACCTAATGAATCAGCTGCGCTAGCACCCGTTAAAGCATTCACAACAAGAGCATACTCACCGTATGCTGCAGTAGCTGTTACAGCTGTTAAGTCCGGAACTGCTGTAACTAAACCTGAAACAAATGGATCTTTATTAAAGAGTGTTTTAGTGCTAGTAACAGCTGTACCCGCAGCCTGTGTGATACTAAATTTTTCATCAGAGAGTATAACTATTTCTCCAGCAGCTGAACCTACATAAAACTTTAGGTTAAATGCAGTTGGAAGAAGACCACGAAGTTTTGCTGATTCTATCTCTCTATTTGCGACAGTAACATCTACTTCATTACCTCCAGCAGCAAATGCTGTTAATGCGATAGAGTTTAATCCTGAAGAATCAGTAATAGTAAATGCTTCATCACTATTTGTAACTCCCGTCATCACAAAACCAGTAGCTGCATGACGAATATATGGCTTATTGTCATCAAAAGAGAGCATGTTCCAGCCTTCAGTTAATATTGAAGCATTTTGGTCATCTTTATATCTATCTGGATTAGGAATACCTGCAATAGCTGTTGCATCTCCTAAAACAAGACCTATTGAGCCACCATTATCTATCGTCTGCGCACCAAGAGTCTCACTTCTATCTGCTCTACCCCAGTATGATTTACCTATTTCAAAATCTGTAAAATCTTGTGCCTCTGCTGGTGCACCTTTTTGATTTATTTCCCACTGCTGTGTTACAGCATTAAAGTAAAAGAATGATGATGCTGTTCCGGTTGTATTTAAATTTACACTCGAGTCAAACTGTCTTGGGTCAACTGGATTATCTTGAAAATTAAAATCAAGAACTTCAGTAATTGCTTTTCTATCGTTAGTTGTTGATACAGCAGTTGTACCTGCTGCTATCTTATACTGAGCACTATATGTTGCATCTTGAGAGATTACACCAGCATACAGAGTAGTTCCTAGTAAAACTTCAAAGGCTTGCCCTTCAAGAGATGCTCTATAGTTAAACTTTACATTAGGTGTTGTGTCTGTACTACCTGATACATTAAAGTACATGGAACGTTCTGGTTCCGTGCTGTCTGGTGTTCCTGTTGTTGTCACAGCTATTGCAAGTGAAGCAGTAACTAAGTCTACACCACTACTATCTTGAAGTGCTTGAATCGAAATCCAACCATTTGCATCTGCAGTTGCTAGCTGATCACTAAGAGATACCTCTGTAACCTGTGTATTTAAACTAAGACCTGATGCCGCAACTACTACTGTACTTGGAGTACCATCACTAAAACCATTTACTCCAAACATAATCCAAGAACTATCTACAGTTTCTGAAGCCAATGGCATATATGTTGCTGTATCGTCTGCTACTACCGAGTTACTTAGCGCAATTATAGCTGCTAAGCTTAATATATTTTTTCTAATATTCATAAACTTTTCCTTTTTTTATCTATATACTTTTTGAACATCTATCTGTGTTCCATCAACATTATTTAATGTCAACCTATAACAAGCTGGTTTTGCACCTTGGTTTGTTTTTACATACATGATTCTATCTATTCCAGCGATACTAGTATCACTCCAAGCAATATCATATGTAACATAAAAAAAACCACTTTTCACATATCCTGTATACCCTTGCAATCCAAGATTGTTTTTATCTGGAAAACTTTTATAATAAAGTGTTACCCATGTCTTATACAAATCCGCTGAATTGCCTTCTAAATACTCAGACCGTATCCCCAATCCTTCAGTCTTAATACTAAAAAAATCTGACCCATTTTCAGCTGGATCTGTCCCGTTATAAGAAGTATCACTAGCTGTTTTATGAGTTAATGCACTACAAGAACTGAGATCATAAAGAGCATTCTCACATTCATATACCGACACTTCATCACAATTTGGATCTGTTGTTCCTGTTGGATTTTCAGGATTCACTGGATTTCCAGGACCTACTGGGGTTTCCGGATTTACTGGGGTATCTCCGCCTATTGGATTTTGGTCTATAACATCAATCGGTTTTGTTGTACTAGCCGTTCCTTTTGAACTAGATGAAGTATCTACACCACATGAGTTCAAAAATAGTACCATTACAAGTATCAAAACCGTTTTCATCATCAACCCCTTAATCCAAAACTACTCTAACTCGCCGGAAGAGGAGGAGGATTACCAAGTGTTGGGTTTAAACCAAATTCGTTTGTAATCGTAGTATCCGTAGTATCACCGTTATTTATTATCACCTCTGCTGGCGGAGTACTTATATCCCCTGCATCATTTATAGAGCTATCTAAAGATGCTACCGAACCACTACTACCACATCCTGTAAACATTGTAGCTAGTGCTAAAATACTTAACGATGTAATTATTAACTTTTTCATTTTTCGTCCTTGAAAATATTTACAAAATACAATGTAGAGCAATAAAATTATTATTTATCTTATAGATAACAACTATACTACCCTAACAGCATATTAATATTGACATCAACAATATCGAGACTGAAGATGCACCTCTTGCAACAAATAGCACTAGTCAATCCTTATTTAGTACAATTTATTCCAACCTTCTAAAAGTACATATCGTCAGTTAGAAATTATTCTTTAATCATTATTAAAATTTATGTTGAAATTCTAAAAGAAAAGAATGTAATGTAGAATGTTTATATGAACTTTTATTTGTGCTATCTATATAAATGTCTGCAGTGTGGTCTAATGTAAGTAGATGATAACTAGCAGCAAAAGAGAATGACTCAAAACCATTATATATAAGTCCTACTCGACCCCCAAAGATAGGAGAGATAGACTTATTGACCACTTCACCGTTTGTAGCTGCAAGTGGAATATTCTCCCATGTCAGACTGCCTATACCTGCAAGTGCAGATAGATAAGGAGTGAACTTTCCTTTGTTATAAAACCTATAACCAAGTGAAACATAAATATTTTCAAAAAAAAGATCACTATTTTTTAAAGTACTATAACCTATTGTTGAGAACATCCCATTTTTAAAAACATACCCTACTTCTCCCATAAAAGAAATTCCATAGTTTTGAGGTTCTTTAAGTTTTATCGCTTGCTTATCTTTGTCATAAGTAGTGGTTGCACTAGCATAACCAAGTCCAAGTCCAAAGAACATACCATCTGTTTTATCTTTTTTATCAAGAACAACAACTTGAGGATTTGAAAAATAACTTTTTAATTTTTGCTGATAGTGTGCGGCTCTTTCATATGTAGTAAATGGTCCTGTATATATAATATGCGAAACACTCTTATCTGAATTATGAACTTCCATTATTTTCATTGTCAAACTATACTGCTTTAAAACATCATTTATTGTACTGAAGTTTTTTTTATTATCTGTTTTTGTTACTTTTATATAACTCTGCGATGCATATACATATGATATAGGTATTAAGATAATAATTAGTATTTTCAGATATCTCATAAAGTTAGACATCGGTAATTATAAGAAAAACTTAAATAATTTGGAATGGATTATGCCTCATCTATAGATTACATACTAAACATCTCTATTTAAATCTTTTTAGCAAACCTATCTAAGCAGTGTAAATCATGCTTTAAAAAAGTACTTGTACTATCTTGCATATTTCCCATAAGTTCAGCGGCATTTTCTCCGTCAACTGGATATGAGAGTAAAAATGCGTCTAAATGTTTAGCAAAAAATTCATCAAACATCTTTTTTACTATATCTGCACCATATTTATCAGTATAGGGTAGAACAAAAAAGTAATCTGTACCATCATTTACTATGGAGTCCGATGTACGGAGTATCTCCGTTAGTGATGCATCAATCTGCTCAGGGGCCATACCCTTAAAGTTACAGTATAAAAGAGTAAAACTCTCAGCACGATTTTCATCAAGTCTTGAGGCAATCCCCATATTCAAACTCAGTAGTTCTTTAAAGTTGTCAAACGAAAAATGTATTCCAGCCATAAAATCACCTTAAAATAAAATTGTCTAAAGTATAGCTAAAGTTTTATGAATTGTTTGCATACCCTATTAACTATCAAATGCTACAAGTACACCCTGTTTTAGTTTTGCAATCTTTCCTCGAAATCTTCTTATATAAAAAGCTTTCTCTTCAAAAGAGATATTTTGTGTAAGGTTCACTTTTCGCAACTCTCTTTCGTAATAACGAGAAAGAAAAGTGACAAGCTCTGCGTTTAAGGCCTCTTCATCTTGTAAAACTACAATAGTCTCATCCACGATGATAGACATAAGCTCAGGGGCATCTGTTTTCCCAGCAAGTGCAAGAGAAAATTCTCGTGAGTGAAACTGAAGGAGTGATGGGTCAAGAACATCAAGTATCTGGTTTATTAACTCTGGTTTTTCTATAACAGTTTTTATAAGTGTTAGTTCCCAAAAATCTTTATGCGAGTTTTTTTGCATCAGAGGTGTATTGTTAGGCTGATGATGACTTGTGTTTAGTTTTACTAATGATGGAGAGACTCCCATACCACCTAAACGCGAGGCAAGATATGTTTTGTACTCCTCTTGAAGTAATGGTGAAAGTGTTTTCAAATAAGATACACCCTCTCCCATACAAGACTCTTTTTCTTTAGGGTTACGTAAATCAAAAAGAGAAAGTATTCCATCTAAAACAAATTCTATAAAAGGCTTAGGGTCACGAAACATATTTGCCAACTCTTCAACTCGACCATCTTTTACCATGTCAGCCGGATCAAGTCCGCCTTCAAAAACAACTACACCACCATTAAACCCACTTGCACTGAGTAACTTACTTGCTTTAAGAGCTGCTGCTTTACCTGCTTTGTCTCCATCGTAAGCCATAACAACTCTAGGAGATCCTTTTCTCAAAAGTGGAAGGTGTTCTACTGTAAGTGCCGTTCCTAAAGTTGCTACTGCATTATCAAACCCTGCTTGATGCAACATAATAACATCTAAATAACCCTCTGTTATGATAATCTCTTCTTTTTTATAGAGCGCTTTTTTTGCTAGATGATAAGCATATAGTAAACGCGACTTGTTAAAGTAAGCCGTCTCAGGAGAGTTTACATACTTAGCTTGATGCCCTGTAATAGTACGACCACCAAAACCAACGATACTTCCATTTGCCGAGTGTATAGGAAAAGTCACACGTTCTATAAAACGAGCATAAGTTTGGTTGCGACTCGGTTCATACCCAACTACACCCATATCTATAGCTTCTTTAATAGCAAACTGTTCAGAGCGAATATAGTTTAAAGTGGCATTTGAATCAGGAGCATAGCCTATCCCAAACTTCTCGATACTACTCTCATAAATCCCGCGTTCTTCTACATAAGAAGAAGCAGTTTTGTTATGTGTTAATAGAGTTTGATACCATTCGTTGAGTCTATCCATAACCTGTGAGCGAGGTTTGTTATGTTTGTTATCTGTATGTGTGAGTGTAAAGTTATAATTTTCAGCTAATTTTTCAAGAGCTTCAGGGTAATTAAGTTTCTCATATTCCATCACAAACTTTACAGAATCTCCCCCGGCATTACAGCCAAAACAGTGATATATTTGTTTTTGAGGACTTACTACAAAAGAGGGGGATTTTTCATCGTGGAAGGGGCAAGGGGCTTTAAAATTTCCCCCTGCTTTTTTAAGCTCCACATAATTCCCTACAACATCAACAATATCGAGTTGAGCCTTGAGGGCTTCTATGGAGTCTTGTGCAATCATAGATGTATTATATCTATGATTGGGTTAAATCTCTATTGATTGTTTACATTACCTGTTGCACCAACTCTAAAGTAACCCATCATTCCAGCATCTTCATGCTCTAAGATGTGACAGTGGTACATATAGTCACCCACTGCTCCAGTAAAGTCACCTATTACTCTAACAGTTTCACCAGGTTGTACTAAGAAAGTATCTTTCCAACCTAAGTCAGTTCCACTTGCAGGCTGACCATTTCTTGTAAGAATTTGGTACTGAATTGCATGAGCATGGAAAGGGTGTGCCATTGGTGACATATTTCTTATGCTCCAAATCTCTGTCGCTCCATCAGCTACAAACTCATCAACTCTGTTAAGATCAAATGCTTTACCATTGATAACAAAGCTCATTTGCATACCTTGTTGTCCAGCATTCATATCTCCACTCATGCCTTGACCCATACCACCCATAGACATAAGAAACTGTCTCTCATTTCCTTGGTTCACAGCATCTGCTTCTGTAAGTCTAGTTGCAATCGCTGCATTAGAAGAGATCTTAGTATATAGAGTCACATCTTCTGATTCACTTGTTGTTACATCAAATCTCATGATAACTAAGCCTGTACCATTTGCTAGCATACCACTCATCATCCCTTGATTATCTACTCCTGAAGTCATACCTGATGTTCCAGAATTATTACCCATATCAGTCACACTTGAACCACTACCCATTCCTGAAATAGCTGAACCACTGCCCATATCTGTTTGTCCAGAAGTATTTCCCATGTCTCCAGTTCCTGCATTATTTCCA
Organism: Sulfurimonas sp. SAG-AH-194-C21; assembly: GCF_029215985.1. Classification (GTDB taxonomy): domain Bacteria; phylum Campylobacterota; class Campylobacteria; order Campylobacterales; family Sulfurimonadaceae; genus Sulfurimonas. The sequence continues at coordinate 52,585 of NZ_JAEMVC010000008.1, forward strand.
CCCATCATACCCATCATGTCGCCATTAAATGCTTTAGAAACAAGCATAACTTTATCGCCAACTGCATACTTTGAGAAGTCTATAACAATTTCAACACGCTCAGCTGCACCAAGAACTATATGGTTTACAACTACTGGACTCTCTAAAAGACCACCATCAGTTCCAACTACTGTAAAGTCACTACCATCATTAAGTGCAAAGTCATAAGTTCTTGCATTACTAACATTGTAGAGTCTATATCTATGAAGAGTATCGCTCACCTCTTGTTTTGGGAGAACTGAACCATTTACTAAAACAGTATCACCATACATTCCATCATTGTCCATCGCCATGTTTTTATACAGTAGCTCTTTTACATTTGTTGTCGTATTTAGGTCTGCAAAACGTCTATCTTGTACTAAAAGAACTGTGTCTTTTGCACCTGATGGTAACTGTTTTGTTGTTTCTAACTCTTTTGACACTGCATCTTCAAGTAAGTAAACACCTGCAAGACCCATATAAACCTGCTTTCCTGTTTCCATATCTGGATGTGGATGGAACCATAAAGGTGCCGCTGGTTGGTTCATAGTAAATGTATAAGCTTTTGTAGTACTTGGAGCTACTGGAACATCTGGACCACCATCCATAATAGCTGGGATTTTAAATCCATGCCAGTGAATAGTAGAGTCAGATGCTAACTGATTGTCTAAGTTTAGTGTCATATCTGTACCACTACTTGTACGAATCACTACAGGTAAAGGGTTGTTATTATATCTCCACATAGGAGTTATCCAGCTACTTTCTGGTGTCTCAATAGTTACATTTACATTTGTTGTTGCACGAAGAGTATATGTCTCTTTTGCATCTGTTGTATCTCCATCTTCATCAGCTATAACTGGAAGTACATGAAGTGTTGGAAGTGTTGTTGATGTAATATACTTATTTATTAAAGCTGTAAGATTTGCATCTTCACTTGCTCCTCTATCACCAAAGGCATCAGTATCAAAACCCATACCTTTTAGTTGTGCTTTTTGGCCATCACTTAACTCACCATTTCTTAATTTTGCAGTTGTATTTTGAAAAAGTTTTGTACGAGAAAGTGCAAACTCTTCACTTACATTGACATCTCTACCATCTGCTAAAGTAATTCCATCAGCCTTACCATCTTTATAGTCAGCGATAACTAAGTCCATAACATCAAACACTTTGTCTGCACTAAGGTTTAAGTCACGAACCATATATGAAAAAGAGATAGCACGATTTCTTGCAAATGCTTCACTTTGATCTTTTGGGAATGATGATGTAAAGTCACCAGTTTGTAAGAATTTGTCTCCTGGTAAAATTGTTAATGGTGAAGAATCAGTAATCATAGCTGCTGTTATAAGTGCCTGTGCTTCACTCATGGCTGTAGCTAAAGTAGTACCATTTGCTACATCATCAACAACGATGTCAGCATAAATAGTTGTCTCAGGAGTTATAGCAATATAACTTTTGTCTGTTAAAATAGTCTCTAACTCAGCTTTTGTAAAAACTGTTTTAAGACCTTTAGTAGCAGGAATAGTTACAGTTGTACTCGTTGCTTCATCTTCATAAGAACCACCAACACTCTCTATAGTATAGTATGTACTTGTAAGTGTAGTCTGAGGTAATATAAAAAGACCATTTTTAGAAATAGTTGATGCAACAAGTGCTCCAGCCGCATCTTTTAGTTTGATAGTAGCTCCATCAATAGGACCTTTTATGATAGAACCAACTAAGTTTACACCATTAGCAATCGTGTCTGCTGTAGCATTTTGTTGCCCTTGTATTTTTGCTCTAAAGTCTTCATCTCCACCTAAAAATGTATCATCATTAAGTTTATCTTTAAAGTCTTGGTCACTAGAGTTTGCAAAATCAAAGTTATCATTATAAAACTGTGTTTTTAGTGTATCTCTAGTAGCTGTATCAAGGTTATTTAAACCGTTATCATTAAAAAGTTGTTCACGTTTTACAGAATTTTGTTCCTGCGTTGATAAACCAAGTTCATTTGAGTCAAGTTTTTTCTTGATATCATCAATAGAGTCATTATCTAAGTCTATTTTATCACTAGATGTGATTTTATCTCGTGTTGGCTGGTCTAGTTGCTCTAATCCTAAAGATTTTACAACTCTTTTTGCTTTTTCACTTTGAACTTCATTATCTGAATCAACAAGTACTGTTGCATCCGTTGAAAGATCGGTGTCGAGTTCTGCTTGTGTTGTTGCATCATCAATTCTTTGCTCAACATTATCAGCTGTAAGTGCTAACTCTTGTGTGTTTAAAGCATCAGGTAAGCTTTTAAGCTCTTTGTCTAAGTCTTTAATTTTTGCTTCTTGGAGTGTTCCTGAAGCAACTTCTTGTTTGATAGTATCAGCGATAGCACCATCTAAATTAAGAGCAGATGTAAGTTTTGTAGCGATAGTCTCAAAAATAGCAGCATCATCTTTTGAACTTCCTGCAGCAATTTTAGCAGCAACTTTTTGAACTCTAAGAGCAATTTTAAGAAGATTTTCATTTCCTGATGTTGCAATGTTTTTATCTAAGTCTTCCGCATTTAAACCAAGTTTAGCTGCAATTTCATTTTTTACTGTTTCTATAGACTTAGTAGGGTTTAGTTTTTGATATTTTTGAACTAAAGTAGTTAGAGGTGTAATATGTTGACTTGTAGTACCTGATTTACTAATAGCTGAAAGTTTTCCTAAAAAAAGCTCTTTAGTTGTTCTGTCTATTCCGCCTGTAACGATAAGTGGCTTACCAACTTGTGAACTTGGGATGTTTAAAGAGTAGTTTCCTAACTTGTCAGTTAAAATACTAATCTCTCCAGCATCTAACTGACCATTACTGTTAGCATCTAAAAATACTGTTGCACCTTGAAGTTCAGGATCAACTGCTGTTCCAGAAATACTTGTTAGAGAAGTAGCAGTACTATCTGAGCTACCACCTCCACAGCCTACTAGTAATGTACTAGCTACAATAGATAGCGCAAAATATTTTGCTTTTGTTGAATAATTCATTTTTGTTTCCTTTAGTTTTTTAGTAAGGAAAGTTTACGATAAATGTGTTAGTGAAGTATTAGCGAAATGTTAGCGAAGTGTAAGTAGTAAGAGTCTTGGGGAAAATAATTTTTAATTTAAATGCATCTTTTTATAGCTAATGCTTACTTAAATATATACATGGAAGGAAAATACAAGAGAGCCACAACTACTCTCCTGCAAAGTTAGAATAAGAGTGTTATATAGTTGTCGTTGTATCAGGTGTCTCTGTTGTATCAGATGTCTCTGTTGTATCAGGTGTCTCTGTTGTATCAGGTGTCTTTGTTCTGTTATCATCTGATATTTCTATTGTTTTCGTTTTGTTATCATCTGATATTTCTATTGTTTTCGTTTTGTTATCATCTGATATTTCTATTGTTATCGTTTTATTATCATCTGATATTTCTATTGTTTTCGTTTTGTTATCATCTGATATTTCTATTGTTTTCGTTTTGTTATCATCTGATATTTCTATTGTTTTCGTTTTGTTATCATCTGATATTTCTATTGTTTTTGTTTTGTTATCATCTGATATTTCTATTGTTTTCGTTTTGTTATCATCTGATATTTCTATTGTTTTCGTTTTGTTATCATCTGATATTTCTATTGTTATCGTTTTATTATCATCTGATATTTCTATTGTTTTATCCATATAAGAATCATCTATCTCAGGAAGTTTTCCTTTTAATGCTTTTACAAGTTCATCTGAAAGAGACTGAAGAAAGCTTTGTGTTTTAATTCTTGTTTCTAAATCATCTTTATCTGATTTAGAAAAATCAAAATCATCACTTTCAAACTTTTTTCTCAATTCATCTTTTTCATCATCTTCTAAGTCTGTAATTCTTGATTCATTAAAAAGTTTTTCTCTATCAAGTACTTTCATATCTTGGGTATCTAAACCAGCATCATTATTTTCAAGTTTTTCTTTTAATTCTGAAAGTGAATCATCATCAAAATCTACTTTATCACTGTCAAGCAGTTGTTGTTTGATTGTGTCATCTAAGTCTTTATAACCTAACTGTTCTAAAGCTTTTTTGACTTTTAACTCTTTTGCTTCTTTTGCACCAGAGATAATAATTGTATCATCATCAAAAAGATCGTCATCAAGTTCTATTCGTAACTGTGTTGCAGTAATATTTCTATCTATATTGTCTACCGTTAGTGCAAATTCTTCTGCATTTAACACTGAATGGTCAAGATTTCTTAACTCTTTAGCTAAATCTGTTACTCTGTCATAATCGATTGAAGTCTGATTAAGGTCATTATCAATAGTATCTTGTATAGCCGTATCAAAATCTTTATCTGTTAAATTTTCTGCAAGTCTCTTATAAACTTCATCAATATCTTCTCCAGTTACATCAGCTATTTTCTGTGCCACTTTATTAATTTGAAGTGCTGCTTTAAGAAGTAGTGTATCGTCTAAGATATTTTTATCAAGATCTTGTACATCTGCTAGACCTAACTTCGTTGCAAGTTCAGCTCTTACTTCTTCGTCTGATTTATTTGGATTTACTTCTTTATACTGTTCTACTATTGTAGTTAACGGTGTGATAAACTGTCCACTTTGTGTGATTTTTGCAACTATACGAAGCTTCCCTTTAAAACTCTCTTTAGTAACTCTATCTATACCACCCTCTACGATAATCTGCTTACCAACATCTGCTTCTGGGATTGTTAAAGTATATTTACCAAAACTATCTGTAGTTGTGTTAAGTTCACCCACATCATACTGTCCATTATCATTTGCATCTAAGTAAACATTAGCACCTTGAATTTCTGGATCAATTGCCGTACCAGATAATACTATACTTTGTACACTTGGTGTAATTGGTGTTATTGTCGTGTTCTCTGTGCTAGAACCACCACAACCAACTAATGCTAAACTTGTAACTGCTGAAATTGCTATCAGCTTTATATTATTTATAGATTTCATTTTATTCCCTTTTATTTTGTTTCATAGGAAGTATATCAAAAAAGCATTAGCGAAGTGTAAGCACTTAGGATTCGCTTGTAACATTTTTTAAACTTAGGTAAAAAGTACTTCCCTTATCTACTTTACTATTGAGTCGTATTGTGATTTTAAGTTCTTCACAAAGCTTTTTAACAATGTGTAAACCTATCCCTATACCCCTGTCTTGTTCTTTATAAAACCTTTGAAAAACTTTTTTTCTATCTTGGATTCCTTTACCTGTATCTTTTATGCGCAAGTTATTATCTTCTATAGTAATACTTACTCTTCCTTTCTCTTTATTATACTTTGCTGCATTGGATAGTAAGTTGTCAATTATTCTCACAAATGCATCTCTATTTGTGTAGAGTATTCTTTTGGGAAGTTTCACTTCAAACTTTATACCACGATACATCTTGTCTAAAAGTGCTACTCGCTCTTGTATAAGTTCTTCAAGTACAAACTTCTCTTTTTGGCTCACATGGTTTTCTAAGTATGCACGCAGATGTGACTGTAGCGACAAAATAGTTTCCACGCTGTTTTCAATCCGTTGGATTTTTTTGTTCTCTCTAATTTCATTTTTTAGCATCGAGATATTTAAACGCAAGGTCGAAAGGGGTGTGTTAAAGTCATGTAAGATGTCTTTTATAAACTCTTCTGTCATCTTTAATGCATTTCGTAAAGGGGAGAGTGTGTAAAATGAGAAAAAAACTGACAGTAAAACTACAAGAACTAAAACAATTAAGAACTTCAAAACTAAATCATTTTGTATAGCAGAAAGGCTCTCCTTATACTGCTCTTTTTCATAATGAATTTTAAGAGCATTTTTTTGTGAGCCACCTATGGCGAAATAACCACTTAATCCATCCTCATCTTTATGGAGTTTATTGAGCTCGAACTTCTCTTTTATTACAAAATCTATACTAAAATTATCACACTTTAAGTCATAACTACAGACTTGCATCGCGCTAAACAAGGACTCATCTAAACTCTTCGTCTCTTTGTTATACTCTAAAAAGAAAAGTGCTCCTATAAGTAAGGTTTGAGATACAAAAAAGAGTATAAAACTCTTAATAAGCGACTCGAGTTCAACTTTTTTCAAGAATATACCCTACACCACGTATGTTCTTAATAGGCAAAGAGGTAGTCTGTTTGAACTTACTAAGTGCAACGCGGAGTGTACTATCAGAAGGGTTTACTAAACAGTCCATCAGTATACTTTTATCTAAGACATTCCCAATATTTTGCATAAATATCTCACATAAGCACTCTTGAACTTCACCTAAAGAGATGATTTTTTCATCAATGTATAACTCTTTTTTACTAGCTACATAGCGAATATTATTATAAACGATATCGTTATTTACTTGAACAAATTTTGCATTCACACGAATAAGAAGTTCTTGTGGAAAAAATGGTTTTTTAATGTAGTCATCAGCACCTATCTCAAATGCTTTTGAGATAGAGTTTAAGTCTATAAGTGCTGAGATAAAGATAGCAGGTGTTGTATCTTGTGCATTTCGAAGAGACTCTAAAAGTTCAAGTCCATTCATATCAGGAACATTTATATCAAAGACATAGAGTTGATAGCTGTTCTTGTAGGAAGCATCTATTGCATCATTAGCATTGTGTACCATATCTACATGATAATTTTCTGACTCTAAAAGCTCTTTGAGTGTTTCAGCCAGTTCTAGATCATCTTCAAGTAAAAGTATCTTTCGACTCATAATAAACGCCTTTTAAAAAAAGTACCCTAAGCGTAGGGATGTAAAATTTTTGCTTGCACTATCACTCAAACCATAGGCATAAGAGAAGGTTAAAAACCAATGTGAATCAATGCTATAGTACATATAAGTACTCATACTCTGTATATCTTCAACACTTTCATAGATACTATCACTTGCATTGTATGAAAGACTAGTGTAGAGTCTTTGTGTCATATAATAGCCTAAGCCTAAACTATATGCATGTGTGTTTTGATATAAAACAGTTGATGTAAGGGTAGTGTTTGCATCATAAATATTTACATTGTCATCATTTATAATTGTGTATGCATATCCACCAAAAATATTTAGTTTATCGATATTATAACTTAGATTAAGTGAAGCTGTATAGTCTGTATTGTTATTGTTTAAAGAGTTGTCATATGTCGGTAAAAGTACTCCAAGTCCTAAACGCAGTGAAAGGTCTTGTAGCGGTCTAAACTGATATGATGCTCCAACAAATGAATCAAAGAGTCCACTATCATTAAAACCATTTCCCTCTGTACTAAAGTATGAAGTTGAAGCTTGCATAGAGAAGTTTTTATAGTAGTAGTCTACTTGAAGTGTTGTAGAGAGCGTATCTGTTGTGTTAAGCGTCTGGTAGTCAGACTGTGCAAAACTCGCACCTACAATAACATCATAATGATGTGCTGAGACAAGACTGCTTTTTGTACATCCTCTAATATCTACTAAGTCACTAAAAGGGGTATTTGGACATCTATCCTGTGCATCTTCTACACCATCCATATCACTATCTATATAAGCGAAAAGTGAACTTGACAAAAAAATTGATATTATAATTTGTAAAACTATTTTCATACTAGACCCTTACTATAAATTCCAAAAAGACTAATGTCTCTCTCCAAACATTCCTTCTTCTGAAGGAGGAGTTCCTATCGGTTGTCGAGTATCCATATCAGAAAAACCACCTGAAGATTGTGCCTCATGTCCAAACTGACTTCCAGCTTGTTGCTGACTCATATTTTGAATCTTGCTCATATCATCATTTTCATTCATTTGCATTTGTATTGCATGCTCTTGGTCACGAACTTGAAGCATATTGTTGTTTGAGTCAGAATGTGCATGTGTTTGTGTCTGCATTTTTGTTTGCATCTGTCCTATTGCGGCAGTTCTATCTTCTGCATTCATGTTTGAAAGTTGGATTTTAAACTGATTCATCAACTCAACACGCTGTGCTGCTGGGGCCTCTTGAATAGCTTGAATTTGTACATCTATTACGGAGGGATTTTGTGCGAAACTTAAAGTACCTATGATTGCTAATACTAATAAAATATTTATCATTTTCATCTTGTCTTCCTTTGTTTGATAGCCATAGTATTACATAAGAGTGTTAGCAAAGTGTTAGTTCTTTGCTAACCAGGATATACAATACAATGAGCAAAACCCATTATATTGGCAGGAACAAAATGTCCCTACAATCCTTTAAAGCCTGATATAACTATCTTACATCATCCTCACATAAATGCTCATTTTTATAAAAAAGTAGATAGGTTGAAGGCAAAATAAGTAGTGTTAAAAGTGTAGAACTTATAATACCACCTGTAATGACTACAGCAAGAGGGTACTGTATCTCGCTTCCCACACCACTAGCATAAAGTAAAGGTAGTATACCAAAAAGTGTTGTAAACGCGGTCATAAGTACAGGACGTAAACGCAGGAGTGTTGCATCTTTAAGTAAAGTTTTTAGTGCCACATGTGGAAACTTCACTCGTAACTCATCTATGAAACTCACAAGTACAATACCGTTAAGTATGGCAATAGCAAAAATTGCCAAGAAGCCTACAATAGCTGAAACAGAGAGATAAATCCCACTCACAACAAGAGCGATAATCCCACCAATAAAGCCAAACGGAACATTAAGTAAAATAATCATAGCCTTACCAAGAGAGTTAAACGCAGTGTAAAGTAAAAGAATAACTAACATAATAGTAATTGGAATAATCACCATTAGTTTCTCTGTCGCTTCTTTCATGTTTTTAAAGTCACCGGCCCAACCTATATAGTAACCCGTTGGCATGTTAACCTTCTCCTTGATGAGTCTGTCTGCTTCTTCAACAAACGAAGCAACATCACGGCCATCAACTTCCATAGAAAGAACCATATAACGACTAAGGTTTTCACGTTTGATAAATGCAGCACCTTGGAGTATTTCTACCTTACAAATCTGGTCAAGTGTAACAAGTGCTCCACTCTTTGAACGCAGGGTTACTTTTTTTATAGACTCGACGTCTTTTTTAGCATCCTTTACCTTAGCAACGATTCCAAAACGACGGATACCCTCTATCTTCTCGCTAATAGGCTCTTCACCTATACCATTACGGATAATATCCATCACCTCATCAACACGAATACCATAACGAGCAAGTGCTAAATAATCTGGTGTGATTTTTATCTGTGCTTGACCGAGTTGAGACTCAACTTCCATACGTTCTAAACCATCAACATCACTAATGGCATTTTGAATATCTTTTGAAATACTATCTAGGATTTTTTGATCGTCTCCATAAATCTTTACAGCAAGTTCAGCTTTTACACCCTCTAATAACTCTTCTATTCTCATAGCGATTGGTTGTGTTGGAACAAACTGCACATAAGTAAAGTGATGTTCTAAGTCTTCGTTCATCTCATTTGTTAACTCTTCAAGGTTCTCTATATTAGGTTTTAAAGTAAGTAAAACCTCCATATAATTCCCCTGAGCAGTTTCACCTTTTTCACTTCGTCCTATCATAGAAAGAACCGACTCAACACTATCAGGATAGTTTTTAAGAATATACTTCTCCACTTCTCCTGCCGTCTCCGTAGACTGAGTAAGAGCCGTTCCAGGAATCGCGATAACACGATACATAATAGACTCTTCATTTAACTCAGGCATAAACTCTCTACCTTGTTGCGTTAGTACATAAGCTAAGATGAGAAAAATCACAGAGACACTCAGCAGCATCTTTTTAGCATTGTTAAGTGCGAACATAAGAAGTGGTGTGTAGCCTTTTTTTATAGCTTTCATGACTGCATTTTCACCAGAACCTGTTGGTTTTAAAAGGAGTAAAATAAGTACAGGGACTAAGATAAGTGCCACCAACAAAGAACCAAGCATAACAAACACAATGTTGAGTGCCATAGGCGAGTAAAGCTTTCCTGCAAGACCTTCTAAACTTAAAAGAGGGATAAATACAGCCGCAATGATAAGAACCGCGAAGGTTACCGGAGTTGCAACTTCTCTTGCTGCATCGTACACAATAGTAAACTTATCACCATCTGGGTTATCATGGAGTTTTCTAAAACTATTTTCTACTATAACTATAGTTCCATCTACTATCATACCAACCGCGATTGCTAAACCTGAAAGACTCATAAGGTTTGCAGAGAGGTTATAATAATCCATCATCAAAAATGCGATAAGAAGAGAAAGTGGTAGTGATAAGATAACGATAAAAGCACTTCTCAACTCAAAAAGAAAAAGAAAAAGAACGATAGCCACTAAGATTACACCACTCGTAAGAGCTGATGTCATCGTACTAACTGCTTTGTGCGTTATCTCTGTTCTATCGTAAATAGTCTCTATAGTCACACCATCAGGAAGAGTAGAGTTCACAGTCTCTATCTTCTCTTTGATGCGTTCAACAACCTTAGCTGCGTTTGTTGCAGTACGTTGCAGAACCATACCCATAACAGCTTCACTTCCATCTATACTTATAGATCCAAAACGCGGTGCTGAACCTGTCTCAACTACTGCTACATCGCCGATTGTTATAGACTGACCTTGTGCACTTTTTACAACAGTATTTCGAATGTCATCAAGAGTTTTATACAGGCCTGCCCCACGAATGAGATACTGCTCACGGTTGAACTCTAAGTACTGCCCGCCTGCTGCTTGGTTAGACTTTTGAAGTGCATCTACTATGTCACTATATGTGATACCAAAGTTTTGCAGTTGTTTTGTGTCTATAAGAACATTATATTGTTTCTCATCTCCACCCCAACCGATAACCTCTTCAACACCAGGAACTGACTTAAAAAGTGGCGTTACTATGTACTCTTGAAGTTCACGTATCTCTTGGAGCGAGTATTTTCCAGTACTGTCTTTTACTTGATACCAAAACACTTGACCTAGACCCGTTGTGTTTGGTCCAAGTTGTGGTTGCCCCCAACCATTTGGGATGTCAACTGAGCCTAAACGCTCACTCACTAACTGACGCAGGAAGTAAATATCCATATCGTCTTCAAAAAAGATACTCACATAAGAGAGTCCAAAAATCGAGTTTGACATGATGAGTTTTACCCCAGCCATACCAGAAACTGCCGATTCTATCGGGTAAGTGATAAGTTTTTCAATATCTTCAGCCGAGTTACCAGGACTCTCAGTATAAATAACAACCTGTTTTGGTGTTATATCTGGAAATGCATCTACGGGAATCTCTTGATAGGCTTTAAAACCAAACGCAGAGATAACAGCAAATAAAACAAGGACTAAAACTTTATTACGGAGCGAAAGCTCTATGAGTTTTTCTAACATCTCAAACCCCCTAGTGCCCGTGTCCGCCGAGAGAGCCTTTAAGAATCATAGACTTAACATAATAACTCTTATCGCTCACATACTCTGCGTTTAAATCTAAACCCTCAACAGCTACATAGTCTTCATCTTCTGCAATGATTTTAACAACTGTAAGTGTGTAAGCTGCTTCATGTTCTTCATGGTGTTCACCCTCCCCTTCTTCATGGTCATCATGTCCAGCTTCTTCACCATGTTCATCATGGTCTTCGTCCTCATGTTTTTCATCCGAATGTTCATCGTGACCAGCTTCAGCTTCATGATGCTCTTCTTCCATCTTCGGAACAAAAACAACCCATTCATTGTTAAAGAAACTAAGCGCTGACTTTTTAACAGCCATATGCTCTAACGCATCACCAAAGTAAACAGTTGATTTAAGATAAGTTCCTAAAAATAGGTTTTCTATTTTCTCATCTACACTAGAAAGTACTACCACTCTCTGGGTTACTTCATCTACAGTTGGAAGTATCTGAGTTATATGTGTTATGATATTCTTTTGAGCATATTTTACTACTATTTTATCTCCAACATTTACCTTAGTTGCATACTCTATAGGTAAAAATGATTTCACATAATATGCTTGGTTTTTTACTATACTCAGAATTGCATCACTTACATTTACTGAAGAGTGAAGTGGTTTTAAAAGTGCTGAGACTACTCCTGAACTATGTGCACGAAGTATGAAATTTGCTGTTGCTTTTTTTAATGAAGCTGCATCTATTCCTAAAGTATCTAGTTGCGATTCTAGTGCTGTAAGTTGTGCATTTATCTCACTCTTTTTAATCTCTTGGTTATTTAACTCCTGCATAGAAGTCATACCTTTTTCATAAAGCTCTTTTGTCGCTGTATAGTTCTTACTTACTGCGCCAAGTTGCTTTTTAAGTGCTAAGTAGTTTGCACTCATTTTTGAAACAATAATCGACTCAATAAGAGCGACTTTTTGACCTTCAGCAACTTTTTGTGCTGGTTTTACATAGTACTTTTCCAAATGCCCTGCAACTAATGATGTTATAGACTGCTGCGCATTTGAGAGTTGAATAACTTGAGCATTAAGCTCGACTGATTTGTTAAATTTATGTACTTCAACTTTTGCTGTTGGTATCTCAGTAGCAAAAAGAGTTGAAGCGAGTGTAAGTGTTATTAATAATAACTTATTCATTATATGTTCCTGTTAAAAAATTATGTTCTATGATTTTTAGCTCTTGAAGTAGCGTAATATTAAGCAGATTTGCTTTTGTCTGTATAAGTTGGTTTTTGATAGTTTGTAGTTCTATAAGATCAATATTTGCTATCTTGTAACCCTCTTCATACATAGCTAAAAGCTCTCTTTGCGATACAAGTAACTCTTTTGAAGTCTCTTCTACTACTTCTAGTGTATCGATGGAAGTTTTGAGTTCACGTAGTTTAAATGCTATCTGTTGTGTAAGGTTCTCTGTTACAAACTCCGCTTTATCTGTTGCTAGTTTTGCTATTTTCTTCTCTTGACTCTTTGTATTAAAAACTACAAGAGGAATATTTACGCCAACTCTAGCTATACTTTGATCTGGTTCTTGCTCAAATGTTCCATACAGGTTTACCCATTCTAATTTATTTGAATTAAGTTGTGCACTAGCTGCTGCAGTTTTTACCGAAGCACGAGAGAGTTCTATCTGAGCATTTGTCACAGTTTCACTCGTTTTAGATAGACTAAAACTATATACAGTATCAACTTCTATCTCTTCATTTAGTCCTCGAAAACCCATCATCCTATAATAAGCCATAGTTTTGTTCACTTTCATTTGTGCAAGAAAATTTTGTATCCGTTTGGAATCAAGTGATGCTTGTATGTACTTCACTTTTGCGATAGTTCCATTTTCAAATCTACTTTGAGAAATTTTTGCGATTTTTTCTGCAATGAGGAGTTCTTCATTTGCTAAACTCTCAGCACCAACAGCTTTTTTATACTTTGCATAAAGAGATGAAAGTGTTCTCACAAATGTTGCACGAGAGAGTTTAACACTTGCTTTTGTTTGTAAGACTTGTGCACTTGCCAACTCTTCTCTAGCACCTGACACTCCCCATAAACGTATAGGTTGAGTAAGTCCTGCACTATAACCAGCTTCACTACCTCCTGCATCTAAAGAAAAGTTTGACACCTCTAAAGAGAGTGTTGGGTTCTTATAACGAGTAGTAAGTGTAGCTTTTTGCTCTGCTTGTTTTAAACTCAAGGCATTTGTTTGCAATAATGGACTTTTTTGCAAAGACTCTGCTAAAAAAGCTTCAAAATTTTGTGCTTGGAGTGTTCCTATGAGTAAGGGAACTAAAAGTAATTTTTTCATTTTACTTCCATGAGTTTATTATTGACTCAAAATACTCATACACACTGTTCATATGGTCTTTTAAGTCTTCGCTTACATCGATTGATGCCATTATGTCACGAATATTTATTGTTGCAAGAACCGTTTGTCCATTCTCTTCATATAAAGATATACGACATGGAAGATACACTGATATCTCAGGTAACGCCATAAGTGCTTCTTGTGCTGCTTTTGGATTACATAACTCATAAACAGTGATATCTTTTTCTATTGGAAAACCTTTTGTTTCTAAGATTTGTTTAAATTCATATGAACCAAGTACTCCAAAACCACTCTCTTTTGCATGAGCTGCTAGTTCTTCTTTAACTTTATTGAGGGGCGTATCTGTAGTGATTTTATATATCATTGTATATCCTTTTTTGTATTAAAATTGTGTGTATAGGAATAAATTATGCATAAAAATAGGCATAACTATAGGGTGAAATGTGTTTAAACGTGTCTTGGAGGTATTAAAAAAGTTTTTGTTGCATCATAATCGTAAGAGATTAAGTGTGAGTAAGGTTGTTCTTTTAAGCTTTGTGTTTGTGTAAGTTTGAGATTTTGAGGTACTATAAAAGCGAGGTGAAATCCTGAATGAATATTACAAATATCATTTGGTTCATCTAAGTGTACCGGCTGAGAAAACTCTTGCACATACTCACTCACGGAACAAGCATGCACATCAAGTTCATCTATAATATAAGCATGAAATACTTGAAAGCTCATAACGAAGAGTAAAAGCAAAGTGAGTATATTTTTGTTTTTCATTACTCGCATTATATCCTAATTTTAGTTTCTAAACCGAGCAGCAACTGCCATCATCACTCTCATCTTTTTTAGTAAAGTACGGTTCTAGTATGTAATAAAGCACAAAAACCCATAGAACAATACTCGAGGCTATTGCTAATATAGAAGCTTCTTCATGCAGGTGTACTAAGTCTTTTATATCCACACCACTTAAAATATAATCAAGTCCAAAACCAAAGACAACAGAGCCTATAATAATAGTCCCAAGATAGATATATAAAGTACGTGTTCCGAGCATTTTTTTAACCACTCCGATAGTCACTGTATTTGTCGCAGGTCCTGCTGAGAGAAAGACAAATGCGGCACCAGGAGAAACACCCGCCAACATAAGTCCAGCAGCTATAGGAAGAGATGCTGTTGCACAGACATACATAGGAATAGCAATAGCAATTACTATGATGTATGATAGCCATGAGTACTCCAAGAGTATCTCACTTAGGTTTTGAGGAATGGCAACTGTAATGAGTGCACCCAAAAGGAGACCCACCAAAAGTGGTGAGGCTATATCTTTTAAAAGTGTCCCAAAAGCATATGTCATCCCAGCTTTAATTGAAAACTTATGTTTTTTTGTCTCAGAAGAGCATGAAGTCGCAGAACTGCAACAGCTTTCCTCACTACTCTCTTGTAAATTTTGAGTACTTGTTGGTTCTTTATCTCCATAAAAATTCGCTAATATACCTGCAATAATTGATATAATCATCGACGTCACAACCCTATAAAGAGTAAAGGCCCATCCAAACATTCCATAAGTTGCAAGTATAGAGTCAACTCCTGTTATGGGTGTTGAAATTAAAAAAGAGAGTGTAGAACCATTACTTGCTCCACTCTTTTTAATACTTGTAGCAAGTGGTATAACGCCACATGAACATACAGGAAGGGGTATACCAAATATAGTCGCTTTAATTACAGACCAAACCGAATCTTTCCCTAAATGATTTTTCACGATACTCTCTGGCACCAACTCATGTAAAAAACCTGCAAAAATAAGCCCAAATAGAATGTATGGTGCCATAGCATTGCTCAGTTCTATCAGTGCATTAAAAAACTCTAAAAGAAAATCCAACATACTAGTGTGTTGCTATCTTTACACTTCCACATTTTGATGCTTTTGTGTCTGTTTTAGCACCACATTTACCAGCACCACACTTCATTTTTTTCTCTTTATCTTGCATCTTACACATACTAGAATCTTTATAGTTATCATAAAGCCATGCTGAAATACTCTCTCTATCTTCTGCACTCATTCCTTTCCCAACAGGTGGCATCACTCCAAACTTTTTATAAGCCATTGGCATACAGAGACCTTTATCTTTAGATGGATTTTGTATGTAGTCTTTTACAAAAGCAATAAACTCTTTACGACTCTTAATTTGACTTTTAAGTCTTGCTGAGACCATAGGCATAGCAGGTGCTCGCATCATACCTTGTTCTGCATGACACATTTGACATTTTGCCTTGTAAACTTCTACTCCACTTGAGGCAAAGAGTGAACTCATCCCTAAAACTAATACTAAAAATAATTTTTTCATTTCTCATTCCTTTTTTATATACTAGCGATATTGTTATATATTTTTACTTTAAAAGAGATGAGAGAAAAAGAGTGCAAAAAAAAGAAATGTAAATTAAATATAATAATCAATAAAAATTGTGCTATAATTTCAGTCAAATTTAAAAAGAAAGTGGGTGATGTGATATGCCAGGTATAGTACTACGCCATGATGATAATTTTGATGCATCTTACCGTCGTTTCAAAAAGCAGACTGACCGTAACTTAATCGTTACTGAAGCTCGTGCTCGCCGTTTCCACGAAACGGAAACTGAAAAACGTAAGAAATTCAAAATAGCTTCTCGTAAGAAAATGCTTAAGCGTCTTTATATGATGAGACGTTACGAATCACGCCTGTAAGCGTTTCTCCTTCGGGAGACTCGTTTCACTACTCTATATTTTTTATCTTATACATATCTTCAAACGCTAACGGTTCACTTATATAATACCCCTGTAAATAATCCACATCAATATCTCTTAAAATGTCTCGTATCTCTTTACTACAAACAAACTCAGCAATTGTTTTCATCTTCGCTATTTTTGCAAAATTAACAATATTTTCCGCTACCAAAAGCATATCTTTATCTTTATCAATGTTCTTGATCAAAGAACCATCTATCTTTACATAATCTGCATTGAGTTTTAAAAGATACTCAAAATTTGAATACCCAGTTCCAAAATCATCTATAGCTATTTGACAACCAAGATCTTTTATTTTTAATATATATGAAGATATTTCATCAAAATTTTCTATATTTTCAGATTCTACCAACTCCACTACAATTCTATCTTTTAAATTATTTTCTTTTATTGCTTTTTCAAAGTAGTCTCTCACCTCAGGGTTTAAAACATCATCAATAGTAAAGTTTATAGAAAAGGTATAGTCGTAAACTTTAGCAGCCTCTACAACCTTGTCTATCATAGTCATAGTTATCTTAGGATACAGTTTTGACTTAATAGAAACTCCTAAAAAGAAAAATGGTGAGATTATTTCGCCATCTTCATCTATCATTCTAACAAGTGCTTCACACTTATCAACTTTCTTTGTTTTTTGATTGTATATAGGTTGAAAAAATGCTGTAATTCTTCCATCATCAAGTGCTTTTTTAAGTTTTTTAGTCCATTTTAGATTTTTTTCATACTCTTTTTCTATCTCATATTTTTTATCATAAACTACAAAATTCTTATTAAATTTTTTAGCAATTTTTAATGCTAGATTAGTATCCTTATAGAAATCCGTTACACTAATAGCAATCCCTGCTGTTACATGAATAAGAATCTCATACTGATCTATAGAAATCATCTCTCTTGTAACTCTTTGAATAAGTAGTTTTACCTCTTCTTCAAACTCTTCTTTACTGCTAATACTTTCATAAGTAATTGCAAATTTATCAGAATGCAGCCTATAAACAGTACACAAGTTAGTATCTACATATTCTTCTATTCTGTATGAACACTCTACTATAACATTATCACCTATTAAATGACCGTAAAAATCATTAATCTCTTTAAAGTCATCTATATCGATGATTACAAGAGCTTCTGTTTGAAATAGTTCTAAATCTTGAAGTAGTTTATGGCGGTTACCTAGTCCGGTCAAAGTATCGTTCAAGTAAATATCTTCAAGTCTATTTTTACTCTTTATGAGTGATTTTTCAACTTCTTCTCTCTTGTTTAACTCTTTAGAGAGTTCATTATATGAATCGTAAAGCTTCTCCTGCATCATATTAATAGAATAAACCACTTCATCTAACTCATCTTTATGTGTTGTAGAGAGCTCTTTATCGAGAACTAGTAGTTGTTTTGATTCCTTAAAGTCAAGAGACTTAGTATATTGGGCAATATCTAAAAGATGTCTAGTCAGTAATCTTCTAAAAATAAAAAGTATAAAAAGTACCGCCAAAAATGTCTCTACGAGTTGAGAGAAGAGAGTTATAATTACATGGTCAAGAAGTCTCTTATGCAAACCTTCAACATCTCCTACTACAAGTAACATTCCAAGTTTAATGTCTTTGTTGTTATGTGTATATACGATATCAAACTCTTTTTTAACCTCTTTGCCTTTTCCCATAGAGCCTTCTTTAAAAACTGTTCCATCTTTAAATCTTACCTCTGAGTACTTAATATCTTGCATATTAACTATACCCTTCATATCTAAGGAAAGTTCCTCCGCATCATACACCCAACCGCTATGAGATATTTCATCTAGGTAGCTAGACTCTATCTGTAAAAACTCATGCTCAATTCTTTCATAGCCTTTTACATACTCTTTATAAAGTTTTATTCCCGTAAAAACCAATGTAACAACAACACTAAAAAGAAAAGTATATATCAAGAGTTTAGTAGATATGTTTTGATTTAATAAATACTTTTTAATCATACTCTACAACCTTTAGAGAGTTTGTAAAACTACTCATTATCTCTTCTATATGAGCATCATAATACTTTTGATATGTTCCATCTTCTTGTATAGATAAAAATACTTTTTCGAATGCAGGGATAAGATCTTTATGCTTTTTATGTAATTGCATATACACCTTAAATTCTTTTATGTGTTTTACATATAGTGTTTGGTTTTTCACACCTCTAAGGTCTGTTAGCATTCCTATTTTACTAATTATTATAAAATCAATTCTGTCGTCGTTAAGCATCATTATAAGTGTCTTACAGTTTCTAGCTTGAATAATCTTATGCGCTTTATATTTTTGTGCTAGTACTTTTGCTATTTTTACTCCACGAACAACCCCTATCGTGTGCTTTTTTAAATCACTTAAGCTATTAACCTGCTTATTTTTTTTACTTACCAATACCATGTCAATCGTATGTATGTTTGGGGCTATAGGGAGTAAGTTAGGGTAGACTTTATTAATAGTCCATATTCTTGCAGCTTCACCATCATATATGCCGTTATTGACATTAACCAAAGAGCGCTTATTTGGGAGCTTTTGAAAGTCAAGCTCTATTCCAACTCTATCAAATGCTTCTTGTGTTAGAGTTTTAAGAAGTTTCGCTCCATTTTCATTAAAACCAGTACTTATTGTTAGGGTTTCTGCATGAAGACTAAGAGCATAGATTACAATAAAGAAATAAAAAATACTTTTCATTTATAACCCTCTTTTTTTCCTAATTATAGTATAAAAGTGATTATTTTTAGAACTCCATTCCTAGTCCAAATAGTAACTGAAAATCATTCTGCTTTGGTACAATCTTTTGAGCCGTCTCTTTGGGATCTAATATATAATCCCACACACCTGTTATATCTAAATCCAACCAAGATGTTAACTCATTTTCAAGTGTCAAAAGCATATGGTGTTTATATGTTCCTGCTGCTTTGTTTGTAGATGTTAACTTATAGTCATAAATTAAGTCCATTATTGAGTTTAATTCATTTTCATACTTTGTGCTAAGTTCTAGTGCTGGAGAAAAATCTTCTATTTTATTTCCTATGGCAACAGTTTCATACTTTGTATAAACAAAGGCTGGACCACCAGAAAAGCTCCATTTAACTTTTTTATTATTAACAAGTGTATAACCAACACCTATTCCTGCGGTAACCTGCTTCTCGATATTGATATACTTATCACTATATAACTCACTAAAAACTGGAGTCCAGAAAAAGTTACGTGTTAAATATCTGTCATATTTTTGATTTAAACGATGGTTGTTTGATATCTCGCTTCCATCTTTATCTGTAATCCGTCCAAGGTAGTCTAAACTCAAACGCGAGACAGAAGAACGTCTCAGTATATTTATTTTAGCACTATAATCATATTGATTAGTATTACCAGTACGAATATCGAAATTTAGTGTCGCTTTTCCTGACCAAAAATTTCTCTCATACTCTCCATCAGGGGCAAAAGATACTATGTCTTTACGTGCAAACTCATACTTATTTTCACCTTGAATGATAGTAAGCTTTTCTCCCTTTAAACGCAGTATTCCCGGGAAAGTAGCAAGATTTTCGATGTTTACACTGATGATGTTATAACTTTTTATCCACACTACATCATCAAACTTAAAACTATGTAGTCCTACCTCATCACTATCAAACTCTAGTCTATCATCGTAAAGAGCTTTTATCTCACCCTTAAACCATTCACCCGATTTTGTTTTTACCCAGTCATACTTGATTGGTTTTGGTGATAGTTGTGAAAAATCCTGTTGTATTTCAGATAGATTTACATTTCCAGAATAGTCGAGTGCTTTTACAACTTCACTCACAGGAACTTTTTTATCTTCTTGTGCATCTGATTGAGTTGCTTTTAAACGAATCTCATCATCACTAAGTCCTGAAGTATCTTCAACTACTATAACCTCTTCAGATGGAATCTCAATCTCTTGGATTTGTGCAGTATTATTGCTATCTATATCTCCTGCATTTAAAGAGAGAAAAAATAGACTTATTAAAAGAAGAATTTTCATTTATCAAAGTTTTCCGTACATTTCATTGTAAAAGTTAAGTGCATATCTATCACTCATACTTGCTATATAGTCGGCGATTACTCTATGCTTTTTACGAGTTTGTAACTGTTTATAGTAAAACTTTGGAAGCATTTTTTCTTCTTCCATAAGCCCAGTATACAAACCTTTTATAGCCTGTTTTCCTGCATACATCTTACGCACTATACTTTTATGCTGATACATCTTCGTAAACATCAATTTTTTGAGTTTTTTAAGTTTTGTCTCTAGCTCTTTGTTCATACCTATTGGTGTTTCATTTGTGGTATCTTTAAGGCGAGGTTCTGAGTACTCAAGAAGTGAATAAACAAGATGATTTATAAGATGTGAGCTAAATCTATAACGAAACATTTCATCATTCTCTTCACCTACACCCTCAGCTTCAACCTTTGCGAGTATCTCTCGTACCAATTCACTCTCTTTTAAGTCCTCAAAGCTAATAAGTCCAGAGTTTACACCATCATCAATGTCATGACTTGTATAGGCTATCTCATCAGCCCTATCTACTATCATCGCCTCAAAAGATGGGTGCTTATCTAAATTGAACTGCTCATGAATAGAAGCTGGTAAAAAAGACTTGTGATAAGGATATGAGTGTTTTAAAATGCCCTCTAATGTAGCAAAAGTAAGGTTAAGTCCATCAAAACCTTTATAGCGTTTTTCTAAACGCGAGACTACACGAAAACTCTGAAAGTTATGCTCAAAACCATTAGTAAAACCATCTGCTTTTAAACACTCATCTAAGGTATCGCCACCGACATGACCAAAAGGAGTATGTCCTAAGTCATGTGCAAGTGCTATTGCCTCAGACAAAGACTCGTTAAGTCCTAAAGTTGAAGTGATTGAGCGAGCTATTTGTGAAACTTCTATAGAGTGTGTAAGGCGGGTACGGAAAAAATCACCCTCATGGTTTAAAAAAACCTGCGTTTTATACTCTAACTTACGAAATGAGCCTGAGTGGATAATTCTATCACGGTCACGTGCAAAAGGATTACGAAAGTCTTTATCTATCTTGTGAAATCTATCTTCTTTTTTCATTAGGCTTTTTTAATAAACTCAGTTTTAATAAATATTTTTGTGCCATTCACACGACCTTCTACATGACCAGCGTCACCTGGGGCTAATCCTATACGAGTAACTGTAGTCCCGCGTTTAGCAGTAAAACCAGCACCTTTAACTTCTAAGTCTTTAAGAATTACTATAGAGTCACCAGTTTTAAGTTCAACACCATTTGCATCTCTATAAACAAGCTTGTTTGCTTCCGCGTTTACAGCTTGCTCTGCGAGTTTTAACTCATCCTCTTCAAGATACATCATCTCTACCATATCTTGACGACCGAGTCTATTCCAAAGAATATATGACATTATCTTTGCAGCTGGTATTTCTGACCACATTGCATCATTCAAACAGTTAAAATGATTCTCATCTAAGTCCTCAGACTCTATCTGAGTATTACAGTTTGAGCAAAGATAAACACTCTGCTCTTCACTCGAATCACTTATAGGCAACTCGACTAACGCCACATCTATTTCGCTTGAACAGAGTTCACATATATTGCTACGATTTGCCATTATTAATTTTCTTCTTTATCAAATTTTATATCTTTATCAGATACTTTTTTCTCTTCTACTACTTTGTGAAAAGCCTTATCCGCCTCTTTTTCATTATAGTCCCTACACTCTTGTGGAACAGTTGCCCCAGGTTCACGAGCTACTTGATCACACATCGTACCATTAATAGTAAAGTTTGCACAGCCACTTAAAATAAGTGCTATTAGTACTGTTATTTTATACATTTAAATCCCTACTTTTTTTAATAATTAAATCTAAATATTTTTGAGGTGTTACACTCATCATCTCTTGAGCAAGCCAACGTATTTGAAAAAATGCTGCACCACTATCACGAAGAGTGAAGTAGTTTTTGAGACTTCTTAGGTTAAATGTTACAACCATATCTACTTTTACATTATCACTGATAATATGTTTAAAAGCATCCCCAACATTACGTTTTTTCTTTCCCGATTGAAGTACCGCATAAAGTCCTGCACTATCTCCAGTGAACTCTTCTAAAAAAGGAAGTGAGCTTTTCGCGACACTAATGCCGTAAAAGTCCTCTACTCTGTTAAACTGGAAGTTTAATTTATTATACATTCCAGCAATTTCAACACGGTTATAAGCTTCATCAGCAGTTACAAACATATCAAATTCAAGAACGGTTTTGATAAAGAACTCTTCACCTTCAGCCTCTTGTGCAGCTTGTTTTGAAGCAACAAAAGCATTGATAAGTGAGCTCATAGTATAACGAGTAGAACGAACAGAGATAGCTTGAATACGATGACGAGCATGTTCTTGAAGTACACCACGAGAAGTTCCACGGATAAGAAAAGAGAGGTTTGCATGTTCTAAAATTGAGTGGTGAAAATATGCCCAAGCAAGGTCATCTAAAAGAGCAGAGTCATCAATGGCGTTTAACTCATCAAGCATACCATCATCTGGCATCTGTGTCTCTAAATTTTTGATGACTTGGTTTTCACTGTTTGAAAAGGAGTCATAACAAGTTCGAGCAGCAGTTTCAGCCACCCCTATACCTGTATCTTGAAGTAAAACTACTTCGGGTTTAGTGTATTGTATCCCATATACTTCTTCCATAAATCCACCTAAAGAGTTTATCATGAATATGTGCTATACATACTCTTGTTTATGCCTTATATTACTATAAAATACCTTTATTTATACACTATCTTTGAACACCATCTAAAACAGGTACAAAATCACAATCCTCAAGCTCTTCTTCTTCTATATTTTCTCCATTTTTGATAAAACGAGTGATGACTTGTTTACCATCTCTCTCCATTGGAGCTACAAGGATTCCACCATCTGCTAACTGCTCAAAAAGTTTTGCGGGTATCTCTTTTGCGGTTGCTGAAAAGAGTATGCGGTCATATGGAGCATAAGAAATCCAACCATTTTGTCCATCATCAGTACGGGTGTGAATATTTTGAATATTTAGATTTTTAAAACGTTTTTTTGCTTCAATCATTAGAGGTTCTATGCGTTCTATCGTAAAAACTCCACGAAAAAGTTGTGCTAAAACTGCTGCTTGATAGCCACTACCACAACCAATCTCAAGAACCCTATCTGCACCACGAGGGAAAAGGTACTCAGTCATTTTTGCTACTGTTAAAGGAGAGCTTATAAACTGTGCTGCTCCTATTGGGAGGGCATCGAGCTTATATGCACTATGCTTAAAACCTGTTGCCACAAAAGCTTCTCTATTGGTCTTAGCTATCGCCTCTTTTATCTCAGGTGAGAGTGAAAATATCTTCTCAATCTCATCTGCCATTCGTGCTGTTTTAGTTGCTGTAATTCTGTCCAAGTTATTCTATACCTATGTCAATATATCTTCTCATTAAAGTTATATTTTTTTGATTATATGTCTGTACTAAGCAAGGCTTATTCCCATTTAAAGTCACTTCACCCTGTGGCGAAATAATAGCACTCATTGCACTGCACTCTGCGTTTAATGCATCTGCACAAACAAGATAGCACTGATTCATTATAGCAAGTGCTTGTGTAAGTGTTTTAAAATGCTCACTTCGTGGTTTCCCCCACCAAGCAGGTACTAAAATCACATCAGCACCCTCAGCTTTTATCCACAACTCTTTAAAACGCAGCTCAAAACAGATAAAAATCGCACATTTAATGCCATCTATCTCAAAAAGTTCAATAGCTTCATCATTACCTTCACTCATGTACTTCTCTTCACTTCCTAGTCGAAATAACCTCGCCTTAGCCCTCTCATGTATGATTTCTTCGTTATGAAAGACCTTCACTACATTAAAAACTTCACCCTCTCTTTTTTCTAACATAGTTAAAACCACTGTTTTATCTTTAGAGGCACTTAAAAGTTCCTCTGTCGCATATTCACTAAACGCAGTCGCCTTATCCAAGTTATCATAATCAAAGCCTGTTAGACATACCTCATGGGCTAAGACAATAGTCTCAGTATCAGTCTGTTCGATAAGTTGGAGAAGTGTTTGGAGGTTAGTTGAGTAGTTAGGTGTAGTCTCAAAGAGTAAGGAGCAGAGAGCCTGCTCTTGTGTTTTAGAAGTCATCATCAAAAGTCAAACTACCCTTAGAGTAGTTTGTTACAGTTCCTTCAAAAAAGTTTGTTTTTTGGTCGTTAAATTTTGCGAAATCATCTACCCATTTGATAGGGTTAGAAACATTGTATAGTTTATCAAACCCAACAGCACTTAATCTCTCATCTGCTAAAAACTTGATGTACTGCTCAACGATATCATCAGTTAGACCTAAAATCTGTCCCTGAGTGATGTACTGTCCCCAGTCCGTTTCTAACTGTACAGCTTCTTTAAACATCTCTATAACTGCTGCTTTAAGCTCTGGTGTAAAGAGGTCAGCGCGCTCTTTACGAAGTGTGTTTATAAGATTTTGAAAAAGAACTAAGTGTGTTACCTCGTCGCGTTGAATAAAACGAATCATCTGTGCAGATCCAAGCATTTTTCCTGAACGTGCAAGTGTATAAATGTAAGTAAATCCACTATAAAAGTAGATACCTTCAAGTATCTGGTTTGCAAAACACGCTTTAACAAAATTTGTCTCAGTAGGATTTTTTGCAAGTTCTAAATATATCTTAGCGATAGCATCATTTTTTGTCTTAAGCATCATATCTCTACGCCATAACTCATAAATCTCTTCAGAGTTTGTTGAAATACTATCAACCATAACTGCATACGATTGTGAGTGAAGAGCCTCTTCAAATGACTGACGTACTAAAATGAGGTTTACCTCCGGAGAAGTCACATAAGGGTTAATATTGTCGATAATATTGTTAGTCTGGAGTGAATCCATAAAGATCAACTGTGAAAGTGCCTTATCATATGCTGTTTTTTCAGCGCTTGTAAGGTTTTTGTAATCATTTACATCACGGGTCATGTCCACTTCTTTAGGGAACCATGTGTTATTTAACATCATTTCCCAAAGGTTATATGCCCACTGATATTTTATGTTGTTAAGCTCAAAGATACCCGTCGGGTTACCACCAAAAATCTTTCTATCGTTTACATTTTCAGTCGATTCAGGGTTATAAATCTTTTTTCTTTCCATTTTTTGAGCTCCAATAAATTTATGTTTATGATTATAGCTTTGTGCGTATTAAAGTAAAGTTATTCAGTTAAGATTTATATTTTATAAGATAAGATTTAATAATATAAATTTATGAGATTTTATAAAAGAAAGGTTTAGTATAAAAGAGTTCTCTCCTTCATTACTTTTACAAAACAGGCATATGCAAACTATCTACTCTACCCTGTTTAGAAAAGTACTTCCTCTAAAATTTACAAAAGAAAAATTTAGATTCAGTGATGGTGATTTTTTAGAAGCTTATTGGCACTATACAAGTAAAAATACAGATACTACTCCCATAGTTATACTCTTTCACGGACTTACTGGCTCATTTAAGTCTCCATATATTCGAGGCATCATGCAAGAGCTCTCTCTTAATGGTTTTAACTCTGTGCTTATGCATTTTCGTGGTTGTGCAACACAAGAGAACCTTCTCCCTCGATCGTATCATAGTGGTGAAACCGGTGATGCCTTAGAATTTATACAGAGTCTCCATATAAAGTTCCCAAACAGAAAACTGTATGGAGTCTCTTATTCACTTGGTGCTAACATGCTCTTAAAACTCTTAGGAGAGCAAAAAGAGCACTCACTTCTAAGTAAAGTAGTCGCAGTATCCCCTCCTATGCAACTTGATATTTGTGCGACCACTATGGATAAAGGATTCGCAAAGTATTATCAATACAGACTGCTTCAAGAACTCAAAAACACCTTAAATAAAAAGTATGACAGACACGATATGCATAAGATTCTAAACTTTAAACGCAGTGATATTAAAAAACTTAATAGTTTTTGGAAATATGATGATGTGTTCACTGCTCCTGTTCATGGGTTTGCATCTGCTAGTGAGTATTATGAAAAGTGTAGTGCCAAACAGTTCTTAAAAGATATACATACACCAACCCTCATCATTCACTCTAAAGATGACCCTTTTATGACACCTGAAGTTATCCCAAGTGCAGAAGAATTATCAGAAGCCGTCACACTTTATATCACTAATAAAGGTGGGCATGTAGGTTTTGTAGAGGGAAGTTTTTTTAAACCAGAGTATTGGCTCGAGAAAAAGATAGTAGCATTTTTAAAGGCTTGATTTTTTAGTAATTAATTAGATACATATGTGAAAGAAAAGAGGGAGAAAAGTGTATCTTTTCTAAAAAGAAAAGATACAAGAGTAAATCTACTTACTACCTGGAGATTTACGAGAGTGACGCTTACGCTCAGCTTCTGTAAGGAATTTCTTACGAATACGAATAGACTTAGGAGTGATCTCAAGAATCTCATCATCTTCAATCCACTCTAGAGCGCGCTCTAAAGACATGTCACGAGGTGGAATAAGCTTAATAGCTTCATCAGCACCTGATGAACGTACATTTGACTGTGCCTTACCTTTAATAGGGTTAACAACTAGGTCATTATCACGTGAGTGCTCACCAACAATCATACCTTCGTATACTTCAGTTTGAACACCGATGTAAAGAGTACCACGATTTTGAATACCAAAAAGTGAGAATGCAAGAGTAGATCCAGCAGTCATAGATACAAGAGCACCATATGAACGAGAATCAACACCACCAGAGTAAGGACGGAACTCGATGAAAGAGTGATTCATTATTCCTTCACCTTTTGTATCTGTTAAGAACTGACCACGGAAACCGATTAATGCACGAGCTGGAATTTCAAACTCGATTCTTTGGAAACCTTGACCCATTGGAAGCATAGATTTCATCTCAGCTTTTCTCTTACCAAGACGTTCGATAACACCACCGGAGAGATCTTCAGGAACATCAATAACTAGGTGCTCAAATGGCTCACACTTAACGCCTTCAACCTCTTTAACGATAACTTCTGGACGAGAGATAGAAAACTCAAAATCTTCACGACGCATGTTCTCAGCAAGAACAGTAATTTGAAGCTCACCACGACCTGATACTTTAAATTTACCTTCACCAACAACTTCAAGTTTCATTGCAACGTTTGTGTTCATTTCAAACTCTAAACGCTCACGAAGTTTGTTTGAAGTTACGTGCTTACCTTCTTGACCAGCAAGAGGAGAATCATTTACAGCAAATACAACTGTAAGAGTAGGCTCTTCAACGTGCATTGGGTCAAGTGCTACAGGATTTTGTGCATCAGCAACAGTGTCACCAACATCAACAGTTTCCATACCAGCAAACGCAACAATGTCACCAGCTTCAGCTTGATCTATTTCCATACGGTTTAGACCAAGGAAACCGATAAGCTTAGATATCTTACCTTTAACCATTTCGCCATTAGCTTTTGCAAGCATAATGTTATCACCCTTGTTAACTGTACCGTTAAAAATACGGCTAATACCGATTTTACCAACATAGTTATCATAGTCAAGTGTGAAAACTTGTGCTTGAAGTGGGTTAGCAGCGTCACCTTTAGGTTCAGGAACATCATTAATAATTGCATTAAAAATACAAGTAAAATCGCCATCAGGCTCAGACATATCCATCTTAGCAATACCATCACGAGCAGCAGCATAGATAATTGGGAAATCTTGTTGATCATCAGTAGCACCCATATCAGCGAACAGGTCAAACATCTCATCAACAACACGATCTGGCTCAGCAGAAGGTTTGTCAATCTTGTTAATTACAACAATAGGTTTGATTCCAAGTGCAAGCATCTTCTTAACAACAAACTTAGTTTGAGGCATAACACCCTCATAAGCATCAACAAGAACTAAAACACCATCAACCATCTTAAGAACACGTTCAACTTCACCACCGAAGTCAGCGTGACCCGGAGTGTCAATAATGTTAATCTTATAACCATCATAACGAATAGCAGTGTTCTTTGAAAGAATCGTGATTCCACGCTCTTTTTCAATGTCATTAGAGTCCATAGCACGTTCTTCATGTTGCTCATGATCGCCAAATGTACCTGATTGTTCTAGTAAACCATCAACTAGTGTAGTTTTACCGTGGTCAACGTGAGCGATAACGGCAATGTTTCTTATTTTTTGCATAAGGGTTCCTTTTTGGAATATTTTGCGAATTATACCTAAATAATTATAATATATGTGTAAAATAAGTGATATACTTATAGACTAAAGGTTTATTGTAGAAAATAGAATGGATTTATAAAGT
>NZ_JAEMVC010000080.1 GCF_029215985.1 Sulfurimonas sp. SAG-AH-194-C21
AAACATGAGTTAGATAATGGTGAAGTGACACAGACAAAAACAGGTGCAACGGCTGTTGACACTGGTGTTTTCACAGGACGCTCTCCTAAAGATAAGTACTTTGTTGAGCGTGACCCATCAAACAAGTATATCGCTTGGGGTGATGTAAATAAAAAAGTTTCTGCTGAAATCTTTGACGAGCTTCTTATCGTTGCTCAAGAACAACTTTCAAACAAAGACCTTTATATCACTGATGTTTTTTGTGGTTCAAGTATCGCTTCAAAAAAATCTGTGCGTTTTGTAACAGAAATAGCATGGCAATCACACTTTGTTAAAAATATGTTCATCAGACCAACTGAACCAGAACTTGAAGTATTCAAATCTGACTTTGTTGTAATGAATGCTTGTAAAGCAGTAAATGACAAATGGAAAGAGCACGGCTTAAACTCTGAAGTATTTGTTCTTTTTGATGTAGAGCGAAACATGGCTATCATCGGTGGAACATGGTATGGTGGAGAGCTTAAAAAAGGAATCTTCTCTATGATGAACTACTGGTTACCACTAGAGGGTAAACTAGCTATGCATTGTTCTGCAAATGTTGGAGAACGTGGTGATACTGCACTTTTCTTTGGTTTAAGTGGAACAGGTAAGACTACTCTTAGTACTGACCCCCACCGTGCTTTAATCGGAGATGATGAACATGGTTGGGATAACCATGGTGTATTTAACTTCGAGGGTGGATGTTATGCTAAAGTCATCAACCTAGATGGTAAGAGTGAGCCAGAAATCTACAACGCTATCCGTAAAAATGCACTTTTAGAAAATGTAGTTATGTATGGTGAGGGTGAAGTTGATTATGAAGATGGTTCTAAAACAGAAAATACTCGTGTTTCTTACCCTATCGAGCATATTGAAAATCATAAACATGATTTAATGGCTGGACACCCTGAAAATATAATCTTTTTAACTGCTGATGCATTTGGTGTTTTACCTCCAGTATCAAAACTAACTAAAGAGCAGGCAATGTACTACTTCTTAAGTGGTTATACTGCTAAAGTTGCTGGAACTGAACGTGGTATCACTGAACCAGTTGCTACTTTTTCAGCATGTTTTGGAGAGGCATTTTTACCACTTCACCCAACAGTATATGCAGACTTACTTGGTAAAAAGATAGATGATCATAATGTAAATGTTTACCTAGTAAATACTGGTTGGACTGGTGGAGCTTATGGTGTTGGTAAACGTATGAGTATTAAAAATACACGTGCTTGTATCAATGCTATACTTGATGGTACTATTAACAAGTGTGAATTTGACACTACAAAAACATTTAGACTTCAAGTACCAACAACATTAGGTGATCTCAAACCAGAGATACTTAACCCTAGAAATGCCTGGGAAGATAAAGAACTATTTGATAAAACTCGTGATGAGTTAGCTGAGATGTTTGTTGCTAACTATAAAAAGTATCAAACTGGCGATCATACAGACTTCGCACCATTTGGTCCTATAGTTGGAAGTTAGAAAATTCTAATTCTCAACAACTAGAGTTAGAACATACGTTATAGTATTTCTTAACTCTATCTCTACAATCTACTTCACTTTCTTTTTAGTCGCTTTTTCCAGATACAACCATAAACTTCCAGCAAACACAACAAGTATAACAATAGCAATCCAAGGTCTTTCACTCACTACCCCTGCAACTTTTACAAGAGCTTCTCCCGAGTAAAAACTACCTAAACCAACAGCAAGTGCCCAAATAGCAGAACTTCCTATGTTGAAGATGATAAACTTTTTAAAGTCGTACTTTGTAAGTCCAATAGCGATAGGAATTAAAGTTTTTATACCATAAACAAATTTTTGAATCAAGATAATCCACGAGCCATACTTTTTCATAAGTATATGAGAGAGTGCTAACTTTCTTCTATGCTTTTTAATACCTTCCATCATCATAGATTTTTGATAACGTGCAAGATATACAAGAAGTACATCTCCCAAAGCATTTGCAACAAACGCCACACTCATAGAAGTCGCTAAGTCCATCTTTCCAAGGTATGAGAGTACTCCAGCTCCAAGCAGTGCTACAAATCCTCCACCTAAAGAGTAGAGAAAGAGTCCTATATATCCGTATGTTTCTAAATTGCTAAATGTGTCTTCCATTGAGTCTGTATCCTATAGTTTTTTTATTTTCATTATCTCATCACGAAGACGAGCTGCTTCTTCAAAGTTTAACTCTTTCGCCGCTTTTTTCATCTTCAGCATTAACTCTTTTGTTATTGCTTTCTTTTCACTTGCCGGCATTTTATCTTTTTTGTTATGTTTTGCATATAAATCACCATGATCATCAACTTTTAAATTCTCATCAAGTGCACGAATTGTTGTAGTAGGAGCAATACCATGCTTTTTATTATGTGCATCTTGTATCTTTCTTCGTTCACTTGTTTTATCCATAGCTCTTTGCATTGAACCTGTTATTCTGTTTGCATATAAAATCACACGACCATTAGAGTTTCTGGCTCCACGACCTATAGTCTGCACAAGGGCTGTTTCACTTCGCAAAAAGCCCTCTTTATCTGCATCTAAAATAGCCACTAAAGAGACTTCAGGGAGGTCTAGACCCTCACGTAAAAGATTTATACCTATGAGTACATCAAACTCACCTAAACGCAGGGCACGAATGATTTGGTTTCGCTCTATCGTGTCAATGTCTGAGTGCATATACTGTACTCTTATACCTAAGTCCGCAAGATATTTAGTTAGTGATTCTGCCATCTTTTTCGTAAGAACTGTTATGAGAATTCTTTCATTTTTTGCAGCTACTATTTTTATCTCATCATGAATATCTTCTACTTGATTATCTGATGTTTTTATCTCTATTACAGGGTCGAGTAGTCCTGTTGGACGGATGATTTGTTTGGCAACTACACTTGACATCTCCAACTCATATTCGGCTGGTGTTGCTGAGACAAAAAGATACTTTGGAGCTTTATCTATATACTCATCTGCTTTAAGCGGTCTGTTATCTAGTGCCGAGGGAAGTCTAAATCCATAATCAACAAGCACATCTTTTCTAGCCTTATCCCCTGCATACATACCACGGTACTGAGGTAATGAAACATGTGATTCATCTACGATTACTAAATACTCTTTATTGTTCTGTGCAAAATAATCTAAGAGGGTAAACGGTGCTTCTCCTGGTTTCTTATCTGTAAGTAAACGCGAGTAATTCTCCACACCCTTACACATTCCCGTAGTTTGTAGCATTTCTAAGTCAAACTCCACTCGTTGTTTTAAACGCTGGTGTTCAAGTAGTTTTCCCTCTTTAGTAAAGTAAGCAAGTCTATCATCGAGCTCTTCTTCTATGCGTTTAATAGCACGACTCATTTTCTCTTGCCCCACACTA
>NZ_JAEMVC010000081.1 GCF_029215985.1 Sulfurimonas sp. SAG-AH-194-C21
TCTGCATTTAAGCTTGTAAACTTTCTCTTTAAAATTTGTTTTTCTTTGAAACAAACTTACTCTAAGCAAGGTGCTTACGATAGACACATAACGACTGAAGATAGTGAATGCATTGCCGATAGGTAATGTATTCGCTACTCTGTTTTGTTGTGTGTTTAGTCATATGCCTGTTGTCGATGTTTAAAATCAACCACTGCAATGATTAATTTTTCATCTTCAATCAAATAGAATAATCTATAGTTGCCAATCCTATATCTATAATAGCCTTCCAGCTTACCTTTAAGTTTTTTTATATTTATTCCATAGTATGGATTTTCATGTAATTGCGGATAGACAAAATTTTCTATCTTTGTATAAAGTTTGTTATCTATAGTCGTCTTTAATTTTAAAAATGTCTTGGTTTCTGCAATTTGATATTTAGACAATTTGATAATCACCATTTTTCAAATCATCTAATCCATTCATGAGATTTTGTACTAGTTCTTTATCATCTAAAATTTCTTGCATTTCATCACTATCCACGAACTGCGAAGATGTCAAATATTGCATTGTAGCAAACTCAATAAAATTTGAAAGATTTCTTTTTTGACCTTCTGCTGCAAGTTTAATCATATTATAAATTGAATCATCGACTCTCATTGTTACAGTTTTCATAATAGTCCTTTTGAATACTTATATTCACTATTATATTCAATTTTATTCATAATGTCAATATGTTTGAATTTCACACAACGGTTGAGTACAAAAATATGTTACCTGTTTTTGTACTCTTTTAAGTTCTACAATAGTAGCAAAATCTTTGAAGTTTTCAAAGCTAAACTCGGCTTGGTAACATATTTTTCTTGCTACGTTTTGTTATGTCGTCGTGTTTCTGATGTCTTAAGGTTTCAACGGGAGTCCGTTGCATTTGTAAGGTTTTTTCTCTTACTGCGTTTAGTAAGTTACTTGGCGTTTGCTGAGAAGGCTTTTCATCTTCTTGATGGCGTTTAACTTTCTATACTCATCTTGAGAGTTTGTTTTTCTTTGAAACAAACTTACTCTAAGCAAGGTGCTTACAAT
Organism: Sulfurimonas sp. SAG-AH-194-C21; assembly: GCF_029215985.1. Taxonomy (GTDB): domain Bacteria; phylum Campylobacterota; class Campylobacteria; order Campylobacterales; family Sulfurimonadaceae; genus Sulfurimonas. The sequence goes on from NZ_JAEMVC010000081.1 coordinate 1,060, forward strand.
AGACACATAACGACTGAAGATAGCCAATAAATTCCCGCTAGGTAATTTATTGGCTACTCTGTTTTGTTAGACTTTCAATAAACTTCTTTTCTGTGAGCAACTCTAATGAGTGTGACAACAAGAATATCGTTTTCTTTTAAATACACAATTCTATAGTTGCCAGCTCTCTTTCTAAATTTACCTTTATGTTTTCCCTTTAAAGCTTTATCATTTGAAAAGTTTCCTACTTCTAAATCTCTAATTTTTTCAAAAATAAGTTTTTGGTTTATATTATCTATTTTTTCTAGTTCTTTAAATGGAGCTTTTGGAACAATAACCTTATACATTAGTTTAATCCAAGTCTTTGTGCTACCTCTTCAAGGGAATAAACTTCAGTTTTTCCAGCTTTAAGTTCATCAATACGTTTATCAGAAATCATCTCATCTAATATATCAAAGTATGTGCTTACAGCCTTTTCAATAATATATGTACGAGAACGTTCCAACTCTTGTGCATAAGAGTCTAAATCAGTTAACAGTGTTTCATCCATACGAATATTAATAGCTTTTTTCATAGTGTATCCTTTTGTAGATACATTATACTACAAAAGGTTTAATAGTTCAAGTGTGGTCTAACGACTGTCTTGAGAAATAGTTTTGCCCGATAGGGTAAAACTATTTCTTTCCAAGGTTTTGTTATATCTTTATATGTAAGATAGTGTGTTTTATATTATGGCACAACAGTTATTCGGATAGTGTCAAATGCACGTTGGTTTATATTTCCAGAAACAGTAAATTGTATAAAATATTCTCCTAAAGTATCTGCTATAAAACTTGCAGTAATTTCTGTATTATTATCAATTGTAACATTATTACCATAGTTTCCCTTTCTCCAGTCATATGTTAACCCTGCCCATTGCGAACTGCTTGTACCATCAAGTATAACTGTATTTCCCAAGCTAACAGTTTGATCAACCCCAGCATTAGCTACTGGATTAGCTGTTCCTGATAAATAGTCAATGTATAGCTTTCTTTCATTTACTGTATCTATTGAATTGGTAATATTTTCTAAAACAAGGATAGCATCTGAAATATTATCAAGTCCTTTTTCAGCATAATAACTTGCTATCTCAATCTTATTGTTTAGTATAATCAAGTCTTCAATAGTTAATGAATTATTTATATCGTTTAAAATATCAACCACTATTTGAGATTTTGATGTCTGCTCACTATCAAGCAATACTGTCAATTCAGTTAAAACATTATCACTCGCATTGCGATTAAATAAATTTTGATAAATTTTATTAATAAAAGCAGAGGAAGATAATGATAAAGGATAACTTAATTGACCCTCATATGACAGGAAAAATTCATCAGCTAATTCGGTTTGTGTGGCAATACTATTATCTTGTAGCAATTCAAAAGTTATTGCATCGGCAGCTCGATTTAAAATACCAACATATAATTCTAAAATATCAGTGTCAGAGACAGATGGTATTGCTGATACTGAAAAGTATACAGGTTCTGAGCTTGAAGCATATATGTACCTATTAACTAATACATAATATACTCCTTCATCTAAATCTAAAATATGAGGAGAGCGCCATCCGTTATATATGTATTTCATATTCTCATCATAAAAGTAAACATCAAAAGTATTTGCAACATTATTCAATTTAACAGTAGCATGTGTAGTTAAAGCAAATTTATATAGATGATTTGCTTCCGTTGGACTAAATGAATTCATACCATCATTTAGTAGGTTGGGAGCATATCCACTTATACTATTTATACAAGGTGAATAAATTCCTATAATCGAAAAGATTTCCCCGTACCCTTGGGTCGTGTGGAAAAGAATAAAAAATCTACTTAAATACCCCGTTTCGAGTTTACTAGAAAATTTAGCGTTCAGCTAAATAGGCTTGCCTCGTGGGTTTTTTATTACTTAATTCTGATTTATCAGAATTTGCTTTTAAAGAGTAAGTACCAATTGATAAGGATGGATATATATTTCCTCCAGTTTTATTGATTGAATTAAAGGCATTGTCAAATAATGCTGTTTGCCCCCAAGGATCAAGATTGTTGATATTGTAAGCAATAATATTACAATTAGAAGTATTGATATCTATATTAAAATATGCAGAATTTGTAAAACTAAACACACCGTTACCGACAATATAAGGGTCTGAAACTGTACCAGAACCTATAACATTTGAAGAAGAATCTTGAGCACTATCACTTGAGCTACTTTCACAGCCACTTAAGATTATTAAGAGAAGACTGAAGCCCATTAATTTAATTTTTAACATTATATTTATCCTTTTA
>NZ_JAEMVC010000082.1 GCF_029215985.1 Sulfurimonas sp. SAG-AH-194-C21
CTTTTAAGCTCAATTGTAAATGCTGAAGTATCAGACAAATGGAAAATAAATGTGGGTGGTATGTTTGTAACAAACTTTGAGACAGAGATGAACCTTTCACCTAAAAATCTACCTATAGGTGTAAAAATCAATACAAAAGATCAACTTGGTATGGAAAATGATACTGGTGTATTTAGACTAGATGGTTACTACCGTTTTACAGATACACAAAGTATAGATATTTCTTATTTCTCTGTTAGAAGCGATGGTGGACGAGAAATAACCCAAGATATAGAATGGGACGGAGATACTATTTCAGCTGGGGCAAAAATTCAAAGTTACTTTGATATGGATGTATATAAAATCAATTATGCATACTCGTTTTACCATACAAAAAAAGTTGAATTAGCACTTACAGCTGGACTTCATATCACTACAATTGATTTAGGCTTAGGTGCGGTTGGGGTAGTAAATGGAACGCCTACAGAAACCTATAGTTCAAATTCATCTACAACCATTCCGCTTCCTGTTATTGGCTTTAAAGGTGAGTATACTATTATAGATAAATGTCTTTTTGTTACTTACAAAACTGACTATTTTTTCCTAGATTATGATGGGCTTACAGGTTCTCTTATCAGTAGTGCACTTAATTTAGAGTACAGATTTGTAGATAATGTCGGTGTTGGTGTTGGTTATAATGCAAATAGAATCTACCTGAAGTCTGATGATGGTGATAGAAAGCTTGAAATTTCCAACGACTTATCTGGTGCACAAGTTTACTTTACATATATTTACTAAAACACAAAAAAATCAAGGACTTTAATGTTTGATACAAAAAATATGAGTGGAGAGACTGCACTCATGGAAGCCCAAAAAATAGCTTTTGGACCTATTGTTTTTCAGTGTGCGAGACTTCTTCGCGACTGGGGAATTTTTGAACTTTTACATAAAAAGAAAAGAACTCCACTTACAGCACAAGCCATAGCTGATGCTAAAAATTTATCTTTATATGCAGTTCAAGTACTTTGTGAAACTGGATTTAGTATGGGTGCACTTTCATTTGAAGATGAAAAATATTCGCTTACAAAAATAGGCTACTTCTTACAAAATGACGAGATGACAAGAGCAAATCTCAACTACAATCATGATGTTAATTATCTTGGACTTTTTTATCTTGATGAGTCTTTAAAAAAGGCTGAGCCTGTAGGTTTGCATAAAGCTTTTGATACTACAGAAGAGACTATCTATCCCCTTCTTACAAAACTTCCACAAAAAGCTAAAGATAGCTGGTTTGGTTTTGATCACTTCTACTCTGATGCTGCCTTTAAAACACTGGTGAAGATAATGAGCGAAAAAAAGATAAAAAACATGCTTGATGTAGGTGGAAATACTGGAAAATGGTCAGTTGCTCTTACCTCTGCATCACCTGAGACTACAGTTACTATCCTTGACCACCAGCCCCAAATAGATGAAGCACTTATCCGTGCTAAAGAGCATGGAGTTGAGGGACGAGTTAAAGGGCAACAAATAGACCTACTCGACCACACTATCGCTTTTCCTACAGATGTAGATGCAGTATGGATGAGTCAGTTTTTAGATTGTTTTGGAGTTAATGACATTGTTAACATTCTAAGACGAGCAAAAAATGCCCTAAGTAAAGATGGAAAAGTTTATATAGTTGAACCATTTTGGGATAGACAAAGCCATGAGATAGGTGCATATTGCCTTATAAACACTTCTCCATATTTTACAGCTTTAGCAAATGGAACAAGTAAGATGTACCGAGCAAGTGAATTTGAGACTTTTGCGAATGAAGCGGGTTTAAATGTAGTTGAACAAGTAGATGGTTTAGGTTTTGGTCATACACTTATGGTTTGCGAAGTCAAGTAAAACACTTCACCCACAAACTACAAACTAACAAAAACTTTTGTTTTAGATTTATCGCTCATTAAAACAAGAGTCATCAACTCTTGGAGAGAGTCTATTACACCCTCTTCTTTTACATTCTCTATCTCCACCGCACCACTCTCATCTTTAGCGATCTCTAAGACAACTGCCACACCTGACTCTAAGTAAGAAGTACAAGTTTTTACATCTTCTATCATGTTAATATCAAGACATTCTGTTACAACACATAAAACTCTCTCACCAGATACTAAAGCTTGAAGTGCTGCTGTTTGAAGTGCTACTCTTGAAGTATTCATACCCGAAGAGATAGTTATTATCTCATCTTTATCGCCATTTAAAAGTGAGAAGTATGAGGGTGCAGAGTTATACACACTGTTTTGAAAAAGGGTTGGGCTTATTGATGTCTCGTTTAAAATAGCATCTGTTATACCTACTGTTGCTTGAAGTTCTCCAAAGGCAGAACCGTAGACTATTTTTCCACCAGTAAAACCACATTTATCTGCAAGGTAAAGCATAATTTTTGCATTTCTTGTTAAACGACGTCTTAACATCATTTTTGGAACTATTCGTTTTTCATCTAAGTCTTCTATTTTTATAGGTGCATAAATCTTTGCTGCATTTATGATGTTTATCGCTACTCTTTTAGACATTAGTTTATCCCTCCAAAAATTATAGATGTATTATTTCCACCAAAAGCGAAAGAGTTACTTATTACATAGTTTATCTGTTGACTCTCTGTCACTGTTGGTATCTTTATATTTGTATTATCTTGTGTTTTCATATTTGTCTGAGGAGGGATTTTACCTTGTTTGATAGTCTCACATGAGATGATAGCTTCAATAGCTCCAGCAGCCCCAAGAGTATGTCCCGTGATAGCTTTAGTTGAGCTAACACTAACACTTTTCCCAAAGAGTTTTTCCACAGCTAATGCTTCAACATTGTCATTTGCCAAAGTTCCTGTTCCATGTGCATTTACATAGTTTATATCTTCTGCATTTATACCTGCATCAACCAAGGCTTTACTCATTGATGAAACTGCTCCTCCTGCTTCAGGATCAGGGTTAGTCATATGGTAGGCATCAGAACTAGCCCCTACTCCACATAACTCGATGGAGTCCTTTGTTTGTACATTTTGCACTAAAACAGCTGCTATCGCTTCAGCAACATTCATCCCCTCTCTGCCCTCAGAAAATGGTGTACAAGGTTTAGATGAAAGCACACTTAGAGCATAAAAACCACAAACAGTTGTATAACACAGAGCATCAGCCCCTACTACTAAAATATTCTCATAAGCTTCTACATTTATAAGTCGCGAAGCGAGTAAAAAAGCATTTGCGCTTGAGGTACAAGCGGTTGAAATAGAGCGAGCACTACAAAAGTTAAACTCTTTTTTTAGTGAGTCCTCTATCACGGAGAT
>NZ_JAEMVC010000083.1 GCF_029215985.1 Sulfurimonas sp. SAG-AH-194-C21
AAACTACTTCGTGATGCTAAAGCTCTTATGCCATGGCGAAAAGGTCCGTTTGAGATTGGAAGTACATTTATAGATACTGAGTGGCAAAGTAATATAAAATATAATCTTCTTCGTCCTCATTTTAATTTAAAAAATAAGCGTGTTGCCGATATAGGGTGTAACAATGGTTATTATATGTTCAGAATGCTTGAGGATGAACCAAAATCTCTCGTAGGTTTTGATCCTTCACCTTTGTATAAAACGCAGTTTGACTTTATAAACCATTTTGTAAAAAGCGATATTGTTTATGAGCTTTTAGGTGTAGAACATGTTGAGTTTTATGAAGAGAAGTTTGATACAATCTTTTGTTTAGGTGTTTTGTATCATAGAAGTGATCCTGTAGCGATGCTTAAGCAGTTGTTTAAGGGTTTAGATAAAAAGGGTGAAGTTATACTTGATACTTTTTATATAGAGGGTGATGATGAGATGTGTTTATGTCCAGAGTCTTCTTACTCTAAAATACCAAACATCTATTTTGTACCAACTATAAAAGCACTCAAAAACTGGTGTTTGCGTGCAGGGTTTTGTGAATTTGAAGTTTTAGAGACTTCTGTTACACAAGCAAACGAGCAGAGAAAAACTGAGTGGATAGAGGGTCAATCTTTAGAAGATTTTCTCGATCCAAATGACAATACTAAAACAGTAGAAGGATATCCAGCTCCAGCACGTGTTTATGTAAGATTAATTAAGGATAAAAAATAATGACTGAAGACGATTATATAGAAGAAGATTTACAAATAGACTATAACCCAAATGAGAATGAAGTGATGCTTAGTACACACGAGAGAGTTAATCCTGATTTGTGTGGTGAAGTGTTGGTACTTGAACGTGGCTATATAGAAACAAGACTTAGAACAATGCCTGAAATGGTTGCCGATGATATAGGACTAATTCATGGTGGTTTCATTTTTGGTGCAGCTGATTATGCTGCGATGCTTGCAGTAAATGAAAAAAATGTAGTTTTAGTTGCTAGTAACTGTCAGTTCCTCTCACCCGTAAAGTTTCACGATGAGGTCAAGTTTATTGCAAGAGTACGTCATAAAGAGGGTCGTAAACGCAATGTAAATGTTGTTGGACATGTTCTAGATATTAAAGTATTTGAGGGTGAGTTTAAAACTGTGGTAACAGAACGCCATGTTTTAAAACTACACCTACTTGATGAGGATGGAGAAAACCTAAAAGAAGGTTCTTCTATCGTTTAGCACTGAGTAAAAACACTCCAAAGTCTCTTTGGGGTTTGTTTATCGTGGTTATATTTTCAAAAGTTATATCTTTAAAACCACACTTTTTTACAATCTCACATAAATCTTCTTTAATAAATCCAAAATGATATACACCTGTGTTATCAGAATGAAAAGTTCCATCTTCTTTTTCTAAATCAGCTATAGCTATAAAACCATCTTTAGAAAGATTTTTATAGATACTGCGAAAAAATGCTTCCAAATCTTCTACATGATGCAGTGTCATAGAACTTACAATGCCATCAAAAATATCACTTAATGGTTCTTTGACAATATCTTGCTCAATAGCTTCAATAGAGAGCTCAGGACTGTTTTTTTCACGAAGTTTTTTGAGCATACTTGGAGACATATCTACTCCAAATACTTTTTTGACATCTTTAGCAATCTCAAACCCTAAAAGACCCGTTCCCACACCAAAGTCCATTATGCTCATATTTTTATTTAAAGTAAACTTCTTTTTAATAGCTGTTGCAATACTCAGTGGTGTACTTGTTTTTGTTGTATCTTTATCCCAGTCTTGCGCTTTATCTTCAAAATAATCTGACATTTATAAAGTCCTTATCCATTGGTCTGTATGTTCTTGTTCTTCTTTTATGCTTGTTGTTTCACCGTGACCTGGATAGATTGTCTTATCAAAGTCAAGTAGCTTAAACTTCTCAAGAGATGCTTTCATATCACTAGGGCTAGACATTGGAAAGTCTGTCCGACCGATACTTCTCTTAAAGATAAAATCACCACTAAACATAGCATCTCCAATCTCTATGGTAGAACAGCCTGGACAATGACCCGGGAAATGACGAAATTTTACCTTTGTTCCATCAAAGTCTAACTCTTCATCTCCTTTTATAATGACATCAGGAAATGATGGTGGTAAATCAGCCATCCATGAGCTATCACAAAGAAAAGGCACGTCACCCTCTGGAGTATAAAGGTCAAGGCCGAAGAGTTCTTGAACTTCTGCATTTGACCAAACATGATCAAAGTGACCATGAGTATTTAAAATTGCTACTGGGTTAGTAACATTTCTTTTTATCCATGCAGCTGCACCAACACCCGGATCTATTATAAAATCTTTTCCATCAATAGTGGCAATGTAACAGTTTGTTTGATACATTCCCATTGGCTGAACTTTTACGGTCATATTTATCTCTTTTTTATAGAAATTATAGCATTATATGCTTATGAATTATTATAAGACTTTAGAAACAATTTTACTAGCACCAAACCCTTTAGAAAAGATAGAACTATTTTCTCTCTTTTATGAAAAGTATCAAAATAATGAGGTGGAGTTTGAAGAGTCTAGTTTAGCTTTAAAGTTTGATAAACCTTCGTATTTTCCTTTTTGCACCTCAGTTCCTCCGCAAGATGTTCCAAAACGTAAGAATCTAACAGCAGTAGATGGACAGATAAATCTTATCCATGCCATAGCTCACATCGAGTACTCAGCTATAGACTTAGCACTTGATAGTGCATATAGATTTAGTGGCTTACCTAAGGCCTATTATGATGACTGGTTAGCTGTGGCAGATGATGAGATTCGCCATTTTTTGATGCTTGAAAAATTACTTTTAGGTTTAGGTTCAACTTACGGTAGTGTTATTGTTCATGATGCTCTATTTGAAGCAGGACAAAAGACTATAGACTTAGTTGAGAGAATGGCTGTTGTTCCTAGATACTTAGAAGCAAATGGGCTTGATGCAACACCGATGATACTTAAAAAGCTAAAAAAATTGCCTCATAGTGAGAGTATTCAAAAAATAATTGATGTATTAACTATTATTTTAGAAGAAGAAGTAGATCATGTCAAAAAAGGGGATGTTTGGTTTACATATGTATGTGACAAAGAGGGTCTTT
>NZ_JAEMVC010000084.1 GCF_029215985.1 Sulfurimonas sp. SAG-AH-194-C21
AATATATAGAGGTGAAAAGATGCTTATAGATGTAGACGAGTTAGTCCCACAACACATAGAAAAGATTTACCAGCTTATACTCAAAGGTGCTTACATAAATGAAAACAGCTCAAAAAATGGTAACTCGGAACTCTATAGTGCCATAGCAAGTAAAGAGAGTGAACTTAGAGCCTATTTTCGTCCTTTAGGTTATGCTTTGATGCGTAGAGAAGGGTACTACTATTTTGCTAGAGATGACGCTTCTGATGGTGAGGCTGCGTTAGAGCAGATAGTGGACTATATAGACATCGCGAACTTTTTAAAGACACTCGATTCTAACTTTAGTATAGGATATAGGTTTACACTGACCGCAATGGAGCATCATTTAAACAGTAATCTCGAACTCCAAGATCTGTCACTGAAAATGAAAGGTGTTAGAGCAAATGACAACAGAGAGTTTATTCAAAAAATAGTAGATAGACTCAAAAAAGATGGTTTTGTTGAAGAGCAAAACAGTGTAAGCAGTGAGTTTATCGTTTTAAATTCGTATGAGTATATAGAGACATTTTTAGGGGAGGTAGAAGTATATGAGTAAGGATGGATTAAAAAAAGTATATTTGATTAAAAGTGCTGGTTTTGAGTTTAGCGAGATTGATTTAACAAGTAATACACTGCTTCTTGGTGAAAGTGGCGTTGGAAAGACTACTATCATGCGTGCGACACTCTTTTTTTATACTATGGATTATTCCGATTCGATTCTCAACTTAACTGCCGATACTAAAAAATCTTTTAATGATTGGTACTTTAAAGAGCATAACTCTCATGTAGTTTATGAGTACACAAAGGGTGAGAGTAGATTTTTATTTGTTGTGAGTAAAAGTGGAAAACTACACTATACATTTATAGATATAAGCGCTTGTGAGTTTGGAGTAAAGGAACTTTTTATAGATGAAAAGATGCCTGTTAATTTAGAAAAACTAAATGAAAAAATCCAAAAAGAGAACCTACCAAACTATACTACTACGATTAAAGAAAAATATATAAATACCTTTCACAAAAGAGATACAAACAACAAAAAAATAAAACAAGAATCTGTAGTTGATTTTACACTCTTTGAAAATAGTAACTATACAAAAGAGTTTGCTAAAACCTTGTCAAATATTTTTATAAGTTCAAAAGTAAATTCAAACAGCATCAAAAAAAGTATAGTCTCTTTGATAGAAAATGCAGATGCAAAAATAGACCTCAATGAGATTAGAATTAATTTAGACGAGTATGTTTCTCATAAAGATGAGATAGAAAAGTTTGAGAAAAAGATTCCCAATATTGAAAAACTATCTCAAAGGTTTGATGAGTACAATGCGAAAAGAAAAGAGTTTAAGATTAAAGCAAATAAACTCCATAGATTAAAGCAAGAAGTTTCTGTAAAAACAGAAGAAGTTGAGATGTCATTAAACTCTTTACAAGAAGAAGAAAAAAATAAAAGAGAGAGTTTTTCTGTCGCTCTTGGGATTATTAATGCAAAAACCGAGACTATTAACAAAGAGATGATAGAACAGGAAAAAGAGTTAAAAGATTTACAAAAAAGAGAAAATGAGTATAGAAAAATAAATATCGATATTTTAGTGGATGAGTCCAATAAAGAAGAAAATTATAAAAATGAACTGCAAAGTAATGAAGAGAGATACAAGGCTTTAACATCAGAGTTTGAGACAATAAAAGAGAAGTATCAAAAACTCATACAAGAGTATAAAAAAGATGCAGATGCTGAGATCTTAAATCTTAAAGAGAAAAACTTAGAGATTAGCACTCAGATACATAGTGACAAGAGTGAACTCATAGAGAGTAAAGAGAAAAATATTTTAGCTAAAACGCAAAGATATAGAGATGAAAAAGATAGTTTTGTACTTGCGTTAGAAGAAGAAAAAAAGAAATTTAACACTATAAATATTGAACTCGGAAGAATGGAGTTTTTTCCTTTTAATGCACAAGAAATAGCGAAGTATGAAGAGACAATTTTAAAATATAATGAAGCTTTAGCCGAGGTGAAAATATCACAAAGTGATAATGGGATAGGTATAAAACAAGTCGAAAGTGAGATAGCTGAGATAGCAAAAAAACTTAAACTTGCTAATGAAAAACTAGATACTGATGTAAGCCGTCAAAAAGAGAAGTTATTTCAACAAAAAGAAGATTTTGAAAAGAAACTAGACTTTGACAAAGATAACTTATATGGATATTTACAAAAAAATAGTATCTCTAACAGAGAAAAAATAGTTACTTATCTTAAAGATGAAATACTATTTAGTGAAAAGCCTTTTAGTGTTACCAAAAATGAAGATAAAAACTCAATCTTTGGTTTAAATGTGGCGTTTGATGAAGCATTTGAAAATGATTATGAGCAGACTAAGTTACAAAATGGGCTTAAGGCTGTTAAAGAGAGTATTAAATCTCTTAACAAAGAGAGCATCAGAAAAAAGAAAGTTTTTGAAGATGAGGCATCACAAGAGACTAGGGTGAAAAACAGACAAAGAGCAGTGCTGTATCAGCAAAAAACTGACTTAGAAGAGAATAAAAAAAGTTATGTTAAAAATATAAATATAGCCAAATCAAACCTAAGCCATGCACAGCAAGTAGCAGGTGAACAAAGAGAAGAAAAAACAGCTGAAATTCAAAAACAATTTTTAAATGCAAAGCACAAAAAAGAAGAGTTTAGTGCAAAGATAGAGCAAACAGATAAAGAAATCGAAGCAATTGTTAAACTCATAAATGAAGATGTAAAAAAAGCTGTTGATGCATATAGTGAGCGACTTAAAAGTCTAAACTTATCACAGATAAGTAAAGTACAGAACATTCAAACACTCTGTAATGAAAAAATAGAGAGTACAAACGCAGAACTTACTGAAGTTTTACAAAAGCAAGGTGTTGATGAAGTACTACTTCAAAATATTTCTAAAGAGATAAAGCTTTTAAAAACTAAACTCCTTGAAATTGATAAAAATAGAACTACTGTGATCGTTTATATATCTGAGTATAAAGACAAAATACTTTTAGTGCCATCATTAGTAGAAAAACTACAAAGTGATAGTAAGTACTTTAATGATTTAGAGAAAAGTAAAGCACAACTCAAAGAAACAA
>NZ_JAEMVC010000085.1 GCF_029215985.1 Sulfurimonas sp. SAG-AH-194-C21
AAGAGATACTAAAAAAAGGTATAAATGAGAAAATGTTAGATATGATAATAAATAAAATTTTCCAGAACCATTTTAAACGAAAAATGCCAGTGATTGCAAAACTGACATCAAGAACACTGAACCATGATTTTAATTATCCAAGAGATATAACTTTATAAGGAAAAAAAATGAAAATACCGTTTAATAGATATGAAAGCTCTCGTGATGCTCATTCACATGTAAGTGATACTCTTGATGGAGAGGACATAAACCAGATAGAAGAACTTGAGAGCGAATTTGCTGATTATGTTGGTGCTGATTATGTGCTTGCTACTTCTCATGGAACTTCGGCTCTGCATTTAGCGATGTTAGCACTTGACCTTAAACGTGGCGATAAAGTTGTATGTTCTGTTAATGCACATCCTAGTGTTCCTGAAGTTGTACGTCACTTTGATGCTGAACCTGTGTTTATAGATATTGATGCTGATTCATATAACATTAACCTTGACAAATTAGATGTATACCTTGATGAGAACAAAAGTAAAAAACTCAAAGCTGTCATCATAACTCACCTTGGTGGTGCTACAGTTGACTTAGAACGTGTATATGCAATGGCTAAACGTTATAGTGTAAAAATTGTAGAAGATGCAAGTGATGCTCTTGGTGCAACTTATAAGGGTAAAAAGATAGGTTCAACTGGTGCTGATATTGTATGTTTTAACTTCTCTCCACACTTGAAGAAGAACATTTGTAATGGTGGTATGCTCGTGACTAATAGTGATGAGATTATAGAGCGGGCAAGACTGCTTATGAATCATGCAATTGTACGTAATGAGAATGCCTTAGATTATATTTATGATGTTGTAGATATTGGAAATGACTACTCGTTAAGCCCTTTAAACGCAGCATATATCCGTGCGATGGTTTCTGATCAGGATGCAGTAATAGCTAGACAGCAAAAGATTGCAAGTATGTACTCAAATGCACTTGGCAGTATAAAACATGTAACTGTTCCAGCTATGGATAATGAAGAGAATCCTTTTTCTCTATATGTGATAAAAATTGATAAAAATCGTGACTCTTTTGCGGTTGAACTTAGAAATGTAAGTATCGGAACCGGGCTTCACTACATTCCTCTTCACCTACTTTCGTACTATAAAACAAAGTACTCTTTAAGAGTAAATGACTATCCAGTAGCACTTCGCTCATACCAACAAGTACTCTCTCTCCCAATCTATGCGAATATGAGTGATGCTGAGGTGAAATCTGTAATAGACAAAGTGAAAAAAATAGCTAAAACAAGAGTATAGATTTTTTTGAAAAATTCTCTTGTATTTTGGGTTGAGCAATATTTCTACAACCCAAACTTCTTTCAAAAAGTTCTTTCTTTTTGTTTACTTCCGCTCTCATATTTTTACTGCTTTTTAATGTGGCTTCGTTTTAAGAGTAAAACTGCTGAGGATTTTGGTATAGACATAATAAGTGTTGGTAACTTAACAGTTGGTGGAAGTGGTAAAACTCCCTTAGTTATAGCCCTTGCAAAAGAGCATACAAACGCAGCAATAATACTTCGTGGTTACGGTCGTGACTCAAGTGGACTTCATGTAGTAAAAGATAAAACTAAAATCCTTTGTGATGTAAGTATTAGCGGTGATGAAGCGATGATATACGCACATAAACTTCCAAACGCGGTAGTTATAGTCAGTGAGAATAGAAAAGAGGGCATACTTAAGGCTAAAGAGATGGGTGCGACGAGTATCTTTTTAGATGATGCTTACTCAAAACATGACATAAAAAAGAGAGATATTCTCATAGAAGTAGATACTTCAAACACTAGTTGTCTTCCCTCTGGCCCTTATCGTGAAAGACTTTGGAAGGGTAAGGAAGTGAGTATCTATAAAGAAGGTAGAGATTTTAAACGCAGGGTCGAGCTTAAAAATGCTACACAAAAAATGTCACTAGTCACAGCCATAGCAAGACCAGAACGGCTTGATGAATTTTTACCAGAAGTTGTAAGTAAAAACTACTTTGCAGACCATCATCCTTTTAGTAAGTCTGAGTTAGAAGAGATACTTCTGCGAGATAAATCTGGCTCCCTTTTAGTTACATATAAAGATTATGTAAAAGTAGAAAGCTTTGGCTTACCCCTTTCTTTACTTGATTTAGAAGTAGAGTTATTAAATTTTACTTCTTAAACTCTTCAATACTCTTATGAATAACTTTAGCACTAGGCACAACAGACACAGATAAGTCTAAGTGTGTATCCTGATCATCAAAAAACATATCTGTACCAAATGCTTCAAGTACTTCATATTTTTCACTACCACCTAAGAAAAAGGCTTCATCTATTCTCACTCCCCATACATTGAGTGTTTTTATAACTCGCTCATGTGTTGGTGCTGAACGTGCAGTTACTAAAGCAGTTCGTATAGGAGACTCTTTATCTTTGAACTTTTTTTGTATATTGGCGATGGTCAGAAGTAGCTTTGCAAAGACACCCTTTTCTAAAGGATTATTTTTATTCTTTTGTTCGTGTTTTATGAAAGCATCAAGTCCATCTCTTTTATACACGAGTTCTGAAGCCTCACTAAAGAGAACGGCATCGCCATCAAAGGCTATACGAACTTGGTCGCCTAGTGAGTTGTGAACATCTTGATGAGATGGAAGTATTTTTGCTGCTGCTACACCGTTTTGGATGGCGTTTATGACATCCTCATCGTCTGCACTTAAAAAGAGGTCAACTTTAAAGGCTTTTAAGTATGTTGAAGTGTCACTGCCACTTGTCCAAGCAGAACGCAATATATCCAACTTATACTCATGTATCGCGTTTGTTATTCGCAGGCTTGTTCCTGCATTATTTTTTGAGAGAATAATGACTTCTACTTGTTTCTCTTCTTCACTAAAATGTTGGTTTATCTTTAAAAGATTTTCTATGAGTCTATATCCTGTACCTTTTTGAAGTGGTTCATTCTCATTTTGGAGTTGATACTTGTAATATTCATCCAGACCTTTTTCTTCAAAGACTCTGTTTTCAGTTTCAAGGTCAAAGAGTGCTCGTGAACTTACTGCTACTACTAGTTTATTTTTTAGGTTGTATGCCATTAT
>NZ_JAEMVC010000086.1 GCF_029215985.1 Sulfurimonas sp. SAG-AH-194-C21
ATTATCTAAAAGTAAAAACTTAACACAAGAGATTACATCTATAAATGATGATGAAATAGGGCTCATCGCATCATCATTAAATAATCTTGTAAATACCTTTAAAGTGTTGATTTCACATACTTTAGAAATATCCAAAGAAAATAAAAAGGCAAGTTCTGACTTAATCACAACTGCAATTGAACTACAGGATAAATCGACACAGATTGATTCAAATATTAACAGTATCAGTAACTTAGGAAGTGTTGTTGGCGAGAGTCTTTCTCAAAATGAAACATTAGCTACTGAAACAACTACAAATATAAAAACTGTTCAAAGTGTACTCGAAAAGTTTGTTGAAAAACTAAGTGTAGTAGTGAATAAAATAGAATATGGAAATGCTCTACAAGAAGACTTTAAAGAACAAATAACGCAACTAAGTGTGCAGGCTGAAGATATTAAAAGTGTACTTGGGGTTATTAGTGATATTGCAGATCAAACAAATTTACTTGCACTAAATGCAGCTATTGAGGCAGCTCGTGCGGGTGAGCATGGTAGGGGATTTGCAGTTGTTGCAGATGAAGTAAGAAAACTTGCAGAGAGAACACAAAGCAGTTTATCTGATATAAATGCAACTACTAATCAGATTACACAAAGTATTACAGAAATTATTTCTAAGTCTGATGAAGCAATGGATGCAAATAAAAATGTAGCTCAGAATGCAGATGAACTCTCGCAAGAAGCAGAAGTGACAGTAAGTACTTTAACTTCAACTATCAACTCAACACAAAAACTGATAGAGACAGATGTAATGATTTCTCAAAAGATCAAAGAACTACTTTCTCTTGTAAATGACACATCTACAGTTGTTAACGAGACAAGTAAACTTTCAATATCTGTAAATAATATAGCAAGTAGTGTGGATACCAAAGCAAAAGAGCTAGATACACAACTCAGTGTTTTTAGTGTTTAGAACAACTCTCCAAGGGACTGCTTAAAAATCTGTGTCAATCGGCTAGAATGGAGTGACGGGTACCCTTCCCCTACCCTTGGGTCGGAGTCGTTCATTAGACTTCATTAGAACTCTTCCATCTTAAACACTTCATAAGCAACTTCTTCATAAGGGTGGACTTCCTTTAAAGTTTTAACGGCTAGTTCGATAAGTTCATCTGTGCAAATCATCTCTATCTTGTACTCATCTAGTACTTCAAGAGTATCTACTTGGCCAATAGCTGGATTTGCATTGTTAATAGGTTTAAACTGTCCACTACCTAATGTTTCCCATGCACAACACTCATAGTTGGTAAAATTTCCTACACCTATATTAAAAAGTGCTTGTTTGGTTTCTTCTTTTGCAGATACAGGTACATAATAATTTAGTTTATACATTATTTTCTCTTTAATTTTTCTCTATATGCTGATGCTGAGTATTTACCTGTAGTATCATGAGTACCTGATTCATGCTCATAAATTACTTTACTTTTGGGTTGATACTCAGTTGACACTCTACTTTTATCATTTTTTTCAATATTTGTAATAAGTCCACTTTTTAGATTGTTAAGAATTGTAAGTAATATCTCTACATTTTCTTCACTAACTGTTAATTTTATTTGCATTTCTAATTTTTCCTTTTAATTGATTTAATGATTAGGTAAAGAAGACTGCAACTACAAGAGTTAAAAGGATTCCTACAACTATACCAACATACAAGTAAGTAAGCTTATCCACTTTAGAATCTTTTTTAAGCTTTTCATACTCAACATGAAGATTAAAATGCTCTAAGTTAGTAGTATCTTTGGTTAGTTCTTCTTTTAATATAGCCTCAAGACCATATATCTCAGCATTCCTGTGTGCAGCTCTTATCTTTCTTTCTTGTTCATCATTATTCATACTGATCCTTCGTTTTAGTTTTAAGTAATTCTATTTGACTATCAATATCTTTTTTACATTCTTCAATAGTATCTTCATCAAGCTCAAGCTTTATAGCTTTTACTTGAAAAGTTTTTGTAACTTTTATGCAGTCATCAATGATTTTTTCAGCAATTGGAAGTTGTATAGATTGAGATTTTGCAATTTTTAGAACATCTGCTCTTGTGATATATAAATCTTTTCCTACAATTGTCGTAGTATGTGACTTCATTAAACCTTTTGAATATGTAATATCATATGCAGGCGACAAACTCCATTTTCCATTTCTATCCATTAAGTATGAAAAGTTTTTTGCATGATCATCAAAGTTAAACGCCAAGATATTTAATATCATTCGCTTAAACAATTCTTTCACATCTTCTTGTGATTTACATACTTTCCTTGTAAGGATAAATAACTGTTCGTATGAGATTGCTTTTATAATAGTTATATCAACATGCATTAATCCAGCTGCACTGCACATATGCACTTTTTCATCATTCTCATCTCTGTCAAATCTTTTTATAAGTAAATGTTTAGATTTACCTTCATTTATAAGTCTAAATTCTGCTGTATTTATACCTATTTCTTTTGCCATAGTCATAAATATGTACTCAAGTTTAGTAAGACCAATACTTTCTACATAATAAATTTCATCAAATTTAATAATAGCTCTTGTATACCCATCATTCAAATCTTTTTTATTTAGTCTAATCGTCTCTGTGTCATAGTTATATTGTACAAGCATTTTAGGTCTTCCACCACCTACAGGGGATACACTCTCTCTAATATTCATTAAGGTTTCAATTGAAGAGTCATCCCGTACTAAACCTTGTTTCATTTCTTCATATGCTACTTTTGCATTAATCACATTACCTGAAGATACTATAGCATCTTCCTCTTTTGGTAGGTATTCAATAGCTCCCATACCTCTATCACCAATGAATGCAAGTTTATGTAAAGATGTCACTTCAAAAGGTCTTAGTCCTTGTTTTTCAAAATATCTATCAATAAAAGGCATACCATGTTTATCTGGAAGTGAATCAAAGAATACTCCAGCCATACCGTGATAAAGAGCTATTTGGTCTGAATTTTTGTAAGCATCTTTTGTTTTTGTTGTATGAAGTTTGATTGGGGATATCTCTAG
>NZ_JAEMVC010000087.1 GCF_029215985.1 Sulfurimonas sp. SAG-AH-194-C21
CATACATAGCTTTTAGTTCTCAAGACCAACTCTCATACTTGTGTATCTCATCAAAACTTACATAAAGGGTTTAGCCTCTATGTTTTCTAACACAACTATATTATTTTAATTTTTACAACAAAGTTTTATATCTTTATGTCAGATATGACTAAACCTTGAAAATTTTCGTATCCTATTTCTTCCAATTTACTGAGTTGTTCTTCATGCTGGACGGCTGTTATGATGAGGGTGATGCCCATAGTTTTTGAGAGGGTATTTAGGGAGTTAAGTACTCCTTGGTTGTTTTCATAAGAAGAGAGTATAAAGTTGACATTTACTTTTATGTAGTCTGGTCGTATTTTTTCTATATATCCAATGTTTTGTATACCTGAAAACCTATCTATCCCAAAAAGCTGTTTATGTGCATGAACCATATCTGCAAACTCGACATACGAGTCTAACTCTTGAAGTATCTCATTTTCACTACACTCAAAGTGTAATGTTTGTGGATGTGAAGTTCGGAGTTTTGAGAGTCTGCTTCTAAGTTCTAAAAAGTTTAAACTTTGAAGTACGAAGTCCTTACTGATGTTTACAGCAACTGGGTTTTGGTAGGTGTCTATACTCTCTAATACACTTTTAATAGTGCTCTCATCAAACTTGGAGAGTAGACCTAAAGAGTTTGCCATAGGAAGATAAAAACCTGCTGTATGAATGGAACCATCATCTTCTGTGATTCTTACTAGCATTTCATCGTGGTAAGTGCTCTTTGTAGTTGTATTTATAGCACTTTGTGTTGCTAAAATGATTCTGTTCTCATCAAATATTTTATCAAATCTCGTTTTCCATGAGCTTTTTCCTAGTGTGACTAGCTCTTGGTTTTTTCCATTTGCATCGTAAATATCTATGATGTTACATCCATTGATTTTAGAGCGACTGAGTGAGTAGTCCACACGAGAAAGTGCTTCACTAAGTTTGTCATCTTCAAAGTAGGGTGCTACACCTATACTAAAACAGAGAAGTTTTTCCTTACTCTTTATATCTTTATGTGTAATGTTTAAGGAATCTTGCAGCTCAGTAAAATAAGACTCTATTTTAGAGATGTCATGAGTTTCAAAGAGGACTGCTATGTCATTTTCACTTATGCGTGCTAGTAAGTTGTTTAGTTTTAACTCCGAGGGCATATTTTCTATGAAGTTTTCTAAAGTTTCTTTATATACCTGGTAGCTACTCTCTTGTTTGAGTTTATCTAGTCCATCTATAGAAACAATGGCTAAGTAGCCAAGGTTCACACTCTCATCATCTAAAATCTCTTTAAGTTTGAGCATAAAGTACTTTTTGTTGGGAAGGGCGGTCTCCTCATCTTTGTAGAGTAGGGTCTGGTACTGCTCAAAAGTTTGAACTTCAGCCTTGAAAATACTCTCTACTTTTGTAACCATTTTGTTCATACTGTTTATCAAAACACCAAATTCACTTACAAAGGGTTTACTCTTTTGTATGATAAATTTATGTTCTGCAATACTATTTGCTTGGTTTTTAATACCCTTTAGAGATACTAAAATAGTGTTAATAATAAATATAAGAACACTTAGGGATATAAAAGCAATGATACTAAAAGTAATTAACAAACTTTTGAAGTTTTGATAGAGGGCATAGTAAGCATAACCACTATGACCTTTTATATGCAGAGTTCCTGCTTTAGTCCAGCCTTTGTTTATACTTCCTGTCGCTTCTTGGAGCTCTATAGGTGTGATAGATATAAACCATGACGGGATGTCTTTTACAAGTACAGGCAAGCTTGTCTCATAGATGATGGAGTTGTTAATGTCATAGTACTTTATGTACTCATAGTAGCCACTATCAAAGATGGCGTTTATCATAAGTTCTATATCTACTCTTGAGTCTTTTTCATCTATGCTTGAGAGGGACATAGCTAAAGAGTACACAGTATCTTGCGAAGTAGAATAAATCTGCTTTGCTAAAAAGCTTTGAGTATTTTTGATATTTGTAACAAAGACAATACCTAAAATAATAAGCAAGAGTGTGGATAGCGTTATGATAAATAGTGACTTTAGACTCATGTTTTCTCTCTTTTTATTTTTAAAATCAGATTACTCCATTGTTTGAGGTTGATTTTCCCTTTTGGCACAACTCTTCCTAATCCTCGCTGTTTTGCCATATATATCTTCTCACCATTGAAGTTGAAAAGTGGTAGTAAGTCTTTTCTTTTAGAAGCAGGTAAGATAGTCTGCACAATGTTATCTAAAATCAAAGGTATGGAGTTTTTGTTTTCATAGTATGTAAGTATCATATGTGATTGTCTGTATTTAATAGCTTTTACATACGTTAAAAATATCTTCTCATTTGACAAACCAAGCTGTCTGAGTGAAAAGTACTTTGCTATGACATAGTCTTCACAATCCCCTTGATCAATGCTTAAAAACTCTTCACGTGTAGCCCAGTAGTCCTTTTTGTTCCATACTTTTAGGTCACTACTATATGTGATAGCATTAAAAAAGTCGTTTATATATTTTAACTTTTCAAGTTCCGTTTTGTTTTGTATGGTGTTGAGAAGTTTTACAAGTGAAATCATCCTCTGTCTTGCTTTTTCACCATGGTTTTTCTCTGCTAACTCAAGAGTTGCATTGTCAATAAAGTATACCTCTTTTGCATAGATATTGGTTTGTAAAAACAGTAGGAATAAAATAAAATATAAAAAAGTTGATTTTCTCATAAGTATTTATTTATAAACTCCACACTTGAAACTTTTTCTATATTAGGACTATAAAATTTTTTATCATTTGTTATGATTACATCACATTTCAAATACTGGGCACATACATACTGTAAGTTGTCTTCTAAGTCAGGGTTTGTTATGTTTAATGCCTTAGTTATCAACTCATTTGATGCACCAACTACCTTTATCAGATTATTAATAGTAGTTAAAAAATCATTTGTGT
>NZ_JAEMVC010000088.1 GCF_029215985.1 Sulfurimonas sp. SAG-AH-194-C21
ACTGATATCTTGTTTTTGATACCTATTACCATGTGACAGTAATCCTTGTTTCAATACATTATCTAAATTTTCGATATGTGTCATATGATAAAGTGAAATGTCCATTTTAATCCTTTGTTTCTAAAAGGATTATCTAATATTAAGTAGTCATAACATGTCTACTAATAAAATTCTAGCTTTATTTTACATTTCTATCTATTGCACTTGTTTTGAAAATGTAGGTATCTTTTTAGTTGACTTCTCCTCAGAGGCTTTTATTGTTGGTTGAAGTTGGATCTCTTTAACTAGCAAGCCATTTTTCCAAGTTCTTTCATATACATAATTATTCTTCTTAATATACTCTGTTCCATTTTTTAAGCTTCCTTTCTTAAAAATCCGGGGACCAAAAATCCGGGGACAAAATCCGGGGACAGTATACCAATTAATTAAAAAAGACAAAGATTTACCCGAAAATGCAAAAAACGGAGCAAATCGGACACCAATGCTGTTTCTAATCGGACACTAGTGCTGTTTTAGATCGGACAGTGATGCTGGAAATGATTCGGACACTTTAGAATAAAAAACAGCATCTAAAGAATATTTAAGAAAGAGGTATTTTCTAAATTTAAATACACTGTTTGTAAGTAAATTTACAGGAGTGTTAAATGAGGATCATATCAATGAAACAAGTTCGTGATGTACTGCAACTTCATAGTGTTATGGAGTTGTCGTTACGAAGAATTCAAGGTGCTACAAATGTAGCTAAAAGTACTATATCTGACTACATAAAACGATTTAGAAGCTCTGGTTTAAATATTGAGCAAATAAATATTTTAGATGATGATACACTAAGGTTAAAACTTTTTCCAGAATACTCTTCTGTCGTAGTATCTAAAAAAGCCATGCCAGATATGAACTATCTCTACAAAGAGATGAAACTTCGTAAAAAAACTAAAATTACTCTTATATTACTATGGGAAGAGTACATAGAAACTAATGCTGATGGATACTGCTACAGCCAGTTTCGATTACACTACAGTAGATTTAAACAAACACTTAACCCATCAATGAGGCAAACTCATCTCGCTGGCGAAAAAGTATTTGTAGATTACAGTGGTCTAACTATGCCTATTCATAATCAAAGAACTGGTGAAATAGATACAGCACAAATATTCGTAGCTGTTCTTGGTGCTAGCGGATATACATTTGTACATGCTACACCATCTCAAACACAAGAAGATTTTATCTACTCCCATGTAATGTGCTACAACTTTTTTGGTGGAGTATCAAGAGTTGTAGTTCCAGATAATCTAAAATCAGCCATCATCTCTAATAATAAGAATGGAATTGTAGTAAATGAAAGTTATGCAGATTTAAATCGACATTACTCTATAGCAGTGGAACCTGCAAGACCTCGCAAGCCAAAGGATAAGCCTAAAGCAGAACAAGGTGTTCAAGCGATACAACGATATATTTTAGCAAGATTTCGACATCATAAGTTCTTTAGTGTTGATGCGTTAAATGATGCTATTGCCTCCCTATTGGATAGATACAACAATAAAGTAATTAAGCATCTTCAAAAAAGCCGAAAATCTGGGGACAGTATACCAATTAATTACCTCGTTCCCATGCTCCGCATGGGAATGCCTACAGCACAACAACAAAAGAGATATAAACAAATGTATACACTCCCAAGTAGAACTTGGGAGCGAGAAGAAATATAAGTATATAAATTATTATTCTTGACTATAAAACGATATTCGGTTATAATTTAAGAAAAAGGGGGATGTTATGACAGATTTAGAAATTAGTAATATGCTTGATATCCCTTCCAATACAATTGCAGATTGGTCAAAAACAAAAAGCAAAAGATATAAGCTATATACTTTTCTTTCAAAAATGAATTTAGACGAAGCAGAAACAATACACTCTCGTAAAAATAAAACTGATAATAAACCAAGATTTAATAAAAAAGCTAAAACTGTTAAACTTGATAAGAGTTGGTTTTATACTGATTTACTCTGGTCAAGTGGCAATGGGCAGAGAATAGGTATAAACCGAATAATTAGCATTTATATGAGTAGTCCAGAACAGAGAAATACAGACTCACTTATAAAACTATTTGGTGCTGATCGTATTGAAACAGTAATAAATGAAAATTTTGATTTCGATAATAAAACAAAAAGCGTTAAAGCAACAGCATTAGAGCAAGTGCATTATGGATTTACCCCTATAAAAATAGAAAATAGAAAAAACCTTGTAATAAATACAGAGAAGCTTTCCAAACAACTCACAGGTGCATCGCAAAAACGCATAGATTCGATTGTGAGTAAAGTAGGCAAAAGTACTATTTTAGAAGCTGCTCATAGAGTTAAATTTCCAGAGTCATATATAATCGAAGATAAAATAGAATATGCCATTGGTAAAATTGTATGACAGAACAAATAAAGAAAATACTACCAGATATACAGAATCACTATGTATTTAAAGATTATGGCTTTAGACTGATTGGAGGTACTGCTCTTGCATATCATCTAAAACATAGACTATCCGAAGATTTAGATTTTTGCACAATGAGTAAGCTTCCAAGAGATGCGATTCAAAATTTTATAGAACATTGTGTCAATTTATATGGAAGAAGTAAAGTTACATTTATTGAGTTTTCACAAGGAAAATTACTTGATTTTGAGATTAATTGTGAAGATATACTTGACTATGAACAAAATTGGATGATTAATAATGTTAAAGTTACATTTTTTGATGGCTCAGACAATAGAGGTGTACGAGATATATTTGATGCTGATGAACCTACTACTATAGGAAATATTGAAATTTCATCAGTAGACTCTATCTTCGCAATGAAATCATTGATGTTTTATAACAGAGCAAAGTCAAGAGATTACTATGATTTATT
>NZ_JAEMVC010000089.1 GCF_029215985.1 Sulfurimonas sp. SAG-AH-194-C21
CTCAAAATTTGAGCGACAAAGTTTTTTATACTTGTTTTACCATAACTACCTGTAATAGCGATAGTTTGTAACTTATCCATAGAAGTAAGTTTTCTTTTTGCCTGCTTTTTATAAACCATAAAAAGATACTTTTCTATGATGTATGAACCAATGTAGGCAAGTGCTAGTGGCATAAAAACACCATACACTTCACATGCATCTTTTAGAGTACATAAAACATTTTGAAATAGTGTAAGCCCTATTACTAGTATAAGAAAACGCTTCACACGCCATGTAAGTACGAGTTTTTTGTCAAGTCGTTTATGCCAAATAATTATAGAAGGTAAAATTGCAAATACAAAAAATATAACAAAAAACTTACCCGTTGTGTAGTAAGCGATAAAAGGAATAATAAAGTAAAGTATATGCCACTGCGGTTTATGATGTTTTAATATAGCGCGAGAAAGTGAGTAGTTATACCATTGTAAATTAGTTATAAGATACCAAGCTAAAAGAAAAATGAAAAGGGCATTTGTAGTAAAGGCAATGAGAAGTTCAAATTTTTCCATGTTAGTGACTCACCGTAGCTAAAAATGTTTCTTCAACCCTAACAGATATATCTTGAGCCTCTTTAGTAAAGAAGAAATGATCACCATTATAAACTTGTAACTTAGAATCTTTTATAAGTTCTTTTATGGTTTGTCCTGAACTTAAAGGAGTTGCCGTATCTTCTTCACCCCAACATAAAAGTGCTTTTCCCTCGTACTCTTTAAACTCTTGTGTAAAGTCTTCATTTACAACATTTTTAAAAGTGTCATACATAGGTCGACTCAAATTTTTTGCATCAGCTGCTATAAAAAGTGAACGAAACTTTTTAAGTCCTAAAAAGTTAAACACTTTAGTTGTTGCAATTTTGAACTGTATACTTAAAGGTTTTGCTACTTTGATACCTGCACTTGCAACTAAAACAAGTACTTTAGGATCAAGTAAAAGTGCGACTTTCCCACCAAAAGAGTGACCAAGTATGATGTCTCGACTAGCATTGAGATGAATCATAAACAACTCTACAATCCGGCTAACATCTGAAGTTTTAAGAGCTACTGGACAGGTAGATTTTCCAAACCCTGGTAAATCTATATAAATATGACGAAAACTATCCATAAAAGGGCTAAAAATATTTTTCATAATGTTTTTGTTACTTCCCCAACCATGCAGTATAATTAAGTCTACTTTTGCCTCAGGATTGAGTATTTCGTAACTTATATCAAATGTATGTTGCATATGCTGGATAGATTTAACAGCCATTACTTTCCTTTTGCACTAGATATAGAGTCGATGTAATCATAAGAGACTTTTACTCTCTTAGCATCAGGAAGAGCATTTAACAGCTCTCTTATAACTTGCTCAAAATCTTCAAAAAGGTAGTTTGCCATAGAACCAGGAATTGGGTTAATCTCATTTAAAAGTACTTCCCCATTTACAACAAAAAAGTCACAACGGATGAGTGAACCTTCAAACATTCCACGGTAAACTTTCTCAAAACTAGACTTAAGTTTGTTAGTAAGTTCTTCACTTATATCAGCACGACTTACCTGTTCTGAGCGAGAAAAGTCCATATATTTTTTCTCAAAGTCTAAAAACTCCTCTTTTTGAGGCTCTTCAACTATAGAAAACTGTATCTTATCATCTATCATATATCCAGCAAGGTTATACTCTTTTACATCTTTTATAAAAGGCTCTACTAAAACAGCATCATCATACTCAAACGCAGTGTCAAGTGCATAGTCAAACTCTGACTCATCTTTTACTATACTTACACCTATAGAACTTCCAAGAGTTGCTGGTTTTACTATAACAGGCATTTTAAGACCTAAGTCTTTGGCTTCTTTTTTGTGAAACACCTCATACTCAACACTTTTTACACCTATCGCATTGCATAGATACTTTGTATAGCGTTTGTCATAAGAAAAAGTACATGCCTCTTTTCGTGGACCAATATACTTAATATCAAAAAAGTCTAAGAGTGAAGCGATAGTTCCATCTTCACCATCTCCACCATGAATAAGATTCAGAAGAGGATTTGTGTGAAGAGTAGAACCAAAAAGAGATTTTTGAGCAAAACCTCGATTTATAAGTGTTAGCTCTGGCATTTTTTTTATGCTCTTTTGAACTAAAAGTAGTTGCCTTCATCTTAGAAGCATCTATAAGATAGAACTTATGATCTCCATCACAAAAAACAAAGCTTAAATCAAAACTCGATAATTTCTCTTTTATAGTAATAGCACTTACAATGCTAATCTCATGCTCAAAACTCGCCCCACCAAATAAAATCGTTAATTTCAATATATATTTCCTTTTGCTAAACTGTCTGTAGTAATTTTAGTGCACCCTTAACAAGTGAGGCAGTATCTTTGCCCTCACACGCTGTTAGTGCTTTAGATATTTTATCTTTTTTAAATCCGAGTGATTCTAGTGCTTCAGTGGCTTGGGAAAATGCTAAAGAAGAGGATGGTGTACCATCTCCAGAAGAGATTAACTCCACATCAAACCCTGCAAGTTCAACTAAAATACGTCCTGCACCCTTAGGTCCAATTCCTGGAACTTTTTTAACACCATTTAAGTCTTTATTATTTATCACTGTCGCAAACTGAGAAGGTGTGTATGTAGAACAAATCGCCATTGCAACCTTAGGCCCTACTCCATTTATCTTTATAAGTCTTGCAAACATCTT
>NZ_JAEMVC010000009.1 GCF_029215985.1 Sulfurimonas sp. SAG-AH-194-C21
CGTTAAAGCTAGAATAGGGATACTATTATACTTACTTGTTTTACGGATTTCTCTACTTGCTTCATAACCGTTCATGTTTGGCATATTTATATCCATAAGCAACAAATCAAAAGGTATGTCTTTTTTGACAAGATCAAGTGCTTCTTGTCCATCATCTACAAAGGTTAACTCAATACCTGTTTGTGCTAAAAGTCCCATAATGACTTTTTGATTTACTTCATTATCTTCAGCAATCAAAATTTTCTTATTTTTCAGAGTTTTGAGTTTATCCTTCATGCTTGTTTTACGAGAGCGTTTGTCTAAATTTTTTGCAACATATAAATCTATAATCATGTTTAATACACTCTGTTGAGAGCAGGGAACCTGAATGTAAGAATCAACTTCAATATTTTCAATCAACTTCGAGTCTATATTACTATGAAGTTCACTTAAAATGACCAGTTTAGTTTTAGTAACAACTCTCATTCTTTTAATAGCTTCAATAGCATCTGCTGTTAGGTGATATTGGTTTACAATAACAATATCAAAACGCATAGCATCTTCAAGTACTGCATCTTCAAAAGATGGAATTGTATTTATCACATAGTTAAAATATCCTAAAGACTTAACTAATGGAATAACATTTCTATTTGAAGAATCAACTATCAGAATTTTTTTACCCAACATTGAAGATGATGGCAGTCTATATTGGCGTTGATTCTGTGCATCTTTGAGTGTAAAACTTGCAGTGAAACTAAAAGTAGTCCCCACATCTTTTTTACTATTTACATGTATTTCCCCACCCATAAGCTCCACTAACTCTTTTGAAATGGCAAGTCCTAATCCTGTCCCACCGAATTCTCTGCTTGTTGAATCATCAGCTTGATAGTAGGAATTAAATACACTTTGAACTTGCTCCTCAGTCATACCTATCCCAGTATCAGAGATAGAAAATTCTAATTTTACCCCCTCTGCAAAACTAGAAACTTTTTTTACACTGAGTGTCACTTCACCATTGTGTGTAAATTTAACTGCATTTCCAATCAAGTTGATGAGTACCTGTCCTAAACGTAGTGAATCACCTATTACTTTGGATGAAATATCATGTGCAACATCCATCCCTAAAATAACACCATTTTTTTTCGCTTTAGTAACATTAACACTTAAAACATACTCTAAGATATCATCAATATTAAACTCTATTTTTTCAATTTTAAGTTCACCTGCTTTTATCTTTGAGACATCTAGTATATCATTGATTAAATTAAGTAGATGTTGTGAAGAACTCTCTATTTTTTGTATATAATCACTTTGGATTTTTGTTAAATCACTCTCTAACACTAAATGAGTTAAGCCCATTATTGCAGTCATAGGAGTTCTCAGTTCATGACTTACATGGGAGAGTAACTTATCTTTTGCATAATTATCTTCTCGAAGTTGTTCTAACTGTTCATCCTGAATTAGTTCTTTATTTATGTATGTTTCTTTCTCTTTTTTAGTACGTAAAAGATAATAAACTAAGAATGCGACGATAAGCAATAAAATAAATAATAATATTTGATAAACATATGAATTTGTACTTTTAGCGGAAGTTACTGTTGTACTTTTAATTTCTTTTTCGAGAGACTCTATTTGCAGTTCTAAACTTTCATCTTCATAGACTTCTTCAACTACACTTACATTAATTATCTCAACTTTTTTTTCTTTTTTAAGTACTTTTACTTCAGCTCTTGGAATATTTGGTGTTTTAAGGTCTAAAGATTCCTCTTTAGGTGATTTATTTTTTAATTTTGTTACATATATATCAGAGTACTCTAAACGTAACGTATCTAAAACTTCTTGGAGTACAACTCTGTCAGTAAAAGGTTCGACTAAAGTAATGTAAAAAGAACCAGAGGCTCTAGCTTTAAAAATAAACTCATTATTAAGCTGAAGTTTTATTATATTATCGTGTTCTTCAACAAACAGGTTTATCTCTTTAAGAGAGCTTTCTGCATCTTCTTGTGAAGGGAAAGAACCTATTCTTATGCTTCTTATATATTCTGCATGTAACGTAGTTTCAAAAAATATACATATACTTAGTAACCAAAAAATTCTCATAACATCCCTTACGTTCTATTCTTTTTAATTATAACGAATTAATTATTTTTAAACAACTCTCTATACTTGGTTCATTCGCAATAATGGGATTTATATGTGAAGGCAAAGCCTTTGCTGTTGTCTGCCCAATAACAATCACTCTATATTCTTCTTTTAACTTATGATACTTTAAGAAACATTTTATACTCGATGGAGATGTAAATATCAGGGTAGCCTCTTCTATAAGTTTAACCGTTTGAATATTGGGAGAACAGTTACTTTCATATGCTATAACTTCATCAACACTATAACCATTATTTATCACTACTTTAGCAAAATCTGAAGCAACTTTTTTTGCTCTTAAGTAGAGCCATTTCGTATCTTTTGGATATAGATTGATTATCTCTGATAAATCATCCCCATAACCAGCACCAACTGCTAAAACCTTTCCCTTAATATCTCTAAAACTTTGAGCTGTTGCTTTTGAAATACAAAGTGCTTTTTTATCTTTAAAGTCATCATAATCATATTGATTTAAAGCTATAACTGCTTGTTTTGAAGTTAAAATAATATAGTCATACTGAGAGAAAGTAATTAAGGGCTGTAAAAAAGAGATTTCTAAAGGATTTACATGAATAGTATCTCTATGAGAAGAGGTAGAAAAAAGGTAGGGTTTAGACTTCATAAGAGAAGAGAAAAATCTCTACTCCCACTCAATTGTTGCAGGTGGTTTAGAACTAATATCATAAACAACACGATTAATTCCATCAACTTCGTTGATAATACGACGAGAAATTCTCTCGAGTAAATCATGTGGTAAGTGAGCAAATGTAGCAGTCATACCATCAACAGCTTCAACAACACGTACACAAGCAGTGTTATCGTAAGTACGGTTATCGCCCATAACACCAACACTTTTTACATTTAAAAGCACTACAAATGCCTGCCAAGTTTTAGCATAGTAGCCACTTGCTTTAAGTTCATCAAGTAAAATAACATCTGCTTCACGAAGGATAGTTAAGTCAGGGACATTAACATCACCCATAATTCTAATTGCAAGGCCAGGACCAGGGAATGGATGACGGTTAATCATAGCTGCAGGAAGACCTAACTCTAAACCAATTTTACGAACCTCATCTTTAAATAACTCACGTAATGGTTCAATAAGTTCAAAATCCATCCAATCAGGAAGACCACCAACATTATGGTGAGACTTAATAACCTCAGAGGGACCATTTACAGAAATAGACTCGATAACATCAGGATAAAGAGTACCCTGAGCTAAAAATTTAATACCATCGTGTTTCTTCGCTTCTTTTTCAAACTCTTCAATAAAAGCATGACCGATAATCTTACGCTTTTGCTCAGGATCTGAGATGCCTTCTAGTCTTCCAAGGAAGTTATCAACTGCATCAACAGTTATCAAAGGTACTTTAAGATTAATCTTGAAAACCTCTTCAACCTGTTCTTTTTCGCCCTTACGTAAAAGTCCATTATCAACAAAAACAGGAACTAGCTGATCACCAATAGCTTCATAAAGCATAGCAGCCACAACAGAGCTATCAACGCCACCACTTAGACCACAAAGAACTTTTCCAGTCCCAACTTTCTCACGAATCATCTTAATTTGCTCTTTTAAGAAATGTTCCATCTTCCACTTTTCAGTTACTCCACAAATAGCTCTTGCGAAGTTACGAAGCATTAAATAACCCTCTTCTGAGTGTTGTACTTCTGGGTGAAACTGCATTGCATAGACACGTTTTTCTTCATTTGCAATCGCTGCATATGGAGAGTTCGCTGATGTTGCTATTGGAGCAAAACCTTCAGGAAGTACATCGACCTTGTCAGAGTGAGACATCCAAACAATTCTATCTTCATCACAGTCTGCTAACAGTGGAGATGCAGTCTCAAGTTTTAACTCAGCTTTACCATATTCGTGATGGTTTGAGCGAATAACACTTCCACCAAAGTCAACTGCTATGCGTTGCATACCATAACAAATACCAAGGATAGGGATACCCATAGAATAAACACCTTGGTCAACTGTGTATGCATCTTCGTTGTAAACAGAAGATGGACCACCACTCAAAATAACACCTTGTGGGTTTCTTTTTTTAATATCTTCAACAGAAGTATGATAAGGGAGAATCTCACAGTAAACCTTGTCTTCACGGAGACGACGAGCTATAAGTTGTGTATATTGAGAACCGAAATCTAAAACTATGATGCTAACATTTGTCATATAAATGCCTTTTGAGGGAATGAAATAATTTAATTATGAAAGGATACTACAATAAAGATTAATGTTTGATTTACGAAAGATTGAAAAGAAAAAAACATCTCCACTAGAAGTGGAGATATGAACAACTTATGAGTGAGAGATATACCACCCAAGAACATCATACTGTAAGTACCATATAGATACAGATACAATATAACCAACTAGAATTGTCCATGCATGTTTCATATGTGAGCTAAATGTATAGATACCGTGAAGTCTACCCATAACACCAACACCAGCAGCTGAACCAAAAGAGATAAGTGATCCACCAACACCAGCAGTCATCGTAACAAGCATCCACTGTGATAAGTCCATAGTAGGAGATGATTTCAGTATTGCAGACATAACAGGAACATTATCTACAATTGCGGAGAGGAAACCAACACCAACATTTGCCCACATTGGACCAACAAGAGTGTACATATCATGAATATATGAAAGGAATCCAAGATAATGCAGAGCACCAACAGCTGAAAGAATACCAAAGAAGAAAAGAAGTGTATCATTTTCAACTTTTTGCATATTTATGTATATATTAAAAGAGTTTTTGTCTGTTTTTGTAAGAAATACAGAATAGAGTTTAAGTATAGCCATACCAAACATCATACCCCACATAGCTGGGAAATGAAAGAACTGGTGACCTAAAACTGCTAATATAATTGTTATAACACCTAAATAAGCCACACCCATTCCACCATCTAAAACAACTGGTTTTTTCTCAGTTGCTGCATCAAATGCAGGCTGACCTTTTGGAACCGACATGCTTAGTAAAGTAGCTGTAACTAACCAACCAAGAATAGAAGCTGGGAAAAGGAATAAAAAGTCTATAAACTGACCCTTGTTTGCTGTCCATGCCATAAGTGTCGTAATATCACCAAATGGGGACCAAGCACCACCAGCATTTGCTGCAACTACAATATTTATCGCACCAGGTACAAGAAATGCAAGGTTTTTCTTATCAATAGTATAAAGTACAGTTGAGAGGATAAGTGCTGTTGTTAAGTTGTCAGCAACAGGAGAGATAAAAAATGCTAAAATACCTGTTAGCCAAAAAAGTTTCTTATATGTATAACCCTTAGATACAAGTTTATACTTCATAAGGTCAAATACACCACGTTCTAAAAGTGTTTCGATATATGTCATAGCAACAAGTAAGAAGAAGAAAATCTCTGCTATTTCAAGTATAAGGTGTTCTAACTCATCATGAAGAGGATCAGGGTTTAAACCATTAATGGCATAAAATATTCCTATCAACATAAACATAAATGTACCTGCAAATAGTGCTGGTTTAGCCTTATTTACCTCGTACTTATCTTCAGTTGCAATAAAATAATATGCAATTACAAAAACAGCTAAACTTAACCATCCAACCCAACTAGTAGCAAGATTTATTACTTGCCCATCTATCATTACATGACCTGCAGCTATTGCCGTGTCTGCCATTGAACTATGTTCCATTATATATCCTCTTGTATTGTGTGTACGCCTATCGATTTGTCTCTACCAAGTGCTCCAAGAACTATCTCTTTGGCAGTTAATAAACGAAATTTCAACAGTGTACCTATATTTTCATTCAAAAGAGTATTAATTGACTCTAGAGCATCATTTAATCCTCTTTTTGTACGAATTATAGATACATTTTCCCACATTATGCGTCGGAGCTGATTTTTTTTCGCTTTATCTTCTTTGAGACTCATTACATTTTTTGATACTTCAAATTCTATAAACTCTTTTTCTTGTGTATTTAAAAGAATATTTTCTACTGCTTGTGCTGCAAACACCAAACCTTCCAAAAGAGAGTTTGAAGCGAGACGATTTGCCCCATGCACACGAGTTGAAGCCACTTCTCCAATCGCATAGAGATTTTTCACACTTGGAACACGACCTTTTAAGTCAGTCCGTATACCACCAATCGCATAATGAAAAGCAGGAGAAATAGGAACTCTCGCATTTGGTACATCATAA
Organism: Sulfurimonas sp. SAG-AH-194-C21; assembly: GCF_029215985.1. Classification (GTDB taxonomy): domain Bacteria; phylum Campylobacterota; class Campylobacteria; order Campylobacterales; family Sulfurimonadaceae; genus Sulfurimonas. Next base: position 6,305 of record NZ_JAEMVC010000009.1, read on the forward strand.
CCCATACCTTTTAAATAATGCGAAATATTTGGAAAACGATGTTTAAAGTATTTCTCATCAAAGTTTTTAAAGACAAGATAATTATTCATACCTGTCTTCTTCTTATGCAAGTATATAGACTTACTTACGATGTCACGAGAAGCAAGTTCTCCGCGTTTATCATAGTCAAACAAAAATCGCTCACCACTTTCATCTTCTATAGTAGCACCCTCACCTCTGAGAGCTTCTGTTAAAAGCATCTTTTGTGCGTTATCACTATCTACAAAAACAGTTGGATGAAACTGTAACATCTCCATTCTATCAAGCGGTATTCCTTTTTGCACACATAAACCCTGAATGTCTGCACTAATACAAGGAGCATTTGTATGGTACTCATAGAGTGAACCTACTCCTCCACTTGCGATAATGATATCTTTTGCATAGATATTTCTACTCGCTCTATGGTCTAAAACTGTAACCCCATAACAGACATCATCTTTTATAAGTAAATCCACTACTCGTGCATCACCAAGCATAGCATGAGGGTTGTGAGAAAGTAAAAAATAATGTAAGTAGCGCCCTGTTGCATCACCACCCGCATGTAAGATTCTCTCACATGAATGTGCTGCTTCTTTTGTGTAGAGTAGTTCTCCATTCTCATCAGTATCAAACTTAAATCCATTTTTTACTAAATCATCAATTGCTTCACGGGAAAACTGCGAAAGTATTTTAACTGCTTCTTCATCACATAAACCATCACCTGCATCAAGAGTATCTTGCATATGAGCCGGGATATCTGCAGTATCTCTCGCTAACGCAACTCCACCTTGTGCATAAAATGTATTACACTTAAAGGTTTCTCGTTTATTTATTATAAGAACTTTTTTATCTTGTGGTAGTTTCATTGCAGCATAAAGACCTGCAACTCCTGCACCAATAATTATCACATCATATTTAAACATTATTCACAACTCTCATTATTTTCATTTTTAACAATCTTTTTCTCTTCTATAATAAACTTAACATTTTCATCACCCTCAGGTACTTGTGTTTCATAGTATGGTGGTGCTTTATATCCACATCCACTAAGACTAAACAAAAAGATTGCTATAATTAGTATATGAAAACTACTCAAGATATTCTGACTTCTCTTCAACATAAACCTCAATTTAAAAAAATTATACATCACAAATGCATCGATAAACTACTCTCGACCATTCTTCCAGCTCTTAGGAGGAATATTAAGCATGGGTATATTAACAAAAATATATTTTATATTATCATAACTGCAGCACTTAATAAATATGACAAAGATAATATTATAAAAACTATTAAAGGGGTTTTAAATTCGCCTATGATTCTCAAATCAGAACGTTTTATGGAATGTAATGAGATAAATATAGAGGATGTTATTGTGTATGTTGATCATAAACCTAATATCATGTCCGATTTACATACTACATCTACACATAAAATAATGTATACCGAAAGAGCGAGTGGTGACATCAAAATTAACATAAATGATGCTAAGTTGCATGCCCTTGCCAAAAGCATACAAGAAATCATAAAAAAAGAGCACAATGAGTCTTCTTAAAACTATACAACAACTTCCAGATTCTGCTGGTGTTTACCAGTACTTTGATAAAGATGGACATATACTATATATTGGTAAGGCAAAAAATCTTAGTAATCGTGTAAAAAGCTACTGGCAATTTACACCTGAGTTACAAGCTAATAAAACACTCTCTTTACGTATAAAAAGAATGATAGAACAGACTGTATCACTTAACTATATAGTAGTAAATAGTGAGCATGATGCACTCATACTTGAAAACTCACTTATCAAACAACTCAACCCTAAGTATAATATTTTACTCCGTGATGACAAAACCTATCCTTACATATACATTGACAATAATGAAAAATATCCTCGTGTTGAAATTACCCGAAAAATAATCAAGAGCAAAGATATCACTTATTTTGGTCCTTACTCTATTGGTGCTAGAGATATTTTAGACTCAGTGTATGAGATATGTAAACTTGTACAAAAAAAATCTTGTCTGAAGTCTCATAAACTCTGCTTGTATCACCAAATAGACAAATGCCTTGGTCCTTGTGAACTTCCTATAAGTCAAGAACGCTATAAAAAAGAACTAGACCTCGCAATAAAACTTATAAAAAACAAAAAAATACTTATAAAAAGTCTAGAAGAAAAAATGAAGTTTTATGCAAGTGAGATGCGTTTTGAAGAAGCAGGAGAGCTAAGAGATAGGATACAGAGAATCAGCCGTTCAGAAATAAAGAGTGAGATAGATTTTGCAAGCACTGAGAACTATGATATTTTTGTTGTAAAAAACTCTGCTACTCGAGCAGTCGTTGTAAGAATTTTTATGCGTCATGGTAAAATCATATCTTCTTCACATGATTTTATAAACATAAATGAGAGTTATTTTGAAGATGAGCTCTACTATAGAGCACTTCTTGATTACTATAAAGAAGAAAAACCACCTATCATTGCTCCTATCCTTATAGCTAAAGAGATAGAAGGGCTTTCCTCAATGGAAGAACACCTTAGCGGTATCTTTGAGAAAAAAGCAAATATTTCAGTCCCTAAACGCTCTAAACGCAAAGACTTGATTACACTAGCCCTTTTAAACGCAGAGGAACTTCTCAAAAAAGATAAGATAATAGACCATACTAAACTTCCACTACAAATTCAAGAATTATGTAGTTTAGAAAAAATTCCTTCTAGGGTTGAAGTCTTTGACAACTCACATATCTCAGGTGTAGCTACCGTTGGTGCTATGATCGTCTATGAAGATGGGAAATTTGATAAAAGCTCATATAGGACATATCATTTAGAGGCAAAAGATGAATATGGACAGATGAGGGAGACACTTTCACGAAGAGTTGCAAGTTTTAGTAAAAACTCTCCTCCTGATTTATGGATTTTAGATGGAGGGTCAACCTTACTAAAACTAGCCTTAGATATTTTAGCCTCAAATGCAATTAATCTGGATGTCATCGCTATCTCTAAAGAAAAAATAGATGCAAAAACACATAGAGCTAAAGGTAAAGCTAATGATATTCTTTACACTCAAAATGATGTGTTTAGGCTTCAAAATAGTGATAAACGATTACACTGGGCACAGAACTTAAGAGATGAAGCACACAGAAGTGCCATAACATTTCATAAAAAGACAAAACTTAAGCTTGATAAAGAGAGTAAACTTCTTAACTTAAATGGTATTTCACATGCCAAAGTACAAAAACTCCTCAAAATATTTGGAACTTTCACTGAGCTAAAAAATGCTTCATTTGAGGAAATTAGTGCAGTTTTAAATGCAAAAGATGCAAAAAACATTAAAATGTTTTATAAATAAGTTTTATTTAGCTTTGTTTATGATATATTTATATCGATTCTAGTTATTTAAGGTTTTTGAATGGAAAAAGTGACACCGATAGACAAAGAGTATATATACGATGGTGATGTAATTATTAGTCAAACTGACATAAATGGCTTCATTACATACGCAAACCGAGCTTTTGCTCAGGCTTCAGACTATAAAATAGATGAGCTTGTAGGCAAGTCCCAAAATATTATTCGTCATCCAGATATGCCAAAGGTTATATTCGCAAAAATGTGGGAAACGATTTCAGGAGGACAAGCTTGGAATGGTTTAGTCAAAAACTTGAGAAAAGATGGTATGTTTTACTGGGTTGAAACAGAAATAATACCTATTTTAGGTACTGATGAAACAGAAATCACTGGATATATTGCGGTTAGAAAAGAGGCTTCAAGAAAAAATATCAAAGAAGCACAAGAGACATATAAAAAAATGTTAGAAACGCAAGAGTAAGGAGTAGATATATGCTAATATATAATTTTAAAAAAGAATTTCTGGGAATAGATGAAAAAGATCTTAAAACATTAGGTTTTAAAGATTTAGCTGGACTTCGTACAGAAGTTACAGATTTTGCTGACCTATTTGTAAAAACACCTGGGTATGTACATAATTTTAAACATGTTCATTGGATTGACTTCATTACCTGTGCCGAATCAAGCGAAGAATCAAAAGTTATTATAAATGTTAATAATAAGAACTATAAATGTGTCCTACAAATCACTACCACTTATTTAGTAGACAGTCCCTCTTCTAAAGCCTTTATAATAACTCTTAATAATTTGAGAGAGCTTAACACTAGTGAAAGTGAACGTATCTCAGGAGATATAACGACAAGAGAAGTACCACAAACTGTGGTCCAATCTCAACAAATTTTTAATACACCAGAACTGAGTGATGAGTTTGATACAAATAATATTGAAGAAGAACTCCAGTCTAGTCCAACTGTAAAAGATGATCCTTATGAGACACCTCTTAAAATTGATTTAGATAGTGAAGATACTACTTTTGAAGAAGAGATACTCAGTACTCATTTAGATAGTGACTTAGAAATTGATGAAAACCTCCATTTGGATGATATGAGTTTAGATATAGACTTTGAAGATGATCTAAGTGTTCCTTTAGATATAGAAGAAGAGCTAGATGTATCTGAAATAGCAACGATGGATATACAAACAGTCGAAGAAAACTTTGATAATGGTTATGTATATAATCCACAAGTAGCCTCAGATGAACTAGGCTTACCGCTAGACTTAATCGAAGAGTTTATTCAAGACTTTATAGCACAAGCTAAAGAATTTAAAGCCAACTTGTACCAAGCAGTAGATGAGCAGGACCTCGACAACTTACGTATTTTATCTCACAAACTTAAAGGTGTTGCCGCTAACTTAAGAGTAGAAGATGCACTAGAGGCACTCACAACTATAAATACATCAGATGATTTAAATATAATAGAAGATACTCTTAATACTTTCTATAAAATCATTTCAAAATTAGCTGGTGAAGAAATTTCTATCCAACGAGAGATACATAACCCTCCTCCTTCAGAACTAATAGTAGAAGAGGAAAGTCTTGATATCTCATTTAAAGATGAAATTGAAGATGACCTTTATGCTGATCCTATTGAGACATTAGAAAAACCATTAGAACTTTTAGATGTAGCAGAAGAAGAAGTAGTAGTAGCAGTAGAGAAAAAAGAAGAAAAAGTTGTTTATATCAAAGATAATATTGCTAATGAAATAGGAATTGATACTGAAAGTTTTAATGAACTTTTTAATGATTATATTAAAGAAGCTGGTGAATTAAACAAGTCAATTCAAAGTGCTTTAGAAAATAATGATGTACACACTTGTAAAAGTGCTGCATTGCAACTCAAGGGGATGAGTGACAATATGCGAATTACAACATTTTCTAATGACCTTGAAATTATCATTCATGCCAATAATACACAAGACATACAAGATAGTCTAAACAACATAGTTACTGCGATAGCAGAACTATCAAAATAAAAAGGGTTTAATATATGCAACTAGGACTTAAAAATCGACTTAGACTTATCAGTCTTCTTCCAATTGTAATTTTAATCTCAATTACAAGTTATTTCGTTTTCAATTCTTATGATAACTATACAACAGCACAATTACTACAAGATAAACTCTCTGAAAATAGAGAGCTTAATAAATTAGTAAATAATATATCTCGAGAAAGGGGTATGACGGTAATGTACCTCGGAAACTCTTCACCAAACACACTGCGTTCACTTGTAAAGCAACGTGATGTAGTTGATGAAGTATTTGAGAACTACCTACAACATGTACAAAAAAAAGAAGTTTTACATGATCACTCAAATGGGGTAAAAAATTGTCATACATGTAGTAATGTAATATCGATTGAAACTTACCTAAACAATATTGTTAAGACTCGAGATTTAGTTGATGAACATAAAACAAACTTTAAAGATGTTTATGAAAACATTTATGGGAAAGCACAACATGCTGCTATATCCCAACTTGAAGAAATCACATCAAATCAACTTGATTCAGAAATCAATTCATATGCAGCACAATATATATCTTTAGTGCGTGCTGGTGAGTATACTTCTGACGAGCGTGATTTTATCTCGTTTGCGATAGCCCGTTCTACAGAGTTAGAAGAAGAAGAAATAAATGCATGGATTTCACTTATCGCCAAAGCTGATTCTCTTAACTATAGTACATTAAGAGATATACTACTCATCTCCCAACTTGATGGTATCTTTAAAAATGAGGATAGCCTAGAGCTTTTTGATGATATAAATACAGAGAGAGCAGGTATACTTTTTGCCTCTGCTGAGGGTGAATATGAAATCACATCAGGTATTTGGTTTGCAATGTTATCTGAAAAAACAAATACTATCTCAACTGCAGAAGATTTAATCTTAACAGCGATGGACAGACGTGCTGTTATTGTAAAAGCTGAAGCACTTCAATTTCTTACAATTACCCTCACTATATGGCTAGTCTCAATTATTCTTGCAATCCTTGGTTTTTTACTCTCAAATGAAATCGCAAAAAATATCAAAAATCTTGAGCATGTTCTCAAGCGTGTTGCAGCCGATACAGCAGAAGATGAAGGGAGTGTTGATATTAACCTTCACACTGCCAAAGGTACCTCAGAAGCCTATGATTTACTTGAGCGCATTATTGAGCAAACTCGTCATGATAAAGAGTCTGCACAAGAAGCTTCAGAAGCAAAATCAATGTTCCTTGCAAATATGTCTCATGAAATTCGTACACCGCTTAATGGTATTGTTGGGTTTACTGAACTACTAAAAGATACTGGTCTAAAAGAAGAACAAACTGAATTTGTTGAAATTATTGAAAAATCTTCAGAAAACCTTCTTGAAATTATCAATAATATTCTTGACCTTTCTAAGATTGAGTCTAATAAACTTGAGATTGAAGATATCGCGTTTAGCCCTGCAGAAGAGTTTGAATCAGCAGTTGATGTATATGCTGTTCGTGCAAGTGAAAAGCATATTGACCTTGGTTGTTTCATTGACCCTGAGCTTGAACATCCAATTAAAGGTGATCCAACTAAAATCAAAGAAGTTATTATTAACCTTCTTTCAAATGCAGTTAAATTTACAAGTAGTTCTGGTGCAATTAATGTCGACATTAGAAAACTCGATTCTGAACAAGAGGGAATCACGAGAGTACGCTTTGAAGTACAAGATAGTGGTATCGGTGTAACTAGTGAGCAAAAAGCGAAAATCTTTGATGCTTTCTCTCAAGCAGATACAAGTATTACTCGTAAATATGGTGGTACAGGTCTTGGACTTACAATTTCATCGAGATTTATCGAACTTATGGGTGGTCAACTTGATCTTCACTCTGAACCAGGCGAAGGAACAACATTCTTCTTTACAATTGATTTTGAAGAGATTGAGACTCTTAACGAATCAGTTAGGGGTACATTCTCAAGTATCAATGCACTTGTTTTAGAGTCCGCACATAAAACTAAACGCCAGGATATATACCTACGTGAGTACTTAGACTTTTATGGTGTAAGCTATACATCATTTAAAGATCTTAACGAACTTGAGACACTCCAACGTCAAGTGAATTATGATTTAGTTATCGCTGATTATGATTATGCTGATGAAGAAGCATTAAATCACTACAGTTCACTTCACCAAGAGTTAATTCTACTCACTAAATCATATTTTATGAAGAAAATTGACTCTATGAATTTAGAGATATTTAAAACTCTTTATGAGCCATTAAATAACTCTAAATTGAGACAAACTCTAGATAATATACATAGTGAAAACTTTAGTGCTAAACGTGCTAAAAAAGTAAATCGTAAAAAGTTCAATGCTGAAACATCAAGATTTGATGCAAATGTTTTAATTGCAGAAGATAATATTATTAATCAAAAACTGATTAAACGAACTTTAGAAGACTTAGGTCTTACAATCACTATCGCTTCAAATGGTCTTGAAGCATTTCAGAAACGTAAAGATGGAAACTTTGACTTAATATTTATGGATATTCAGATGCCGTACTTAGATGGTATGGAAGCGACCAAAGAGATTCTTGAGTATGAAGAAGATTATAATCAGCCACATGTCCCAATACTTGCACTTACGGCCAATGCACTTAAAGGGGATAGAGAACGCTTTTTAGAAGCTGGTCTTGATGAATACACAACGAAACCATTAGTGCGTTCCGAAATCATCTCACTGCTTAATCATTTCCTAGCTGACTATATTATTGAGACTACTCCAACACCAGAAAACATCCGTATAGTTCCACCGGAGAGTAAACCTAAGGTTGAAATAAAACCTCAAATTAAAGTTGAACCTGAGCTTGAAATCGTAGTTGAACCTGAAATCGAAGTAGAACCTGTAATTGAGCCATCTATAGTTGCAACATATCAAGCTAATGTACTCATTGCTAAAAAGAGTGTCTTTGAAGCAAAATTCTTTACTAAAATTTTAGATAAACTCAATTATAGCTATGAAATTGCTGGATCAATAGAAGAACTGCAAAGTAAAATCAATGCGAACAGTTATAATGTTATTCTACTGGATAAAGAGTGTAAGGGACTTAGTCTATCAGACTTTTCTACACTTCTTAAACAGAATAATACTAAGAGAAACCTTGATTCAAAGCTTATTTTGATTACTGACCCATCTATGCCAGAAGATGCAAGTGATACAGACTATGCTGATGAATCAGTTAAAAATACACTTAGCAAAGATTTACTTCGATTGCTAATAGAAAAATTTATATAAGGATAAAATATGCAAAAAAATGATCTCGTAGTTTTAGCCGTTGATGATGATATGATCAACCTAAAGTTACTCAAGTCGATGCTGGGTAAAAGTGGCAAAGTCAAAGAAGTAATAGAGGCTAAAAATGGCTCTGATGCCATTGGTCAGTTAAAAGGTCGTGACGATATAGATCTTATACTTCTTGACATTATAATGCCTATTATGGGTGGAATAGATATGCTTAAAGTTGTGCGTGCAGATGATAATCTCCGTCAACTTCCTATCATTGTGCTTACAACTGATGAGACAAAAAAGGCTGAGGCTTTAGAGTGTGGGGCAAATGGTTTTTTAATGAAACCTATTAGAAATGAAGAGCTAATGAAAAAGATAGCAACTGTAATCGTCTAAAACACTAGGGAGCGATGCTCCCTAGTACAAGTCTAAACTAAGACCTGCTTTAACACTTCTTCAATCCGAGTAACTCCAACTATTTCCATAGCAGAACGTACCTCTTTAGGAATATCTTCTAAATCACGTTTATAATTTTTTTCTGGAATTAAAACTTTTGTCATACCCGCTTTATGTGCAGCTATAAGTTTTTCTTTGAGGCCACCAATAGGTAAAGCATCTCCACTAAGAGAAACTTCACCCGTCATTGCTATCTCAGAACGAATTTTTTTACCACTTAGTATAGAAGCGATAACAGTACACATAGCTAAACCAGCACTAGGACCATCTTTAGGTGTTGCCCCATCTGGAACATGGATATGAAGATCATAACGCTTGTAGACTTCACTAGCATCCATTTTAACTGCATCTTCTTTTTCTTTAAATGTCATAGGAATTTGACTTGGCATTATTTTTAATGTTCTTTTATCTATAAGAGTTTTTACTACACTCATAGCAATTCTTGCTGATTCTTTCATTACATCACCAAGACTACCTGTAAGTTGCATACTACCCTTACCTTTGATACGGATAGATTCTATTTTAAGTACATCTCCACCAACAGCAGTCCAAGCAAGACCATTTACAACACCTATAACAGGTATCTTATCTGTTATTTCTATTTCAAATACGGACTTATCAAAAAATTCTTTAAGGTTTTTGAGTGTAACTGAAACTTTTCCACTGTTTGTATCTTGCAAAATGTTTTGTGCTGCTTTACGGCTCATATCTGCAATACGACGTCGTAGGTTACGTACTCCAGCCTCGCGGGTATAACTATGAATAAGCTCTTTTAGTGCAGGCTTAGAAATGCCGAGTTCACTTTTCTTAAGACCATGCTTTTTAAGCTCTTGAGGTATAAGATAACGCGATGCTATCTCAAACTTTTCTTGAGGAGTATATGAAGTTACAGCTATAAACTCCATTCTATCACGAAGTGGTGCTGGAATACGTCCAACATCATTTGCTGTTGCTATAAAGATAGCATTTGAGAGATCGATGTTGAAGTTAAGATAGTAGTCTCTAAACTCACTATTTTGTTCAGGATCAAGAATCTCTAAAAGTGCTGCTGTAGGATCCCCGTGGCTAGAACGAGAAACTTTATCTATCTCATCTAAGACAATAACAGGGTTCATCTTCTTAGCATCAATAAGACCCTGTGTGATACGTCCCGGCATTGCACCAACATATGTTCTACGGTGACCACGAAGTTCATTAACATCTTCTAGTCCACCTAAAGCTATACGAATCAGTGGACGTTTTAATGCAGTAGCGATAGAGTTAGCAAGTGAAGTTTTACCAACACCTGGAGGTCCACTAAAACAGAGAATTGCCCCCGCACTTTTTTTGTTACTTATACCACGAAGTTCAAGTAGCTCTTTTACTGCAAAGTACTCAACTATACGTTTCTTTGGTTTTTCTAATGAAAAGTGATCTTTATCAAGTTGTGCTTTTACATTATCTATATGCAGAGATTTTTTAGAAAGATTTCCAAAAGGTATATCTAAAACCCAATCAAGATATGTTTGCGTCATAGAAGCATCAGAAGAGTCAGGATGCATACGAGCAAAACGCTCTAGTTGCTTGTTTACTTCCTTATATGCATCTGCATTCATCTTCTTCTTTTTAGCCTCAAGCTTTGCTCTATACTCTTCTATCTCTTCATCACGAGAGGTATCTGTTCCAAGCTCTTTTTGAATCTGTTTGAGTTGTTCTTTTAAAAAGTACTCTTTATTTACTTTTTCTATATGAGTATGAACTTTTGTTCGTATCTCTTTTTGAAGTTTATTTGCTTCTATCTCATCTATAAGATAGTCTATCAAATCTAAAAATCTTTTTTCTGTATCTAGCTCCATAAAAAGAGTATATGCCTGCTCTTTTTTGAGTTTTACACTTGAACATATCAAATCTATAATACGGTTATGGTCATGGTTTTCTTCTATTGTACGAAGTAAATCAGGTGGGAAGTAGTTGCTCACTGCTGAGAGTGTTCTCACCTTTTCACGCACAACTTCTAAAATTGCATCTATCTTTAGTGTATGGACTTCTGTTGCTTCTATCACTTCTACATGTGCGACTAAAGGATCTGTAGAGACTTCATTTACACTTTTAGCACGTGCAAGTCCTTGAAAAAGAACCTTTACTCTACCATCAGGAAGAGCAACTTTTCTCATAATTGAGCCAACTACTCCAACGTCATAAAGGGAGTTATAGTCTCGCTCACCCTCTCTACCTGCTTTTGTTGTACAAACGATAACTAGAGAGTTGTCTTCTATAGCCTTTGTTGCTGCTTTTATGTTTTTTTCATCACTTAAAAATAGTGGACTAATCATAAATGGGTATAAAAAAAGTTCATCTTCTGCGATAACTGGTATATCTGCTGGAAACTCTCCATAATTACTTAGTTTCATAAAATTATTTCCTTATATTTAAAAAATTATTTGTTTTGTTCTTCATCTTCTGAGATAGAGTTACGAGACACTACACTTCTTGTATCTGGTATGAGATACCCATACCAACTCTCAGTACCATCACCTTCAAACCACTCTTTATACCAAGGTGAATTTGCACGCTCAATCTCACTCCATACTATCCATGATTGTGGTTTTATTAATCTATAATAAGCGGCGCCTTTAGGTTTATCTAAGCGTTCATATAAATCAGCTATTGTCTCATTTAAAGCAGCATCCGCCATGTAAAGATTAGTAACCATCGTATCTACAATAGAGTAGTACATAGAATTAGGATAAGTAGTTTTAAACTTTTCAGACTCAATAATAGCTTCACTTATCAGCATTTGGTCCCGACGAGGGTTTGGAAGAGCCATATACTTTGCTTTTATCTTTAAAAACTCTGCAAACTCTTTCTCGTTTGTGTTTGCATAGCGTTTGACATACTCATCTAAAAAGTGTTCTGTTAAAAGATACTCTTCATAGTACATGTGAGCGATTGCAAGTATCATAGTAGCTTCTGGTAAAAGTGGAGAGCCAATATGCTCACCCTGAAGTGATGAGTAATAGTTATCAGCCTTATCAATACTACCTTCAGAGATAGACTCTATAATCTTAGCATACCAATACACGGCTGGTTTATTGTACTCTTCAAGTTCTTTAGAGCAAGAGGTGAAAAATATCAGTGAGATTAGTGATACAAGTGAAAAAATAGTTCTTTTTGTCATAAAAGTCGATTCCTATAGTTAATTATATTCTTATTCTATCTAAAAGAGCTATAGTTCTCATTAAAGTTAAAATAGATAGAGACTTATGTATGTGACCTTAAACTTATGGTATCAATGTCTTCACTATATAAAGGGTAAACAAAGCCAATTAGTTTTTCTAAAATTGCCTCTTCTCCAATATGTTTTCCCTCACTCATATATCTAAGGTTATCACAATTTTTTAATGTTTCAAAAGAGTTTAAAAAAAGAACGACTTCAATTATATGTGTTTTTCCAAGATGTTTTATCCACTCTTCGCGATGGCGTTTCTTCAAATTTGGATTATCTATGACAACATCTATATTTTTTGATTTTTTTACGAGTGAAGCTACTTCATGGTAATGCTGACTTACTTCTTTTTTTACTGACTCATCTATTTTTGTAAGTTCATATACTTCGTTAAATGTATTTTTATTATATTTTCGACCTATAAAGTCCATACTCGAATCTCTACTAAGAACTAAAAAATTATCTTTTTTACTTTTCAGCCAAGTACTTTTTCTCGAGCATGGCGGTCCTACCAAAAGATAAAGAACATTTTTTTTATTGTGAGATTCTTGATTTTTTTTCTTTGTTTTTTTCATAAATATGATAAAGCTTTTTATGCGATCAAGTTTATAATGCTTAAACTCATTTTCATCAACTTTTCTACCCCATAAATCACACTCACCATATATTGCAAGATAATGTAGTGTCTCTTCATCGTAAGCAAACATATCTATAAGTTCTTCTTGAGTTGGGGAGTCGTATTTTATGTAGTCAATTATGGAGTATTGGTAAGAGATTATTTTTAGAACTATTGCTTGTTCTTTTAATGAAAGTTTTGCTTTTTTGAGTATCTCAAGTGCAACAAAACAAGAGACACCTTCAAAGTCATAAAAGTAGACTTTGTTAGTTTCATCATCTTGTTCTCGTGTAAAAATTCTTCCTATATCATGGAGTATTACTGCCCATAAAACAAGTTTAGGAGCCTGTATTGATACACCATATTCATAAGCTAAGAGAGTATGTGCCCAAACATTACCTTCAAGATGATGTTTATTAAGTTCACCATTTTCATGGTGATACAAGCATACTTTCATATCCTCAACATAATCAGAAAAGTTTTCACTAAACCATTTAAGCATTTTTAAACTAAAAAGCTTTGCTTATTTATAATGTTTAGACACAGGGTTATCTTTGTCATGATCTCCATGATTTTTTTCATGTGACTTTGAACACTTAGACATTTTAGAGCACTTCGACATCTTAGAACATTTAGAACCAATTGCTGAACCAGAACTTGACCCTGAACCAGAGTGTGAACCAGAACTTGACCCTGAACCAGAGTGTGAACCAGAACCTGACCCTGAACCAGAGTGTGAACCAGTTGAACCAGTTGAAGCAGTTGAACCTTGATCATCAGGGTCATTTCCAGTAGTAGTTCCAGTAGTAGATGTCGTAGTTGTAGTACTTACACCAGATGCACCAGAAAAACTTACTGCATATAGACTCGAAGATAAGAGAAGTGTAGCTGCTGCTACAGAAATTAAAGTTTGATTTTTCATAACTTTGTCCTTTTATTGAGTTGTCTTGATAAGCAGTTTAATACAAATAGACTTTAATAAAGCTGATTTTTTTGATATAATAATAAATTATAATATATCTAATACAACTTCATCTATATAATGGATATGATATAATATTTACCCTTTATCAAGATAATACACAAGGATTTAGTATGTACATCACAAAACTCATTTTATTTACTTTATTAATTCATTCATCACTTTTCGCTTGGGAAAATTATGGTGGTGATTATTTCTTTGATTTAGATGTAAACAAAAACTTTTCCGAATTAGAAAATAAAAATGTTTATGGTGACTTTGTTGCGACAGGTGATAGTATTCTCTTTATTGATGATGGATCTACTCCTAACTTGATAACTTCGCATACTTCTTATAAGATGGATATGAATATCACTCAATTTTCATCTGCTGCCGATCCAAGAAAACGCAACTCATCAACATCTGTTTTAAACTTACCTTCTTATGTACAAGGAAGTGATATCGTCTGGGCTGGTCTCTTTTGGCAAGGCCATATAAACGAGACAGGTACTCCTTTAACTAATGATGCAGTAGATGATAATGTCTCCGGTTATGATACCGTGAGTATTGTTTCAGAGGATGGCACAATCTATGAGACAATTAATTCAAAAACATATCATACGGCTTCACGAGATGCTGATGATTTTAGATACTTCTATGGTGCATATGCAGATATTACAAATTTTGTAAGTGCAAATTACTCTTCTGTAAATAATGAATTTACCGTGGGTAACATTATGACAACAGCTGGTTTGGATGTGGGAAGTCCTTTATACATTAACAATTCACAAACAGATCCAAAACTTTTTTTAGATGATACTGCTCAGTTTGGTTACTATGGTGGGTGGAGTCTAATTGTCATTTATAACATTACAAATACACAGACTGTCACAGACAATGATGTAAAACTAAAAAATGTTACTATATTTGATGGCTACGATCTCTTTTTAACATGGGGAGAGGACAATGTTGAATTTATTGAAGATGTAACAGTAGATGGTTTTTACACTCCTATAGATGGAAATATAAGCAGTAAACTCCTGATATTTGGTGGTGCTGGTGATAAGAACCTAACCCCAGATATACTACAGTTTTTAGATACAAGTTCTACTTTTATCGACCTCAGCAATACACCTAACACAGCAGGAAACCAGTTTAACCATACATATACGAACCTCGGTTTAGACATGGATACCAACTCTACAACTGCTACAAATAAGCAAGGTATGGACTTAGATATATATGATATATCAGACTACATGTCAAATGGACAATCAAGTGCAACAATTCGCTTTGGTACTGAAAAAACTGGAGCTGGGTTTAGTGGTAGTTCAGATCAGTTTTTTCCTCAAGTTATTGGATTTTCAACAGAACTCTTTCAACCAACTTTTTGTTATGACTATGCATATCAACAGAGTGGTAAATACTTTACAGAAGATTTCAACCAAACAACAAGTCCTAGCTTAGTTGGTTCAAATATTTTGACAGGCACAACTTACCCTATAGGTATGTCCATCTTCATTCGAAATACTGTTAATTCTGATATCAATGTTACAGATTTAAATGTTAGTATCACTGACCTTGATGCAAGTCAAGTCACTTATATCTCAGGAACAACTGCTATCGCTCGAAATAGTTCTCTCAATAAGACATCTTTAGCTGGTGTTGGATTAACTGATATCCCTATTGGTACTGTTACATCTAATGAATATATCTATGTATACTATGACTTAGACGCTGCTGAATCAAACCTAAGTACACCTATAAAAGTCACCCTTGATTATGTAGTGACCATTAACAATACTCCTATTACATACAGTTCACAAATCCCTTCAACAGATATTCCAATCTGTCCGCAAGGATCATCTAGTTATAATCCTACAAGTGGAATTTTCAATATTGTACATAACAACTACTATGACTTAGATATAGTGGGTGGAACGAATGCTTACTATAACTTACCAACCCAGGTAACAAAAAGAGAAGGAAACTTTAAAGTACTTTCACTGGAGGATGATGGTGACTTCAATACCCTCTCTCCTCGTAATACAATTGTTGCTATAGATATGATAGATGTATCCGCATTTCAGTCTACATTTGCATCTTGTAACGAACTGACAACAAGTATTACAGATGATAAGGTTTGGATTACATTTGATGGTAATAACTCTATTCCTTTTGATCAAGCTGCCCTGCAAAATGCTATCGCCGATGGTATGACATCCCTCTCAACTAGTAGTCAATTTTATAAAACTGCTCGTAGAAATGTAGCCTATAGAGTAACTTACAATATTGGTAATGATACAAATCAATCTATTATTAATACCTCTTTAGATGTCACTGGATATACTATTACAAATGCTGGAAATTTTAGTTTTAGTGATGCTACATGTAATGGATCAGGACTGAGCAAGACACAACTTAAGGTATGTGCTGATGATATTTATGGTGATAATACTAAAGCCGTCTGTTCAAGAGATAATTTTTCTATCAGACCTGAAGCATTTCTTATCAAATTCAACGACCAGAACCAAACGAATCCTGCACTTAAAACTAGACTCTCAGATCAAGTCTCCGGTCTTGCTTCACCCGACGATAATATCACACATTTGGCAGCTGACTATGAGTATAATATAGAAGCTACGGCAACAGATCACCTTGGTAATACAAACTCATATGGATACACAAAACAATTTGATTCGTATACTACTGATAAGTTATTATATATATGGGAACCTAGAAATGACCGTAATACTAGTGGATGTAGTAACATAAGCGATAAAATAACATATGTTCGCTTTACAAATGGTGCCTTCGATGGTAATACTTCAGTAAGTGAAATCGGAGACTATAGATTAAATATCACAGATACTTTTTGGACAGTTGTCGATAACGATATAGAGTATATGAAACACCATCTGGCTCCTTACTTTAAAATTGACCCTGTGACACTTGAGGCAAATACAGACTGTACTCTCAACACTGGGATAACACAGAGTATAAACTCACCTAGTTTAAATGGCTGTAATATTAGTAGTAGTCATGTCAATAGTGATGCTAATCTTACCTATAATGACTATAATGTAACAATGCATCCATATAAATTTGATTTAAATATTTCATTAACAGTGGGGCCTCAGGGTGTGGGTCCAACTTCAACATCATATATCTATATGTCTGATATCTCACGTGATGAAAATATGTCTGTACATTTAAATGGCCGTATCAAAGCAGTTGGGTATAAAGACTCTAGTGTTGAACTCACAAATTTTGTAGCACAATGTTATTCTGAACCATTGGAAATTCGTGTCACAAAATCTAACCTTACACTCCCTATTGCATACCAATACAGATTTAATAGTTTAGATAACAATATAACAGAAGGGGATTTAAACACTAGTGCTAGTGTGATAAACCTTTTGGGTAGTGATTTCCTTAACGGGAACTCAGATACAATTTTAAATCTAAATTTTTCCAGAGTACCAAATAATCCTCAGAATCCTCAAGAAATCACTTTTACAAGGTATGATGTCAACTGTTCAGTCCTTACGGACTGTACTTTTAATGCAGACTTACTCAACAATAAAATAACGGCAGGAAGCAAAGACTTCAATGCAACTATTAAACACTATTATGGTCGAACTCACTCTCCCAGACAAAGATTCTCAACACCACAAGGAACAGTTGCCTTACCAGCAAATGAACTTATATACTATGAAGTCTATTGTAGTGGTGGGACTTGTGATAAAACATTATTACAAAATAGTTTAGACTCCAACAGTACTGATGATCCTCGATGGTTTGTAAATACAAATCACACAAGTACTTACGGCACGATTAATTTCATTACACAAAAGGGTACTAGGAGCGATATTAGTCTCTCCTCTATTGCGACAGGAAATCATCCTGATTCAGTTGGTTTAGTGTATGATGCAAGTCGTGGTTATCCATATAAAGCAACGATGGAAGTGAATGCTTCCTCATGGCTAATCTATAATAAATATAATGCTGGTGCAGCTCTAAATGAATTTGAAGTAGAATTCTTAGATAGTAATACTTCATGGGCAGGTAACCGTGAAACAAATACAACAACAAATAAAACTGCTTCTGATAAAACAAATAGGAGAACAATGTGGTAAAAAAATCTGCTTTTACTCTTATTGAACTTGTTTTTGCTATTGTTATCATAGCAATTTCGGTTATGTCATTACCGATGATGAGTCAAGTAACATCCTCAAATACTGAAGCAAATCTTGTTCAAGAAGCTATCTTTGCGGCGGCTACAGAACTAAATGAAGCCCTCAGTGCACACTGGGATGAAAACTCAATAGAACCGGCTTCTATTAACTCATATGCACGAGTTATAGACCTTGGCAGTTGTGGAAACAATCCTTTACTTACAACTTATAGGCAGATGAGTGGACATATTAACCAACCTCTGCACAGAAGATGTTTAGATAACAATTTAACAACTCCATCAGATAGTAGTATAGATGCAAATATAACTGCTCTTGAGGACATGGCACATTCAAGTAAAAATGTTTTCACAAATAATAATATAAATCAAGCAGGATATAAAGATGATTATAATGCTAGTGTCTCTGTCACTCGACCTGCAACTTTTGGAGGTGCTTCAAATAATCATATCAAACGTGTTGATATCAATATCACCAATGCCACAACCGGTACCCTCATTACATCTCTCAAAGCATATAGTGCTAATATTGGTGAAGTAGATTACTACAAAAGGGCTTACTAATGAGAAAACATACTGGGTTTACCATGCTGGAACTTGTTTTTGTCATCGTTATAATGGGTATCATTGGGAAATTTGGTGTAGAATTTTTAGCCCAGGCCTATAAAAGCTTTATCTTTACAACCATTAATACTAAACTACAAACAAATAGTGAAAGTACCCTGGAATTTATATCTTCAAGACTACAATACAGAATAAAAGATTCACTTATTGCTCGTATAAACAGTACATCATTCGATGCTATAAGTAATATTGACACAACACAGACTTATGATGTTTTAGAGTGGATAAGTACTGATATTGCAGGTTTTAGAGGGAATGAACAACCCTTTTGGAGTGGTATCATTGACTTGGACAATGTAAATGCTACTAACAGTATCCTCATATCACCGGCAACAGATACAAGTGAAGTAAATACTTTTATCAATACCTTGTCTAATACTAATAGTTCTATCGATGATGCTGCCCTTTACTTTATAGGTTCTAATAGTGATATAAATGGTTATGGATGGGATGGAGTAGCCTTTATCGACCAATCCTTAGTTATGCATCCTATCAATGATATCGCTGGTCAAGTTGATAGGTTTGCTCCCGCTGTAGGTAACTTTAGTGGTGTTGATATTTATGAATATTATAAACTTTCATGGACAGCTAATGCTATCGTTATGGAGGATTATAATACTACGACAAAAATGGGAAATTTAGTTTTTCATTATGATTATCAGCCTTGGAATGGTGAAAAGTATAACAACAGTGGACAGAGTTATATAATTATGGAAAATGTAAGTACATTTCAGTTTATGGCGATTGGTTCGCTTATTAAGATCCAAGTCTGTGTTAAAACTAACTTGATTGAGGAGTATTCTTTATGCAAAGAAAAAACAATATTTTAAAATCCTCTAGAAATGCTATAGCTATGATTATGGCCATCATGGTTATTGTCACCATTGCAACGATAATGGCTCTTTCTTTAGCTTTGACAACACAAAGTACAAAAAGAACAAATGACTTGTATCTTTATGAACAAGCTTCTTTTTTATCAAAGAGTGCAACTGAGTATGCATTACTAAAAATTGCACAAGATGGAGCATGTACACATACAAATGATTTAAACTTTGTACAAGATAGTATTTATGACATAAACATAACACTACAATATGTGTATGTAACAAATGGAAATCCTTGTACAGTTGCTCAAACATATACAGAAATACGAACACCTGAACAAAATGGTTCTATACTTATAGATGTAGCAGTAAGTGTAAATGATATTACAGTTTCAACAGAACCTATACGATATTTTAGAAGAACTATTCAAAAATTATAAAATATTATTTTTTGGTAACCTATTTAATGCTATAATTTATCCATGTCACAAATAAAGGATTAAATTATGAATATTTCTCTAACTGGAAGACACTTAGAACTCACGGATGCTATTAAAGCACACATGACTACATCTATTGAAACACTTAACAAGTTTAACTTAGAAATTATTTCTGTTAATGTTGTAGCATCTGCACAAACAAAAAAAGGTAAAGAGCACTCAGTTGTTGAGTTTGTTATAAACCTAGCACACAAGAACTCTATAGTAATCAAACAAAATAATGATGACTTGTATGCCGCAATAGACATGGCAATTTCACGCGCACAAAAAGCAATGCGTCGTATTCATGATAGAGAGAGTGATCACCATAAAGTAGGTCTTAATGAGATAAAAGCTGATAATGTTGACCTCAAATCTGCTATAGAAGATATGGAAGATGAAATAGTTCCTGTCGAACTTGAGCTTTATAAACCTCGTGAAGTAGAAGATGTTTTAAACGACCTCAAAGAAGGTGGGAAACTGTTTGAAATATTTATAGACCATGATGGGAAAACTCGTGTTTTATATAAACGTAATGATAGTAAATTTGGGCTCTACTAAACAATCTAGCAAAAGGAAGTAATTCCTTTTGCCAAGTCCTCTTTTACCATTTTCACAATTTTTTCATCCTCTGCAAAATCAAACCATTTAAATTGATTTCCACTCTGAGAGGTCCCTTTGAGTAAGTCCCCACTTTTTCTAAACTTCAAATCAAGATTTGCTATGTCAAAACCACTTTTCGTATCTACAAACTGCTCTAAACGCGATGATGAAGTTTTGTTAGTATAAAGATAACAGTAGCCTTTTAAACCTGTTCTACTTACCCTACCTCGAAGCTGATGAAGAGTTGAGAGACCTAAGCGCTCAGCACCTACTATTACTACAGTAGTGAGTTTAGGTAAAGAGATACCAACCTCAACAACTGTTGTAGAAATTAGAAGACTTCCCTTCTCTCTAAAGTCCATTAATACTTGTTCCTTCTCTTTATCTTTCCCATGTGTAACATACACATCATTAAAATTTTTCTCCCAAAACCCACGAGCCTCTTCTATACTTTGATACTCTATGACTTCACTCTCTTGGACTAAAGGATATACAAGAAGAACTTGGTTGTTTTTACTTATCTCACTCTTAATATGCTCAAGTAACTCTTTAAAATCATTTTTATGAATAACCTTAGAGTCTATGTCTTTAGTAAATGGAGTTGTAGTTATCAGGCTTACATCTATGTGGGCTGCTTCTATCATTGCCTGTGTTCTTGGTATTGGAGTTGCAGAAAACTGTAAAAAATGGGGTTTCTTCTTGCCCTTACTTGTTAGTTTCTCAAGCATATTTCTTTGTTGTGTCCCAAAACGATGCTGCTCGTCCACCATAACTAAAGCCACTTCGCCTAACTCTCTATAAAGTAATGCGTGTGTTCCTATGATAAAATCAAACGCAGCTAAATCTTTCTTTTTACTCTTGTTTGTAACTAAAACTACTTTTGAATTTGGCAAAAATTTCACTGCCTCTTCAAAAAGTTGATTTGCTAGTATAGTTGTAGGTGCCATTAAAACTGATCGATACGGTTTCATCATAAATGCAGCAGCTAAAATCACCATAGTTTTACCACTTCCAACATCACCCACTATCATTCTTTTAGAGGCAATTTTTTTACTAAAGTCATGTTTAATATCTTCAATGGTACTGTTTTGCTCTGGTGTTAGCTCAAATGGTAAACTTTTACTCCACTCTTTATACTCGGAGTTTAAAGAGACTAAAGGCTCAAAGTATCTGCGTTTAGAGGCTAGAATTTTCATGTATGCATGTAACTCTATATATTTAAGTGCATTAAGAGTAGTCTCATTAAAATCTTCACTCTTAGTAAAATCATCAGATACAAAATGAAGCTTTAAAACCTCATCAATCATCTCTTCTCGGAGTCCCTCTTGGAGTAAGTTCTCTTTTGTAAGTTCTTTTTGAATGAAACGCCACATAACATCCGTTCTAAGTCCACATTTATACTTTTGAACTATAGAGCCTATTTTAGTGACTTTTTTAGGCATACTCATACTACAAGTCCCTTGCTTACACTCAATCATCCCATAATAATAATCTCTACTTCCTACACTAAACTGGTGCATCATATATGGCTTAGGACGAAAAAGAACACCACTTACACTATGTCCAAAATTATGGACAAAAAAAGTTATCTGTATGGAGTTTTGAGCACGAAAAACTGACTCCACTGTTGCATCTATAAGTTGTGCTTTATGTTCTTGGAGTTTTTCATGTAGATTTAGATCTTCGTAGTTGTGAGGCAGGATAAGTGCTAGTTGTGAGTAGCTGCTAATACCAAGTTTTTCAAACTTGCTCTCTTGGTCTTTTGTGCGTTTCATACTTTAGTACCCGAGGTTTTGCTCAAAGTTTTTCATGATTTTCCTTTTAGATTATAACTATAACAAGAAATCATGAAAATATCTAAAATTATGACAAAATGCCATATTATGTATAACTTATGCGTTTACTCTTTTTACTCTCTCTTCTTCTTGTGCTTTATATAACTCGGCACACCCTTTTGAAAGTTCACGAATTTTTAACATATAGTTTTGACGTTCTGTTTGAGAGATAGCTTTTCTAGCATCTAATACATTAAAAACATTTGATACTTCCATACATAAGTCGTAAGCAGGAAGAGGAAGTCCAGCTTCAAGTACTTTAAGACATTCTTTACTTTTTGCTTCAAACTCATGAAAAAGCATATCTGTATCGGCTACTTCAAAGTTGTACTTTGAGAACTGAATTTCACTCTCTTTATGTACATCTCTATAGTAGGTTTTGTTACCATTTTTATCTTCATTCCATACTATATCAAAGATATTATCAACACCTTGAAGATACATAGCTAAACGCTCAGTTCCATAAGTAATTTCAACTGCAACAGGGTTACACTCTATACCACCTACTTGTTGAAAGTATGTAAACTGTGTCACTTCCATGCCATTCAGCCATACTTCCCAACCAAGACCCCATGCACCAAGTGTTGGAGACTCCCAGTTGTCTTCTATGAAACGAATATCGTGCTTTGATACATCAAGTCCTAAAAACTCTAAAGATTTCAGATATAACTCTTGAATATTATCTGGGCTTGGTTTGATAAGAGCTTGAAACTGATAGTATGAACCTAAACGGTTAGGATTTTCTCCGTAACGACCATCAGTTGGACGGCGACAAGGTGCGACATAAGCAACAGACCAAGGAGTAGAATCTAATGAACGAAGGAAAGTAGCGGGATGAAATGTCCCTGCACCTGAGGGGATATCGTAAGGTTGTACTATATTACAACCCTCATTCATCCAAAATTCTTGTAGTTTTAGAAGCATTGTGCTAAAAGTTATCATACTTTCTCTCTTATAAAAAATTACGAAATTATAGCTTATATCTCAGTTACTAGAACTTAAATAGACTTACATATTATATTTCCTAGTTTCTTTTTTAAAGAGTTTGCAACAACATCACATTTTACTTTTAATAAAAAGAAAATATTCTTGCGTTTAGACTCATTTAAACACTCATAGTTTCCCATACCTTTACTAATAACAACATCAACATTATCAAAAAGATTTTGTGAGAACTCATTGGCACGAGTGTATGCAAATCCGGGAGTATTGACACCACTATCTACAAGTCTGCAAAGTTTATCAAAACCTGCTTCTTTTGCTTCTTTCATCGTTACATCATTTATGATAGGGTTTCCTCGCACCATATATGAATACTCTGCATCAGGATTAAGTTCTTTAAGTGTTTGAATAAAAAGGTAGTCAAAAATATGTTCTCCAACATTATCACCAATTACTAAAATAGTATTTGCTTTTTTTAATTCTTCTTTCATAACTTTAAAGTCGTTCTGTGCAAATGCAGTGTCAAACACCTTCACTAACTCTTCTTCTAAGTCAAACTCTACCGCTGCTGCTAAATCTATTACATTTCCAGCAACTGCTATTTTTGTTGCAGTAAGAAGTTTATCGCTACTGTTGTTTAGTTTCTCTCTTAAAGCAGGGACTAAAGCCTCTGCTTTTTTTGTTGAGAGTTCTTTTATCTCATCATATAAATCGCTTTTATTTGCAATCTCTGCCATTTTCTCGTAAACGTCAGCAGCTATTTCAGGGGGATTATGACTAAAAGAGAAATCTTTACTCATTTGAGTCACCTCAGAGAAGAGTGCATCTTTTACATCTTCATCTGCACCAATTGCGTTGGCAACTTTAACACTTTGGTTGATTATACAAGCAACACATTCTTTATCAATTAACATTTTTTAAGTAGTATGTTCATCTATCGCTTTGTTCCACATGAGTTTATATTTTCTTCGCATAAACTCTACTTCTTGTTGAGAAAGTTTTAGTTGTTCTGTTAAAGCAGCAATCGTTTTTCTATCTTCATCATAGAGCTCTTGTAAAGATTTAAGTGCTTCACGAAGAAACTCATTTTCAACTTTTACAGCCCCAATAGTCTCATCTTTTGCATCAAGCACTTTTTCATGGAGGTTAATGATAGTACCTATAGTTTTTTCTATAAACTGTGGTTGTACCATCATCTCATGAGTATTTCGCTCTGCAAGTTGTGCTAGTTTTACAGGAACTACACTCTCTGTAGTACCTTTTGATGGGTCAATATAACGAACACCATCTTCAACTTTTATAGTAAGTTTTCCATGCTCAATTAAATCTTCAACAGCAGATATCTCTAAACCAGTCAACTCACAATACTCTTCATCACTCATCCATGTCATTTCAGCTCCTCACATTTCATTATAGTTATGTAATTATGGTCTCAATTTCTAAAGAATCCATTTCAACTTTTTTCTCTTTTGCAATTCTGTCTTCTTTGAGTTTTATAGCTAACTCTTCATTATTCAAAGCTAAAATTTGCATTGCAAGAAACGCAGAGTTAATTGCCCCTGCTTTACCTATAGCAACTGTAGCAACTGGCATTCCAGCTGGCATCTGTACTGTAGAGAGCAGTGCATCTATACCTGCAAGTGCAGAAGCTGACATCGGTACACCGATGATAGGTTTGACTGTTTTTGAGCTTAGAACACCGGCTAAATGAGCTGCCATTCCTGATGCTGCTATAAATACCTGTGCACCTTTTGCTTCAGCCTCTTCAATATACTTAAGTGTTCGGGTACGAGATCGATGTGCAGATGATACAATGAGTTCATAATTTACACCAAAAGCTTCAAAGGTATCTGAACATGCTTTCATGATTCCATAGTCACTCTTAGAACCTATAACTATTGATACAAACTTCATCGTGGGTTTGTTCCCATATCTAAGCTTGACGGCACTCTAAAAAATGTAAATGCAGGGAAACTTGTTGGTAGTATAATTTCATTTGTGTTTCCACTATGAATAGCCTCATACAGTTTTCCCTTTTCAGTTTTAATCTGTTTGAGTTTCATATAAAATCTTCCATCTTTTTCATAAGTCGTACCGATCTCGTTATCAACTATCCCCACATCACTACCAAGAGGAAAAACAACTTCCATCTCATCATTTGGCTCAGTTTTAAACTTACATAAGAAGTGAGTGCCATCAGGGTTTACAATACCGCTTACTTGATGCGTTCCGAGTTGCATAGAAAAATCAAGACTCTGAGTATCATTGCGTTCAAAGGGACGAGACACGAGATAAGCATCCGTATAACCACGGTTTTGGAGTGATTGAAGTTCGTACTGATACTTGTCTTCATTAAACTCACCATCATAGTAATCGTTTATCGCCATTCTATATGCTTTTGCAGTTGTAGCAGCATAATAAGCCGTTTTTGTACGACCTTCTACTTTAACACTATCAACAACACCAGCATCTAAAATCTCTTTCATATGTGAAGCGAGGTTAAGGTCTTTTGCATTCATAATGTAAGTTCCAACACCCTCATCTTCTTCTAAACGAAAAAGTGTTCCTGTTTCAGGATTAGCCGCATACATCTCATACTCAAAACGACAATCATTTGCACACGAACCACGATTTGGGACACGCCCACTTTGAAGTGTAGAGATAAGACAACGCCCACTGTATGCAAAACACATACTTCCATGAACAAAAACTTCTAACTCAAGGCTTGGTATTTCTGTTTTTATAGCTACTAAATCTTTAAGACTTATCTCACGTGCTGTGATAATACGAGTTGCACCCATATCATGATAAATCTGAGCATCAAGAACATTCATAACATTTGCTTGTGTTGAGAGGTGCAGTGCCATACCCGGAACCAATTCATGACACAGTTTTAAGACGCCCGGAGTTGCTACGATAAATGCATCAGGATTTAATGCACCCATAGCTACTATATGCTTTTTTAGAAGTGCTATTTGAGAGTTAAAAGGAAAACCATTTATGGTTACATACACTTTTTTACCCCTTGCATGAGCATACTCTATACCCTCTGCAAAATCTTCCATACTAAACTCTTTTCCACTTCTTATACGAAGTGAAAAGTGACTCACACCACCATAAACAGCATCTGCACCAAAGTCTATCGCTATTTTTAATTTTTCTAATGATCCTGCGGGAGAGAGTAGTTCTACTTGTTTACCCATTTAGTTACCAAACTGTGCAAGAAGTGCTTCGATGTCATCAGCTGATGCAACATCGTTATGTGTATCGCCTACAATATGTTGTGCTGATGAGACACGTTTAGAATCATCTATTTTACCTTCAAAGAGAGTATTCATATATCCTGCAAGTGAACGCATTACATTAATAACACGCTCAATTTTTTGACGATGAATATCTTGGTACTGCATGATATCCATAACATTCATAATCTCATCTCCACTATTTTGCATTGTCTCAATAATAGTCTGTGCCGCGATTAATGCTTCTTCGTTTTGTATTAGACTAGTAGAAAATGCAGCTACATCTGGAAATTTTTGTGTTAATGTTTTAAAGAGTTCTATATTACTTGTTAAAGTATCTATAGTTTTGTTAGCCTCTTCTTCTTTTTCCATAAGTTCATTACTAATATTTTCAATAATGTCAAAAATTTCGCCTGCTTTTTCTTCACTCTCTTTAGTTACATCATCAAGTTGATGAACCATTTTGTTCTCATCAGTTGCAGGAAGAGGCCAATGGTGTGCTGTATCATCACCATACCCAGCTGGTTCAGTATCATCATCTTCTTTTGAGTCAAGTTCTGCTTCACTTGTTTCATCTTTTGCTAGTATATCTTCAGTCTCTTCACTTACTACTTCTTCAACTGAATCTAAATCAATCTCTCCACCCATTAAAGCATCTAGTTCTTCTTGTGTCATTATTACGCTCCGAGATAAAATTGTATATATTTATTAAATTAACACTATAATAGCATAAAATATATAAATAGAGAATACAAATGATAGTTGATATGCACAACCATACCCCATTATGTAATCATGCTGAGGGGACTATACAAGAGTATGTTTTATCTGCAATTACTGCAAAAACTGAGTTTTTTGGCTTCTCAGACCATGCTCCTATGGACTTTGATCCAAAGTACAGAATGAAGTTTAATCAGATGCAAAAATATGAAAAAGATGTTTTAAATGCTCAAAAAACATATGCAAAAGAGATACAAATATTACTTGGTTACGAAGTTGATTATCTTCCTGGTCATATGGACAAAAGAGTTTTAACGGCAGATGTTGATTACCTTATTGGTTCTATTCATTTTTTAGAGGGTTGGGGGTTTGACAACCCTGAGTTTATAGGAAAGTGGGACGAGCAAAATATAGATGAAATATGGCAAAAATATTTTAACACTATCGAAGCTATGGCAAAAACAAAACTTTTTGACATTGTCGGACACTTAGACCTTATAAAAGTTTTTAAATTTATGCCAAAATCTGATATTGTAAAGATGGCTATACCTGCTCTTCTTGCTATAAAGGATTCAGGTATGGTTTTAGAATTAAATGTCGCAGGATATAGAAAGAAAGTACAAGAGCCATACCCTTCTAAAGCACTTTTACAAAAGGCATATGAGTTAAATATTCCCATAACTTTTTCTTCTGATGCGCATAAACCAGAACAAGTTGCTATGTACAATGACGAGATTATAGCCCTAGCAAAAGAAGTCGGTTACACTCACTGTTCTTACTTCATCAAACGAAAAGAGTACATTGTAAAATTTATGTAAACTAAAGATAAAATTTACAAATACATAGTATAATACACAAAAATATTAATATAAAAGGATTTACAAATGGGTAAATACATAGAATTAACTGGCGCAGATTTCGAAGCAACACTTGCAGAAGGTGTATCTTTAGTTGACTTTTGGGCTCCATGGTGTGGACCTTGTCGTATGATCGCTCCTGTTATTGAAGAGTTAGCAGAAGACTTTGATGGTAAAGCAAAAATTTGTAAAGTAAATACAGATGAAGAGCAAGAAATCGCTGTAAAATTTGGTATTCGTTCTATTCCAACTATCATGTTCTTTAAAGATGGTGAGATGGTTGACCAAGTTGTTGGTGCACAAAGCAAACAAGCTTTAGCTGACAAGATTAACGGTCTTTTAGGATAGTCTCTAAAGGATTTTATTTTGGCTAGAAGAAAAGGAAAATCACTTTTTTCTTTATCTACTCTTTTAGCCTCTTTCTTTGGAGCTGCAATGATTGCAGCCTCCTTTGCTTACTTCAACTACAAGTTTTCAGAGTACAAATTTATTGACTTTAAAGAGTGGACCTTTTATGAAAAAAGTGATCTTTTTACTCCTAAAGAAGATAAGTATGTCGTAGTTTTCTACTCTTCACGTGAAAAAGATACAATGCAACTTTTGGCAGATTTAAACTTAACACTTCCAGTTCTTGCTTTTGACTACTACAACAGAGTAAGACCAAACACTCAAAATACAACTTTTTTAAGAAGCGGTACAAAAAACTCATTAGCATTTATTCAACGCTTTAACATATACGAATCCCCCTCTATTTTCTTTATAAAGAGAACTAAAGATACTCTTTATAAACAAGATAGTATGATACGTAAACTCGATAACTTGAAAGAGTTATCCAAGCAAGTAAATAGTTTATAATAAAGGTAAAAATTTGATTTTAGATTGTGCAATTATTGGTGGTGGACCAGCTGGTCTTACTGCTGGACTTTATACAACACGTGGTGGATTAGAAAATGTAGTTATGTTTGAAAAAGGTATGCCTGGTGGACAAATCACAAACTCATCTGAGATAGAAAACTATCCAGGAGTAACAGGTGAGATAACAGGTATGGACTTAATGATACCCTGGCCTGCTCAGTGCCAAAAGTTTGGTCTAGTTCATGAGATGAAAAATGTAACTTGTGTAAGCAAGAGTGGAGATATATTTACTATCCATACAGAAGATGGAGAGACTACTGAAGCCCATAGTGTTATCATAGGAACAGGTTCATCTCCTCGTCGCGTTGGTTTTACTGGTGAAGATGAGCTTTTTGGTAAGGGTGTCAGCACATGTGCCACTTGTGATGGGTTTTTCTATAAAGGCAAAGAAGTTGTCGTTATCGGTGGTGGTGATACTGCTCTTGAAGAGGCTCTATACCTTGCAAAAATCTGCTCAAAAGTCTACATTGTACACCGTCGTGATACTTTTCGCTCAGCACCAAATACTATAAAACGTATTGAAAATACTGAAAATATAGAACTTGTTCTTGACTCTACTCCGGATGAAGTCTATGGAGATAATATGGGTGTTACCGGTATAAGAGTTATTCACAAAGACGGTGAGAGTCGTGATATCGAAGTCCCTGGTGTTTTTACTTTTGTTGGTAATGATGTCAACAGTGAAACCCTCATGCAAGTAGACGGGAAATTTTTATGCGAGATGAATGAGCTAGGGCAGGTAAAAGTTGACCTTACTATGAGAACTTCAGTCCCTGGACTGTTTGCAACTGGCGATATGCGCCAAGATGCGCCCAAACAAGTAGTCTCTGCAGCAGGGGATGGTGCAGTTGCTGCTTTAAGTGCTATATCTTATGTGGATGAGCTCTTAAACTAACTCTATTTGTAACCCCTATGTTTCCTTATTATTGTAGAATACACTACAAATAACAAAAGGAAACACTATGAAAACTTTTTTCATTATTCTTCTCGCTTCTCTTACTCTTTATGCACAAGATGCTTTTATAACTGCCATAAAACTTGATAAAATTTTAGATGACAAAAATCTGGTATTAATTGATACGGCAGATATAAAAATATATAATAAAGGACATATCCCTCATTCAAATCAAGTAGACATATCCAAGTTTAGACATTGGGTCGATAATACATATCTACTAATAAATTCTCCACAAGAGATACAAAAAATTGCTCGTAGTCTTGGAATCAATCAGGATTCACATATTGTCCTTTATGGACATAACAAAGGGAAAGAGCTTTTAAAAACAAGTTATATTGCACTTGCATTGATAGTAAATGGTGCGAAGCATGTATCTATATTAAATGGTGGTTATGCTGATTGGGATTATGAGTTTGAAGATATGACTGAAAAATTCTCAACAACAAAAGATAAAGTAAAACTTGGAAATTTCACTGCAAACTTTAACCCTAATATTTTAGTAGACCTTGAGTATGTCAAAGCTCATATTGGTAAAGTACCTATGATAGAAGCTCGTCCAAAAGCTTTTTATACAGGTGAGCGAAAGTCAAATGGTGTAAGAAGACTAGGACATATAAGCGGTGCCTCTAGTAGTTTTTGGAGAGATAAGTTCAATGTAGATGATTCGCTAAAAAACAAAAAAAGTCTGAGAAAAATCTTTATAGGTTTAAATAAACTTAATCCCGATAAAGAGCTCATAGCCTACTGCACAGGTGGACTTGAAGCATCTATGAACTGGTATATTTTAACGCAACACCTTGGCTATAAAGATGTTAAACTCTATGATGCTTCTATGAAAGAATGGGGAAACTTAGATTCTACTCCTATGCAAAAATAGCTATAACCTTAGAATATGCATACACTTTTTATAAATATATTAAAAGTCATCACTTCTATTATATTTGCTTCCTTAGTTCCCATTCTTTTTTTGTATGACTTTGGAACTACCCTAGTTTGGACTATACTCATTCCTCTTCTTCCCATTGGACTTATTATCATTGGTTTTTCAAAATGGAGAGATATCTGTCCTCTCGCTCTAGTATCTAAAATATCACAAAGAATAAATCTCTTTAAAAAGAGAAAAGTACCTGTATGGTTTGAAAATAATTTTTGGTATTTTCAATATGGACTGCTCTTTATAGCATTAAGCCTGCGTTTGACAACTTTAAACTATGACAACAAACTTTTAGCAATTTTTTTTATAGGAGTGATTCTAAGTGCTTTTTTTATCAACCTCTTTTTTACTGGAAAGAGTTGGTGTAATTTCTTCTGTCCACTAGGAGTAGTTGAAAAAATATATACTCTTTCAAATGCAAAAAACTACAATCATGATTCTAAATGTGGGACTTGTACGGCATGTAAAGTTCACTGTCCAGATATAGATCTTGAGACAAACTACTGGAAAGAGGGAGCAATACAACAGAAAAACTTTGTATTTTACTCATTTCCTGGAATGATCTTAGGATTTTATCTCTATTTTTATCTACTATCAGGTAGTTTTGAGTACTACTTTTTAGGAACATGGACACAAGATAATTTATCCTTACTTTATCCAGGATTTTTCTTTGCACCGTTCATTCCCCTGTTTATAGCAGCACCTTTGAGTTTAGCAATTTTTACGACTTTGAGTTTTTACATGTTTAAATCAATAGAACGCTACCTTTGGAAAAAGAGAACCTTTAAAGATATAAATTATGAAACACTTGTCCACCGAGTTAAAACAATCGCATCATTTATAGCATTTAATGTTTTTTATATTTTTGCTGGTGCACCTGCTTATATGCATTACCCTTTAGTATATGGAGTCTTTTACTTTTTTGTTGTGTCTCTGTCATCTATTATCCTTTATAAAGAAATATTTAGACAGGAGGCTTATTATATTCAAGAGCGTTTTGCACTAAAGTTTATAAATAATTGGGATTCTATTAAGGCTATACCCTCAAACCTCAAAGAGATTTACTATACTTACATCAATGATAACAGGCCAAAGAAAGAGAGACTAAAAATGTATAAAGAGAGTATCACTGAGCTTATGCAAGAGGGTGTACTTAATGAATCAAGTATGAAAATTCTTTCTAAACTTAAAGAGCAAATTGGTATTACAGACCTTGAGCATAAAAGAGTCATTAAAGAAATCAAACAAAAAAATGCAGATTTATTTGATGAAACTATTGAAAAGTCAGCTGAAAAACTTTTTCAAGAAAATTCTTATAAAACACTTATTGAGAATGCCCTAAACGATCGTTTAGAAATAGATGAAACTCATCTAAAATCCTTACAATTACAATTTAATATCTCTGACACTCTCCATCATAAAATAATGCTTACTTTAGTAAATGAGAATGATACAATTGAGACTGATATACTAAAACTATTAGACTCTATTGAAACACTTATTATATTACAAAAGTCTATCTTTGAGGATGGTACACGTGAGATTCTTTTCTTAAAGTACTGTATCAAAAATGAGTTTTTATATACCTCTAAAGAGCTTTTTTCTATGCTTTTTACAATTTATAAAGACAACCATAAAGTATTAAAATCATTACTCAACATCTCAAAAGAAAAAGAAAATGACGAAGACTTTATAATGGATGAGAATACCTTATCATTCTTAGATGCTACAATTGCCCAAAAAATGTTATTTATACATAAAGAATTTCGTTTTAGCTCCCTTAAATCAGATATAAACCTCAATACTAGTATGATAAAGAAATTACTACTCCATGATTCACTCCAAATTGTGACAGCAGCACTTTTAAATACAAAAGACGATACGGATATGTACCTTACACAAAATGTTTTAAAAAGATTTGATACAGTACATGATATAGAAATCCGAACTCTTTTATATAGACTTATCTATCAAACACAAGAGATTACAACCTATGAACGTATGATGTATCTTAACCATATATCTATCTTTAACAACCTCAAACTTGACGACCTATACTCACTAGGAAAAAGCACTAAGGTTCTAAGATATAAAGCAGGTGAATATATTATTAAACAAGGTGGTCTTGGAAACACACTTTACATACTTATTCGTGGTAGTGCAATAACTGAGATTGATGGTATTAAGATAAAAACTTTAAGCCATAGAGATTATTTTGGAGAAGTAGAACTTTTAGGTGGAACCAAGCGCACAGCATCTGTTAAAGTTACACTCGACACAGTTTTACTCGCAATTACAAAAAAAGAATTTAAACAATTCTTAGAGAGAAATCCACAAGTTAGCTCTAAAGTTATAAAAGGGATAATCAAAAAACTTATTTAATATGTTATCATTTGAAAAAAGATATAAAGGTCAGTTATGATTAAAGTTGGAATATTTGGGGCAAACGGCCGTGTTGGAAAATTACTTATAGAGAATCTTTTAGAGACTCCCAATATGAGTCTTAGTAGTGTTTATGTAAGAAATACTTTAGACTTCTCAGTTGATCCTTCTGTGCTTATCTCAACAGATTTAAAAACATTTTTAAATGCCTGTGATCTTGTTATAGATTTTTCACTTCCTGATGCTTGTGAATCTCTTCTTGAAGCAGCTATGATTACACCAAAACCATTAGTTATAGGGACAACAGGATTAAATACTCATCAACTTAACCTTCTCAAAGAAGCAAGTCTTAAAATGCCTATACTTTATGCAACAAACATGAGTCTTGGTATTGCTCTTTTAAACAAACTCGTACAACAAGCATCAAGTGCCCTAGAAGGCTTTGACATAGAAATAGTAGAACATCATCACAAACATAAAAAAGATGCTCCTAGTGGTACTGCACTGACTCTTGGTGAGCATGCTGCACGTGGTCGTGGACTTGAGTTAGACAAGGTAAGAGTAAGCGGTCGTGATGGTAATATTGGTGAGCGAACAAAAGATGAGATAGCTGTTATGGCACTTCGTGGTGGTGACATCGTTGGTCGTCACACTGTTGGTTTTTACAATGATGGTGAATTTTTAGAACTTAACCATACAGCAACATCAAGAAGTACTTTTTCTAAAGGAGCTATTCGTGCTGGTGGTTGGTTAGCAGATAAGGATACAGGTCTTTATTCTATTAGTGACTGTTTAGAACTATAAGAATTTTTCTTAAATACTTTTAGCAGTAGTTGCCAGTTTTGCCCATGCAGAATTTGGCTCTGCCTCAATCGCATTTGTAAAGGCCGTTTGTGCCTCTGCATCTCTCCAAAGTTTATTAAGCACTGTACCCTTTAAATACTGTTGACGAGATCTATCACTCTTACTTAAATCAACACTATCCAAAGATGCAATTACTTCAATAGCTTTATTATAATCCTCTTTATTCATATATGCCTGATAGAGTGTAAACTCAACATAAGGGCTTTGAGCACTTGAGTCAGAACTCTTTTGAATACTCATGACTTTTTTGCCATACTTTATGACGATAGTATCATCTTTTCGGGTAGTTCCTATACTCATAACTGATACATAGCGTTCTATATCTTTATAGTCTAAAGCATATAGTTCTTCAAGGTTCACCATAGTTTTAATCATTTCATCTTTTTTCTCTAAGCGATCATATGTATCAAAAAGATATCTATAGACTTCATTGTAAGCTGAATCTTTATCATCTTCGATTAATCTTACAAGATCTTTACTAGCATCAATAACATCACTATAATTTCCAGTTGAGAAATCAACTTTTACATATCTAAAAAGCCACTTTTTTCTATGACTGAGGTTTTCACTTTTAAAGTTTTTAAGTGCAATATTTTTTGCTAGAACATAATCACCACCATGCATTGCACACTCATAAATACCATCATCCCATTCATTTGAAAGTGTTACATTATACTCGTTTGACATTACTAGTACCCTGTTACATTCTTTATCTTTTAAAGCACTTTTCATAACACCTATTGCACCATTATGCACTATCTCTTGTGTATCCTTATACTTTTCATCATCAAGACTTAGCACTTCATCTTGCATTTCTAAAACACTTGAGAACATACCCTCACTAAGTAAAAGTTTTGCTTTTTCATAAATAGCACGATTGCCAATTGTATCATTAGGGTATGTGAGCATTAGCTTGTCGTACTCAGCAAGTCTATGTGTTGTATTAGCATCTAGTACTTCAAAAAAGAGCTCATCTTTTGCAATGTCAATTGGATTAATATAATCCCCATCAGGAAATGCTTTAATATATCTATTTATCGCGATAAGTGCTTCTTGTTTATTATTTGTTTTTGCTAGCCAAAGTGCTTTTTGACTTAAAAGAACTTCATACTCATCATATGTGTAATCAATTGCATCTAGAAGTGCTCCTGCTATCTTTGATGCTGTTTCATAATATTCTTCATCTGCAAAATTGTTCATCATTATTTTAGACTCACGCTCTTTTTCTTTGAAATAAGCTGGTTTAGCATCTATGATTTTATTGATATACTTTTTTGAGTCTTTTAAGGAGGTATCTTGTTTTACTGTTGCTATTCTAAAAGCTGCTGATGCGGCTACATCTAAATCTTTTGTATGAAAAAGAGCCTTTTTATAAAACTTTAACGCAGGTGTCACACCTCCACCAACTATCAACATATCTGCTTTATAAATATATCCCCACTCTGTGAATACACTATTTCTATGCTCACTAAAAAGCCTATCAAAAAAATAATCTGCATCCGTACTCATACCTATTTGTGCATATCCTTCTGCTGTATATGCTAAAACTTCAGGAATATTTTCATTTGATGAGTACTCTCTTAAATAAACTTTAGCATTACTAATAACATTGTCATAATCTTTTAATTTTTGAAATAACTTTATTTTGTAGTAAATAAGTTCAGCTTTGAAAAGGGTATTTGGATACTCTTGTAGTATATCATCGACTACATTCATACAAAGTTCGTATTTTTTTTCTTTGTAGTAGCGTTTAACTTTAAGATAATCTTTAACATCCCCTACTTTTTGTATATAAACCGGATTACCCTTTATATCTAAACTTCCAACATATGGTAGTTTGTCTTGATCCATGAAAAATGGTAAATTAAGACTCATATCTGGTCTCTTAGTTTTATGCAATAATGGAAATTTGTCTTTGTACCCTATGATACTCCATCTATTACTCATACTTACATCAGCTTGATATACACTATTTTCAGTACTAAGGTCAAATACATCCGCAATGAGCTTTATCTTATATATAGGCTTTATACTTATAAAGAAGGTACCTTTTTTTATAAAAGTATGCACGCTAAAAAATTCATTTTGTAAGATCTTAATATCGCTTAATGGTTTTTTTGAAAATGCACAGATAACTTCCGTTGTTACAGTAAAATCATCTTTTATTTTTTGGCAGATAAATTTTTTTGTATCGGTTATCTTGAGAATGGAGTATGGAGTGAAGTCATCTTTTGCACTATCCATAGAGATATCAAGTGCAAAAGAGGGAATACATAAAAGAGCTAAGAGTATAGTTTTAAACAAATGCTCCGCTCCTTGAGTGAAAATTTATGGTTTAATAACCACTGTTATATACAAACGCAGTCACAAATTCAAGTAATGAATCTAATGTTACAAAAGCAAATACAGTTCCTATAATAGCAAAACCAATAATAGTTTTTAATGCAGTTGTTGCATTAGCTACATAGAGTTGACCATTGTTGTCAATATTTGACTCAATAGGATCTTTCATAAACATATATACGATAAGTTTTATGTAGTAATAACCAGCAATTGCAGAGTTAAGTGCCATAATTAAAGCAAGTACTGTAAATCCACCTGTAACTGCAGAAGAAATCATATAAATCTTACCCCAAAAGAGAGCAAATGGAGGAAGACCTGCTAGACTTAACATAAACAGACCCATAACAATAGCTGCCATTGGAGATGTTTTTATCATACCTGAGAACTTCTCAAAACTATGATCACTCTTTTGATAACCAGGAAGTTCTTTTTGACGACTTATCCATAACATAGAAAATGCACCAAGGTTAGTAAAACTAAACAGAATCCAGTAAAGGAAAAGTGCAGAATTTGACTGCGTTGTTCCTATAAGAATAGCTGCCATTACAAATCCAGCATGAGATATTGAAGAGTATGCAAGCATACGTTTCACATCACTTTGTACTAGTGCCCACATATTTGCAGCAGTCATAGTAATTACAACCATTGCATATAGTACAACTTCTAACCAAACAATATGTGCATGAATTAAAAATTCAAAAAGTCTCATAGCTACAACAAACGCAGCTATTTTTGGAACGATTGACATATAACCAGCCATCGCTGCAGAACTTCCTTCGTAAACATCAGGTGTCCAAGTATGAAAAGGAACCACTGAGAGTTTAAATCCAAAAGAACCTAACATCATAACAACACCAACAAGTACAAAACCTATATCAGCATAATTATTAGCTTCAAGTACAGCAGAAATTTGATTTATCTCAACTGAACCTGTAAGTGCATAAAACACCATTGAACCAAAAGAGTAAAAACCAGCAGCAAGAGCACCCATAGTAAAGTACTTAACAGCCGCTTCAAATGACTTGTCACGGTTATGCATAGCGATGAGAGTATAAAGAGCTAAAGAAGCTGTCTCTAAACCAACAAAGATAAGGATTAAGTTATCTGTTGCAACCATAAACTGGAATCCTGCAATCATAAAAAGAAAAAGTGCAAAAAATTCAGGATATGAGAACTCATGGAAACGCTTGTTAGTCAGTGCTAAAGGGATGAAAAGCATAGATGTAACAACAATGATAAACTGAGAGATAATCGCTAAACCATCAATAAGCATAACATCAAATACACCAAGCATAATACCGTCTTTACTAAACGCACCTGCAGACTCTAAAAGAGCACCAAAATCAAGTGCAAGGAAAAGGATAGAAAGTACAACATAAAGAGTCTTATCAAGACCACCTTTGATGATATCTATTACTAAAATAAGTAAAGCACCAATAACTGGAATCAGCATTGGAGCGAGTGTTATAAGGTTTAGTGATTCTAAAGAAACATTTACTGGGCTTAACATTAGTGTGCCTCCTTAGTTGCAGTTCTAGAGATAACAACACCAGATATATTAGGTATTCTTGATTTTGCTTCTGCTGAAGTTGCTTTGTTGTGCATTAGCTGAACAACAGCCTCAACAGAGTTGTTAATCGGACCAAGAACAGGTTTAGGATAGATACCTAACCATACTGTGATGATAGCTAAAGGAATAAGAGCTAAAAGCTCACGCTTACTTACATCTGGAAGGTTTCTATTTTTCTCGTTAGTAACTTCACCAAAAAATATCTTTTTAAATGCAGTAAGCATATAAATCGCACCAACAATAATAGCTATTCCAGCTAAAAGAGTTAAGATGTGAGACTGTTGGTAAAAACCAAGTAATGATAGAAACTCTCCAACGAAGTTAATCGTAAGAGGCATACCAACTGAAGCCATTAACATTAAACCAAAGATAGTTGCGTATCTAGGCATAACATGTGCAAGACCACCAAATTCACTCATAAGTTTTGTATGACGTCTGTCATAAATAACACCAACAAGTAAGAATAGTGCACCTGAAACAACACCGTGAGCAATCATTAAAAAGATTGAACCAGAGATACCTTCAACATTTAAAGCAAATGTACCAAGAATAATAACACCCATATGTGAAACAGATGAGTAAGCAACAACTTGTTTAATATCTTTTTGTGCATACGCAACCATTGCAGTGTAGATAATCATGATAATTGCAAGAATTGCAATCGGGTACATGAAAAATACTGAAGCATCAGGAAACAGTGGCAGAGAAAAACGGATAAATGCATATGTACCCATTTTAAGTAAAACAGCCGCTAGTATAACCGAACCAATAGTTGGTGCTTGACCGTGTGCATATGGTAACCATGTATGAAATGGAAACATAGGAACTTTGATGGCAAAACCAACAAAGAAAGCTGCAAATAACCATAACTGAAATGATTCAGGAAGAATAAGTCTGTACCAATCAAGTATTGCGAAACTCCAAGTACCTGTTGCTTGATAAAAGAAGTAAGCCATAAAAAGCATACCAACAAGCATAACAAGACTTCCTGTAAAAGTATAAAGAAAGAACTTAACAGATGCATAAATACGGTTAGGCCCACCCCATGCTCCGATAAGATAAAGCATCGGTACAAGTGAGAGTTCCCAAAACACATAAAATACAATCGCATCAAGCGCAGCAAATACACCAATCATAGTCATCTGTAAAAACAGAAGTGTAATGATCATGTTTTTGATACTATGAGTAGGTGATAGTGAAGCTATACCTATCATAGTAAAAAATGATGCCATAATGATAATAAACAATGAAATTCCATCAACACCTAAGATATAGTTAATACCAAAAGATGGTACTAAAGCCATGTGTTCCATAAACTGCATACCAGATACATTGTTGTCAAATGAAAACCATAACCATAAAGACAGAGCAAACTCAATAGTTGCAACAGCCGTACCATAAGCTCTCATGCTCTCTTTGTTTATCATAAATCCCATAACTCCTGCGAATGCTGGGAAGAAAATTAAAATACTTAAAATATGATCTAACATATACTAAACTCCTAAGCCGGATAAGATAGTTGTAATCTCACCGGAATATCTAGCTGCTAGTCCAAAAACTACCGCTAATGATAATAGTGCAACTGTACCTGCAACCATCCATTTTAACATTGTAGAAAGATTTCCACTCTGCATGTGTCTTGTGTTTTTACCAGTGTTATAGAAGATATTTGCAATACCATCAACACTTGCGTCAACAACTTTTTTATCAATCTGTTCCCAACAAACTACGGAGAGTTCCCTATATGCTTTTACAATATACTCTTCGTAAAAATATGGAATGTAATACTGGTTTATAAGTAGTTTATATGCAAAACTATTTTCCATCTTACTTGTTCCATCAGGAACTTTCACAGACCTACACATATATTTTTTATATGCGAAGAAGATTGCAAGTAGCACAAATACTTGTGTTCCAATAGTCATAATCCAGTATGTAGTATGTGAATGGATATGATACTCAGTAGCAGGAAGCAACTCAGTTACCATTTCAAAGTACGGCATTTTCATAGTAAAACCAGCGATAATTGCTAAAATTAACAGTGGACTCATAGCAACAAGCATAAACTTGTATGCTTCGTGTGGATGATGACCAAGTGCTGTGTGTCTATCTTCACCGTGGAAAATAAGAGCGATAATTCTAAAAGAATAAAACGCAGTTAAACCAGCAGTAAATAATAAAACTGTGTAGATAATAAAATGATGATCAACAAATGCAACTTCTAAGATTAAATCTTTTGAGAAGAAACCTGCAAGTGGAAAGATACCAGCAAGAGCAACAGATGCTAATGTCATCATTATCATCGTTCCTTTCATAGTCTTACCAAGCGCACCCATCTTAAATGGATCAAGTTCGTTGTTCATAGCATGCATAACATTACCACCACCAAGGAAAAGAAGTGCTTTAAAGAATGCGTGAGCCATAAGGTGAAAGAGTGCAACCCAGTAAGCCCCAAGTCCAGCCGCAGCAAACATATAACCTAACTGTGAAAGTGTAGAGTAAGCGATAACTCTTTTAATATCACGGTTAACAAGTGCCATAGTTGCAGCAAAAATTGCTACAAAAGCACCAAGACTAGCGATAAAGAGACCAACATTTGGAATCAATGCATATAACTCATGTGAACGAACAACAAGATAAACACCTGCTGTTACCATCGTTGCAGCATGAATAAGTGCAGAAACGGGAGTTGGACCTTCCATCGCATCTGCTAGCCACGTATGAAGTGGAAACTGTGCTGATTTACCCATAGCACCTATGAAAAGGAAAATACCAATCCAAGTAAGTGTTGCATGATCTAAGTTAGCAAATGCTGCAAATGCACCATCATACTGAAGTGTTCCAGTGTTCCAGTAAATAAGGAAAATACCGATAAGCATACCAAGGTCAGCAATACGGTTCATTATAAATGCTTCGTTTGCTGCCCATGTAGCTGACTCTTTATGAAACCAAAAACCAATAAGTAACCAAGAACAAAGACCAACACCTTCCCAACCGATAAAGAGACCTGCGAAGTTATCACTCATAACAAGAATCATCATTGAGAAAACAAATGCTGAAAGATAAGAGAAAAATCTGTTAAATCCAGAATCGTGATCCATATAACCAATTGAGTAAATATGAACAATAGTTGAAACAAGAGTAACAACCATCATCATAGTTACAGATACTTGATCTACAACAAAACCAAAAGGAATGTATAGATTACCAGTTTGCATCCAAGTCATTAATTCAACATGAACAATCTCACCTGTACCGAGTATATGTGTTAAAAGTATTGCACTTGAAACAAACGCAGTAAAGATTAGTAAACTTGCGATTATTCCTACAAACTGCTTTTTAGGAGTTGCCGTAAAAAGTGCTGCAAAAAGTGAACTAACTAGCGGTGCAAAAAGTGCTATATATAAATATTTTTCCATTCGCTTATCCTCTCATACTTGTCATAGTATCTAAGTCAATCGTACCGTGGCGTTTATGCCAAACGATTAATAAACCAAGTCCTACAGCTAACTCAGAAGCAGCGATTGCAATTACAAAAAATGCAAACATCTGACCTGTTAAGTCACCGTAGTAATGTGAAATTGCTGCAAAACCTACATTAACAGCATTCAATAAAATCTCCGTTGCAAAAAATAACAGAAGAAGATTCTTTCTACGCATTACACCTATTAGACCAATACAGAATAATATTGTAGATAGAACAAGATAATGATTTAAACCGATTTCCATCATGAGAGTACCTTCTTATTTTTTTCATCTTCAATTGCTTGAATCTCTTCAGCATTCATAAGTGTAAGGGATAAATCCATCTTCTTACCAGCTAAAACGATTCCAGCAACCATTGCTACTAAAAGCATAATTGCAGCAACTTCAAATGGAATAAGATACTTAGTAAAAAGCACCATACCCACTTGTTGTGTATTACCAGCACCCTCTACCATTGGATAAAAAGCTTGCATATTTGTTGAGATAATAGGTGCTGAGAATATAGCAACTACCATAACTGCTGCTATTGCACTTAAACCAACAACAATATACTTGTTGCCATTTTTTTCTTTAACTTCACGAGTTGTATCAAAAAACATCATACCAAAGGCATAAAGTGCCATAACTGCACCAGTGTATACGATAATCTGTACCGCACCTAAAAAGTCAGCCCCTAGAATAAAGAAAAACGCTGATATAAAAATCAT
Organism: Sulfurimonas sp. SAG-AH-194-C21; assembly: GCF_029215985.1. Lineage (GTDB taxonomy): Bacteria > Campylobacterota > Campylobacteria > Campylobacterales > Sulfurimonadaceae > Sulfurimonas. The sequence continues at coordinate 48,675 of NZ_JAEMVC010000009.1, forward strand.
TCCTGCTGCTAATGTGCTTAGTGCATATAACGCTTGTGATGTAGTTACTGTAATGTAAAACATCGTAATCGTTAAAAATGCAAACAGGTAAAATGCTACTGCTTCAAACATAATCCAATCTCCTTAATATGCTAGAGGTGTTTTTTTAACACGCTCGTCTTCATGTGGTGTAATACTACCAAAACCTTCGAACTCTTTTTGAGCATTTGCTTTCATCGTATCAATCGGTGTAAGCATGTACTCATAGTCCACAAAATGTTCACGTTGTTCTGATGCTTGCTCATACTCACCACCGTGTGTAATCGCTAATTCAGGACAAACTTCTGCACAGTACCCACAAAAGATACAACGACCAAGATTAATCGTGTACTCTGAAACCTCTTTACGAGAATCTTCATCTATCTTTGTGTCCATACGAATACAGTCAGAGATACAAATCTTCTCACAAAGTCCACAACCGATACAACGCTCAGCATCAGACTCCCAAAGACGTTTCATCTCATGGACAGCACGGTAACGTGGCCCAATAGGCATCTTTTCTGCAGGGTAAGAGATAGTATGAATGTCAAACTTAATCATCTCTCTCATAACTACCCATAAACCAACAAAAAGCTCTAGTCTAAATGTTCTTTTTATAATACGCTTGAACTTTCCCATACCATCTGTTGGGTAGTCTTCAATATCGACCATAAAGTAACCGTTATCTGCTACATTTCTATTATTAAATTGTTCCATCATTTTCCCTTAAAACATCATCACAAAACCAGTGATAACAACGTTAATCACTGCTAATGGCATAAGTACTTTCCAACATAACCACATAAGTTGATCTGGTCTAACATCTGGCCATGCAGCTCTTGTCCATAAGAAAAAGAAGAAGAAAAATGCCATCTTACCAAGTAATGCAAATGCACCTAAAACTGTTCCATCACCAAAACCACCTAAAAAGATAATTGGGATAACAAAAGAGATAAAGAACATATTTGCATACTCACCGATGAAGAAAAGACCCCATCTCATACCAGAGTACTCAGTACCAAAACCATCAATAATTTCGTGATCATTTGCGATAAGGTGAAATGGTGTACGACCAGTTTCAGCAAATGCAGCAATCCAAAAAAGTATAAACGCAAGAGGTTGAGACCATATAATCCAACCGTTATCAGCTTGGTAGTTGTTAAAGTCAATAAGTGAAAGACTTCCAACCATCATAATTGGAGCTAAAGTAGCAAGACCGGTAACAACCTCATATGAGATAAATACAGCAGCCGCACGAGCCGCTGAAAGTAATGCAAACTTATTTGCCGAAGCCATACCACCAAGAAGTGGACCAAAAAGACCAATAGCCATAATACCAAGTACATATAAAATACCGATGTCAATATCTGCAACTATTGGATGAACTTCGTAACCAAAAACAGTAAAAGATGGTAAAAAAGGAATTGCAGCTGCTGCCATAAATGCAGTTGCAGCTGTAATAACCGGTGCAATCTTAAAGATTGGTGATACAACACCTGAAGGGATAATATCTTCTTTAGTAAAAAGTTTAATACCGTCAGCTGCAACTTGAAGGAGTCCGTAAGGACCAACATTCATTGGCCCAAGACGACGTTGCATAAATGCAAGTATCTTACGCTCAAAGTATGTACCAATTCCCGCTAATGCTGAGAATACAAGTAAAATTACAACAACTTTTATAATCGTTTCAATTAAATATGCGTTATCCATATATTACACCTTTTGTATCGAAGCTGTTGCAAAACGATAACCGTTCACTAAAGCTCCTGAGTTTAATTTCGAATCAAATGTTGGTAAAACTGTGATGTTACCTGCAATCTTATTATCGCTAACAATAGCAGCTGTAAGCTCACCATTCTCAGTTTTAACAGATACACTGTCACCCGCATTTAGTTCTGAAGCTTCTAAAGCTTCAGAACTCATATAAACACCACTCTTTTCATCAAGATTCGTAGTATTTTTTGTAAAGTCTGTAAACTGTCTTACTGGGTTAGCTAAGTAAATAATTTCACCTTCTAGTCCAAGAGTTTCATCTATTTTATTTACACTCTCATCACTTGCAACACTAGTACTGAGGTTTTCTAATCTATAACCACGTACTTCTTCTCCACTATTTGTATAGTGATCAGGAAGTGAATCAAAAGTTTGCGCTTTAAATCCATCTATACTACCTAACTCAACTGTGTAGTCAATAGTATTTTTAGCATCAAGTCCTAAAGCATTTGCAATGTCATTAAGTGCATAACCACCGTAAGGAAGTGCTGCGTTTGTTGGATTAACATACTTGTTTATACTTGTAAGTGTACCCTCTTGTTGGTTTATCGCAGGCATATCTAGGTCGCCCTCTCCTAAACCACTCAGTACAAAGTCAGCATCAGTGTTGTAACCAACTGCATATGAACCAGCAGTGTCACTTAACTCATTTATCATTGCAACACCTAAAGTATTTGTAAGTGTTGGAATCATTATAAGTTCAAATGCTGAGTATTTTTCAACTAAAGCAACTAAACGAGCAAGATTTTTAGAATTAGGATGATTATAAAGGTCAGGACCAACGATCATAGAGAAAGTGTCCTTTTTCTTCATAAGCTTTTCAAAAGTTTCCATGAAGTTCTCAGCCATTCCAAGCATACTAATAAGTCTGTTGACATCAACTTCAACTTCTTTACTAACTTTCTTTGGAACCATCTTAGATTTTTCTACTTCAATTTCTTCTTCTTCACCAGTTTCTTCATTTACTTTCATCTCTTTAACAATTTCAATAACTTTTTCTTTAATAGTTTCAGTTACTGTAACCATTTCTTTAGAGTGAAAAGATGCTAAGTAATCAACTATATCAGTTGGTAACTTGCTCTTATCTCCAAATAGATCAAGCACTAAATAAAGTGCTATCTCTTCTTGAAGTGGTTTGTGATTAATACAAACTATATTCTTACTAAGTCCCGCAATAATTGGGTCAACTACAGGGTGAAAATATAGTGCTGCACCTTTGTTTGTAGTAAGAGAATTGTTTAGTGCATATCTAGCATTAGGATTATCAGTTTTTATAGCTGTACCAATACTTATGATAAAGTTAGAATTCATAGCAGTTTTTAAATCACTCCCATAAATACTTGTACCACTAACTGCAGAATAATCACTTAAAAAAGTTTGAAAAGAACGAGCTTCTTCATTTACAAGCTTGTAACCGAACTTATTTTTGAGTGTTTGGAGTATAAATGCTTCTTCATTTGTAATAGTACTTGTAAACTTAATTGTATCCGCTTTTTTAAATGCCGCAACTGCATTTGCAAACGCAGTCTCATCTTTAGTTACATCTCTATTTTCATAGTCAAAACCATAACGACCTGCACCACATAAAGATACATAGTTCCACTCATTCATAACACGATAAATCTTTTCATCTGGGTTATGAACACTTGTATGTTTTACATCATAAGATATTTGACATCCTGCTGAACAGTGACCACAAGTAGCAGGGATACTTTTAAGTTCCCAAGAGTTTGACTTATACATAAACTGTGTATTAACCAAAGCACCAACTGGACAAACAGCAGCACACTCACCACAAGAAGTACAGTCAAGTACATCTGTACCGTTTGTTAAACCGATAACTGATTTATTGAGTTTATTCCACATTGCATATGCATCTTTAGGCATACTTTCTTTATACTCAGCATTCAGTGGATCACCACCACGAGCAATAGTTTTAAGAGAGTTATCACCAATCATATCTTTACAAGCAGTAACACAACGCTCACAAACGATACAAAGACCCGGATCATAGTGTAAGTGACCCCAATCATGTGAAGCACGATCAACATCTTGAACTGTATAACTTTGAGAATCTACACCAATTTCTAGTGTATAGTTCTGAAGTTCACATTCACCTGATTGATCACACACACCACACTGAAGAGGATGATTTACATCATATACTTCCATGATTGCGCGACGCTCTTTTTCGATGGTTTCTGTTGTAGTTGTGATATTCATACCGTCTTTAGCTTTGGCATTACAAGCATACACTTGTTTACCATCAGCTTCAACGAGACAAATACGACAAGCTAAAGTAGGACTACATCTTGTTAAATAACAGATTGCTGGAATATAGATATCATTCGCACGAGCGGCATTTAATACAAATGTCCCCTCCTCCGTAATAATCTCTTTTCCATCAATATTGATGACTACATTACTCATTATACACTTCTCACTATGTTGGATTTAAGGAATCTATATTCACTAGCAGCTACATTTATGTCAAATGTAGGATTTAGTGCGACTGTTCCTTTTAATTCTGGGTCGAGTTTAAATACTCTTTTTATCGTTGATGAACCAAAACTAATCTCTATACTTTCACCATCACTAATCTTAGCGGCTGCAGCAAACTGAGCTGAACCTCTTAAAGTAGTATCACGTTCTAGTTGTTTTGTTATATTTGTATATGCATTAAACTGTAAAACTGGGTTAGAGTGATAAATAACAGTACCGTTAAACTCTGGTAAGGGAGTTATACTCTCTAAATTACCATTCATTTCGCAAGTAACTTCATCTAAGATATACCCTCTAATGTCTTTACCGTACTTATCTAAATAATTTTCTAAATTATCAAACTCCAGAGCTTGAAAACCAGCTGCTGTGTTTAACTCTTTTGTATAATCGATAGTATTTTCTTTAACAACACCTACATGTTTAGCAAGGTCATTTAAAGTAAAACCTTCAAAACTCACAGCAACATTTAAAGGAAGCACTTGGTTATCAATGCTGACAACAGTTCCCTCTTGTTGGTTAAGAGCAGGAATCGCTAAATCAGCAGCCTCAAGTGAAGAGATAACAAAAGAACCTTTTGCATTATAACCTACTACATCTGATATATCTTCATCAATGTCTAATTCAGCTATAAGAGAAACACCTAAGGTATTTACTTGCGATGGAATAACTACTAAAGAAAAGTCTGTATATTTTTCTATCATTGCTGCTAGTTTAGCGATGTTAGCTGCTGATGTATGAGCAAAAACGTCACTCCCTATAATAAGGACTCTTTTTGTGCTTCGTGCAAAGTTTTTAGTCATAAGTTTTAACTCATCATCACCAACATTACTTTCAGCTTCAAGGTAACCTAAATCAAGGTCTGCAAAAAATGCTCTCTCTTGCTCACTTAAATCTGCATCTTTTAAAAGTTCATTTGCTAAGAGAGCCATAACACCCTCTTCAGAACCTGCTTCATACTTCATAAACTGTGTCATAGTATTTTTCATAAGCACATCTTCAATAGGATGTGCATAAACTATCTTTGCACCCTTATGTTTTGAAGCTGTTGTAAGTGCATACCTAACACCTGGATTATCAGTTGCAACACGCGAACCGATGATAATAATTCCATCAGCTTGTTTAATCGCATCTAATGAACCACTATGGTGAAGTTTTCCACTAACAGAGCTATATGCTTTCATAAATGAGCTATAGAGTCGTGCATCTTCATTAAATAACTTGATACCAAGTTTTTCTTTTAAAAGTTGTAACGTGTGTGCTTCTTCATTTGTAATGATTGAGCTAAAACGAATAGCTTTTGCAGCACTTAAAGCTGTTCTTGCTTTAGCAAACGCAGCAGAATCACTCTTCGCCTGATTATCAAAGTCAAAACCAAAACGACCAGCACCACAAAGAGAAGTAAACTCAAAGTTATTTTTTACTCTATGGATTGAATCTGTTGCATTGTCTATACTTGTATTTCTTGTCTCATACTCTAAGCTACATCCTGCAGAACAGTGTGCACAAGTAGAAGGAACTTTTGAGAGTTCCCAAGCATTTGCTTTGTACTGAAACTCAGAACTTACAAGTGCACCAACTGGACAAACTGCGATACACTCACCACAAAAAGTACAGTCTAGCTTATCAGCATTTTTAGGAACAATAACAGAAGAGTATCCACCGAAGTAAACATCTATAGCATCATCACCGATAACTTCATTACATACATGAGTACACTTCTCACACATGATACATAAAGCAGGGTCATAGTTTATAAGTCCCCAGTTCTCAATAGGACGATGTTGTTCTCTTGTTGAAAAGTTTTGCTGAGATATATCAAACTCTAATGTTTTGTTTTGAAGATCACATTCACCAGACTTATCACATACACCACACTCTAAAGGGTGGTTTACATCATAAAGCTTCATGATGTTTGTACGTTCAACTTCAAGTTGTGCATTGTTTGTTGTAATGTTAATGCCCTCAGTTGGAGGAGTGTTACAGCTAAGTACAAAACCATCAACTCCCTCAGCTTCAACAACACACATACGACATGATGCACATGGAGTTGTTTTAGAGATATAACACATAGTAGGAATGTAGATATCATTCGCACGAGCTACCTGAAGGATAGTCTCACCACGTTTAGCTTCTACACTTACACCATCAATTGTAAAATTTACTAGTTTACTCATCAACAGCCTCCTACGCCTGAACCATAGCTATATAGTAACAACGCATACATCTGTCTGCTTCAAGCATAGCTTGATCTTGAGTAAAACCTAAGTTTACTTCTTTGTTGTTAGTTTTTCTATAGTCAGTATCTAGGACAGCGCTATGCTCACGAGGGAGACCTGGTAACCATCCTGTTACTTTTTCATTTTTGTCATATACTTTAAGTTTTACTAAGTGATCTTCCATTATTTCATCATCTGTAAGTGTAATCTCACCACTTTTTACATAACGACTGATAACCGAAGCACCACGTTTAGCTTGACCTACTGCATTTACAATAGTCATTGGACCATATTCACAATCTCCAGAAGCAAAAACTCCTGTGCGAGATGTCATATAATCTTTACCATTTGTTTTGATAGTAGCCCATGAAGTCATATCAAGATTCCAATCTTCTGGAAGGAAATCTAAATCTGCACTTTGAGAAACAGCAGGAACAAGATAATCAAACTCAACAGTCTCAGTAGCACCCTCAATTTTCACAAGTTGTGCACGTCCACCATCTGGATCTGGAACGAGTTCAAACTTATCTATAACAAGTGCTTTAAGTACATTATCTTCATCAATAATTTCATTTACAGCCGAGTGAAAAATAAACTCAACACCCTCTTCAACCGCTTCATGATATTCTTCATAAGTTGTGTTACGAATGATAGTTTTCTCATCACGACGATACAACATAACAACTCTTGAAGCACCCGCACGGATAGCACAACGTACAACATCCATAGAAGTAAATCCACCACCAACACAAGCAACAGTTTTACCTGTTAAATCTACATAGTCAGAAGGGAGCATCTGTTGTTTTTGAACAGACTCAGGAGTTTTAATATCAAACTTCTCATAAAGGTTTACCCAGTCAAGAAAGTCAATCGCACCCCAGTAACCTTGTATCTCTTCGCGCTCATTTTTACAACGAACGGCCTTAGAAATACGAGTTCCAGAAGCAATCATAGTTGCATCATATTCAGTCTCAAAACGAGTCATATCTTCTTGGCTCACCTTATGGTTAAGTATAAAGTTTACACCCATATCACGAACACACTCGATATCTTGAAGGTATTTATCCCAAGGCATTCTATACTCTGGAACACCAACAGTAACTTCACCACCAAGAACAGGAAGGGCTTCAAAAACATCAACCTCTATACCTTCAGCAGCTAAATAGTAAGCAGTAGTTAGACCGGCAGGACCAGCTCCAACAACAGCAACTTTTTTACCATTAGGTATTTTTTTCTCCATTGGATGAAAAAACTCAGAACCATGATCAGTTTCCCAATCAGCTCCAAGGCGTTTAAGTGCCATGATACTAATTGGTTCATCAAGGTTTGTTCTACGACATGCATCCTCACATGGGTGTGGACAAACGCGACCACATACATGTGCAAGTGGCATAGTCTGACGAGTTGCTTTAAGAGAATCATCAAAACGTAAATCTCTTACACCTTCAATATACCCAGGAATATCAACATCAGCAGGACAAGCATCACTACAAGGTGATGTTATCTTTGCGATATAACCTATACTTTCTCTATAATGCTTAGACTCTTTTTGATTCTTTATACAATCCATGAATGTATCTTCAAAATGAATCATAAGGTCAATAATAGGAGTAGGAACAGTTTTACCAATCTCACACTTTGATGTGATTTTCATACTGTTACCAATCTCTTTTAAGTGGTCTAAATCAGCTACTGCACCTTCGCCACGAGCAATTTTGTCAAGTTGGTCATATAAAATACGTCCACCCCAACGCCCAGGAGCACATCTTCCACATGCCTCTGAATACTCTTGATACTGTGCAGCATATTCCATAGCTAAACGAATGACATCAACGTTTTCGCTAAACAGTGCTACACCATCCCAGCCTATAAAGGCTTTAGAATCACGGTGGTCATCATACTGCGCTGGCAGGTTATATGCTGATTCTTCCCACTCTTCTTCAGGTTTACCGATATTATTTATCAGCTCTCCCTTCCAAGTAGAAAAATAAACTTTACTCACATCAGATCCCTATTTTTTTACTACGATAGTCCAGTCGACTTCGTTGAATTTAAGTGAGTTATAGAGTTCATAACCACATGTTTTAACTAAATCTGCACTTCTTTGAACTGGTGTAAAATCACCAATTTCAAAAAGAAAAATCAATGTCTCAGTTGCTTTATGCGTCTCACTAAGAATTTCTTGCATACGAGGCTCAAAATCATTTTTCAAATGTCTTAAATCATATCTTTTCATTATCTGTCAACCTCACCAAATACGATGTTTGTAGTACCAATAATAGATACAACATCTGGAATATAGTGACCTGGTAAAAGGTCAGTTAAAATACCTGTGTGCCAAAAAGATGGAGCACGAAGTTTTAGTCTGTAAGGGTATGGTCCACCTTGAGAGTTAATAAAGAAACCAAGCTCACCTTTTGGTGACTCAGTTGCGATATACACTTCACCAACTGGTGGTCTCATACCTTGAGTTACAAGCACAAAGTGTTGCATCAAAGAGTAGTTTTGCGTCATAATATCTAACTTAGGAGCTGAAATATACTTTGGTGCATGAGCCATTAAATCAGTTTGACCATTTTTAACTGTCTCTTCGTACATATCCATTGTTTGATATAAAATCTTTGCAGTCTCTCTCATCTCTTCCATATATATACGGTAACGAGCAAAGTTATCACCCTTATCAGAATAAGGTACATTAAACTCTACTTCGTCATATAACTCATACGGCTCTTCTTTACGAATATCCCACTGTACTCCAGATGCTCTAAGCATTGGACCAGTACAACCCCATGAAAGTGCCATCTCTTTTGAGACAACTCCAACTTCTTCCATTCTCATTAACCAGATACGGTTTGTATCTAGTAAATCTTCATAATCTTTGATATTTGCTGGAAGCTTATCAAGGAAAGTTTTAAGTTGAGAAAGAAAAGTATCTTGAATATCTAAAGGTACTCCACCGATACGTATAGCCGCATGTGTAAGACGAGCCCCACAGTAACCTTCAATAATATCCATTAAGTATTCTCTCTCGCGGAATGCAAAAAGGAAAACTGTCATCGCACCGATATCTAGTGCAGTAGTTGCTAACCAGAAAAGGTGAGACATAAGTCTATTAATCTCTAAAAGCATCATACGAATAACTTTCGCACGACGTGGTACTTCTACATCTATAAGCTTTTCAACTGCAAGAGCAAAACCATAGTTATTTGAAGATGAAGCTATATAATCCATACGGTCAGTAGTAGGCATGAACTCGTTATAAATCATGTTCTCTGCCATTTTCTCCATACCACGGTGTAAGTAACCAACATCTGGATGTGCTTTTACTATCTGCTCTTGTTGAAGGTGCAGCATTAAACGTAACTGCCCGTGAGCAGAAGGGTGTTGAGGACCAAAGTTTAATATAAGTTCATTATCTTCACGATCGAAAGTAATATTTTCAAAAAATGGTGTTAATCTATTTTTTACCTGTGCCATTATCTACCGCCCTATCTTTGTGGATCATCAATGATTTTTGATGACTCTTTTGTAAATTTTTTGACGAGGAAAACGCCACCCTCTTCTTGATAATCTTGTGTATTTGGCTTTTCGTCACCGGTAATTTTAGTTCCCTTAGGTACTTCAAAACCAAGACGAGCAAAACGCTCACTATCATATCTGTCAACTCTTGCAGTATCACGGATTTCAGGTCCGATTACATCACGAGCTTCTTTTCCGTAAATTTTATCTACTTCATACCATGCAGCAAACTCATCACCCTCTAGTGGGTAAGTCTTTAGCAGTGGATTTCCTTGCCAGTCGTAAGGAAGAAGAATACGTTTCATAAATGGATGATTATTTGCTTCTATACCGAACATATCAAACATCTCACGCTCACTCCAGTCAGCTGATCTAAAAAGTGATTCAACACTATCAACAGCTTCACCTTTGTTGATAAAGAACTTAATACGTAAACGCTTGCGTTTAGTCATAGAAAGCATCTGGTAAAAAATCTCAAAAGTGTTATCTTTTGCTAACCAATCAATAGCAGACATTTCACTTAACTGAGTATAAGTAAGTTCATCTCTTAAAAATTCTAAAACACCATAAATATCATTAGCATTGATATAAACAATCATTTGCTTCATTTGAATAAATGATTCTTTAACATCAAACTTCGCTTTTAGTGCTGCTAAATCAGCTGCAAAAACTTCATCAGTCTCTACTTCTTGCTTAGGAACCTGTGGTGCTACATAATATCTGTCAGTGTAGTAAGCTTTTGCTTGTACATCATCTTTGGGAGTATATGCTCTCATATTACATTAACCTTTTTGGCTTTTGTGCATTGCCAGCTTTGTTTGCGCGAATCTTTTGTTGAAGTAACATTACACCATACTGAAGTGTTTCAGGACGAGGAGCACAACCAGGAAGATATAAATCAACAGGGATAACTCTATCACAACCTTGAACAGTTGCATACGTATTAAACATACCACCAGTATTTGCACATGAACCCATCGAAATCACCCATCTAGGCTCAGTCATTTGGTCATATAAACGCTTAATAAACTCAGCGTGTTTTTTTGTAAGTGTTCCAGCAACGATCATAACATCCGCTTGACGCGGAGAAGCACGGAAAATAGTACCGTATCTATCGAAGTCAAAACGAGAAGCACCAGATGCCATCATCTCAATACCACAACAAGCAAGACCATATGTTAGTGCCCATATAGAGTTTGAACGTCCCCAGTTTACGATTTTATCAATCGAAGTAAGTGCAACTGGAAGTCCACCATCTTGTGTATAATTTACTTTATGTTGTGCCATTGAAGGGCTCCTTTTTTCCATGCATATACGAAACCGATTGCAAGAAGTAATATAAACATTAACATCTCAGCAAAACCAAACCATCCAAGTAGTTTAAAGTCTACTGCCCATGGGAACATAAAAACTATCTCTACATCAAAGAGTAAAAAGAGTAATGCAAAAAGATAAAACTGTGGTGAAATTCTATTTGGTTGTTTAGTAATCTCTGGTCCACACTCATATGCTGAGAGTTTAATTTTTTCATTATCTTTACGTGCAAGTGCACGACTCGCTAAACGAGCGATGATTGTTGTTGCTGTAAATGCACTAAATGTCATTACAAATAGTACAAATACACCAAAATATGGGTTTGCAGTTACTATATGCTCCATATAACCTACCT
>NZ_JAEMVC010000090.1 GCF_029215985.1 Sulfurimonas sp. SAG-AH-194-C21
TTTATAGAAATGCATTTAATATGGGACTTCCTATTTTTGAACTCCAAGAGAGTGCCGAGATAAGTGAAGGTGATGATGTAACAGTAAATATGGATGCTGGAACTATTACAAATAATACTACAAATAAAACATATAACTTCACACCAATTCCTGCGTTTATGCAAGAGTTAATCGATGCAGGTGGTTTAATGAACTTTGCAGCGAATGAATTAAAAGGTAAATAGATGAAAAAATATAGAATCACACTGATTAAAGGTGATGGAATAGGTCCTGAGATAATTGATGAGGCTGTAAAAGTTCTTGATGCTGTTGCCTCATGTTCAGGTTTTCACTTTTCGTACGATGAAGCACTTATGGGTGGTATCGCATATGATGTGACGGGTGATCCTCTTCCTCAAGAGACTATTACAAAATCTTTAGCTTCTGATGCTGTACTTTTTGGTGCTATTGGTGGACCTGAGTGGGATTCACTTCCACGTGAAAAACGTCCTGAGAGTGGACTTCTTCGTTTTAGAAAAGAGCTTGGCGTTTATGCCAACTTACGTCCAGCAGTTGTGTATGACGAACTTATTAATGCCTCTTCACTTAAACCAGAAATCATCGATGGTGTTGACATCATGGTAGTGCGTGAGTTGATCGGTGGTATTTACTTTGGTGAACCTAAGGGTCGTACTGAAGATAAAGGCTGGAATACAATGGTTTACACTCGTAGTGAAATTGTTCGTATCGCACACCATGCATTTAAAATTGCAATGACAAGAGGAAAAAGAGTCTGTTCTATAGATAAGGCGAATGTTCTTGATGTTTCTCAGCTTTGGAGAGATGTTGTTACTGAAGTGTCTGCAGAGTACCCAGAAGTAGAGCTTTCTCATATGTATGTAGATAATGCGGCAATGCAACTTATACTCAACCCTAAACAGTTTGATGTAATGCTTACTGGAAATATTTTTGGTGATATTCTCTCTGATGAAGCTTCTATGTTATGTGGAAGTATCGGTCTTTTACCTTCAGCATCTGTTGGTGATAAGATAGGTGTTTATGAGCCTATTCATGGTTCTGCACCAGATATCGCAGGACAGGGAATAGCTAATCCAATCGCAACTATCGCTTCTGCATCTATGATGCTTAGATATGCTCTCAATGAAGTTACGGCAGCAGATAAAATTGATGCTGCTATCAAAAAGACTTTGAGTGAGGGTTATAGAACTGGTGATTTAGCACAGTATGATGCAAAAGAAGTATGTTCAACTAGTGAGATAGGTTCTATTATCGCTAACTATATAGAGAGATAATTAAAAAGTATGCAAACACTTACTTTAGCAAATATCTATGAACTTCAAGGTCTCAAAGAAGAAGCGTTAGATATTTATAAAGCAGTGTTAAAAAAAGATCCTAACAATAGTGATGCTAAAATTGCTATTAGAAGACTCTCTGGGATGCGTCGAAAGTTTTTAAATGTAAATCAAGAGATGAAAGATTACTTTTTAAAAATGGAAAATGAAGTAGAGTTTAACGAGTTTGAAAGGTGGTTATTAAAAGCATGGAATTAAAAGATGTAATACTCTCAACACTGGCAGAAATGGAAGATACTAATCCTGTACAAGAAGAGACAGATATAAAACAGACAGCTTCTAAAGAAGAATTCTTTGAAGCAACACCACAAGTAGAACAAGTTTTTGAGCAAACTTCTACAAACACTTCTGAAAGTGAATTAATGTACTTAAACTCTATTAGGGAAAGACTTTTAGTTCTTTTTGAAGGTTTTCAAGCACCCAATAACTCAAACATAGAAGCAAAAGTTGATATGACACTTAATTTTTTAGAGTATACACTAGCGACAATTGATTTGAGAGTAAAAAAGCTAGAGAAGGAACAATAGTTTGAATCATTACAGAGTTCTAATTGATGCCAATGATGAAAAAGGACTTGTTCACAAAGTATCTAGTATCTTTTTTAACTATGATCTTAATATCCTTTCAAATAGTGAGTTCGTTGATAAAGAGAGTAATAAATTTTTTATGCGTTCTGTTGTTGAGGGTGCTGTTAATAAAAAAGATTTAACAGATGCTATAAATGCAGTACTTCCAAAAAACTCTAGTGTTAAAGTGATTGAACCTAAGAAAAAAAACATTATCATTATGGCAACAAAAGAGTTACATGCTTTAGGTGATATACTTATTCGTCATGAAGCAGGAGAACTTGAAGCTAATATTTTAGCGGTAGTCTCCAACTACGATAAGCTAGAATCACTTGTAAGTAAGTTTGATATTCCTTATGTAACTGTTTCTCATGTAGATTTAGAACGTGAGGCTCATGAGCAAAAAATCATAGAGTGTATCAACTCTTATAAAAATGTAGACTATATTGTTCTGGCAAAGTATATGCGAATTTTAACTCCACATTTTGTTCAAACTTTCGAAGATAAAATCATTAACATTCACCACTCATTTTTACCTGCGTTTATAGGTGCAAACCCTTATAAACAAGCCTATGATAGAGGTGTTAAGATCATCGGCGCAACAGCACACTTTGTAAATAATAACCTAGACGAAGGTCCAATCATCGCACAAGAAGTAATCCATGTTAATCATGCTTATAGTTGGAAAGATATGCAACGTTCAGGTCGTGATGTAGAAAAAGTTGTACTTTCACGTGCATTAAAGTTAGCACTTGAAGATAGAATTTTTGTATACGACAACAAAACAGT
>NZ_JAEMVC010000091.1 GCF_029215985.1 Sulfurimonas sp. SAG-AH-194-C21
TCGTTTCTTTTACATATATCGTTAAGTTACTATTGAAAAAAGAAGATATTTTTGCTCGTATTGGGGGAGAAGAATTTGCTATAGTTTTACAAGACACTAACAAAAAAGATGCGATAAGAATTGCACAAACAATTTGCCAAGAAGTTGCAAGAAAAGAGATTTATGTTACAGGCGATAGTATTAACATCAAAACAAGTATAGGTCTCTCAATGAGCGAACTTGAAGATAGACACATTCGTGATATATTTCAACGTAGCGACCAAGCCTTGTATAAGGCTAAAGACGAAGGTCGAAATAAGGTTTGTATTTTATAAACTTACTTTCTTAAGATAACAGTAGTTGATTTGTCAAAGTTAAAGTACTTCTTTGCAGCATCTTGAATCTTCTTAGCTGTCACTTTGTTTACATCTTCTTCATATGTCATAAGTGGACTTATATCGCCACGTACAAGATAAGAACCATAAAGGTTAGCAACAGATGTTGAACTCTCTAAAGAGTAGATGAAGTCCGACTTAGTATTTACTTTGACCTTATCTAACTCTTTTTTTGTTACTTTAGTGCTTTTCATAAGTTCTATCTGTATTATAAGCTCTTTTTCTACAGCCTCAGCACTTACGCCAGGGTTACAAGTAGCCATAAATATAAAAAGACCCGGATCGATGTTTTCCATGTTATAAGCATAGACACTATTTACCATACGTTTTTTATCTACTAACTCTTTATAAAGACGTGAACTTTTTCCTGAGAAGAGTATCTCACTCATAACACTTAGTGTTACTTGGTCTTTATCTTTAAAGTCAGGGATATGAAAAGTGATAGCAATCATTTCAACTTCACTATCTTTTTTAAGCATTACACGTTTCGCACCATTTTGTTCTGGTTCGATAAACTTCACTTTAGGAATCTTACCATTGTTCTTGATGTCGCCAAAAGCTTTTTTAGCACGTTTAAAGACCTCTTTAGGCTCAACATCACCAGTTACTATAAGAATAGCATTGTTTGGTTGGTAGTAAGTCTTATGGAACTCTTTGATATCATCAATAGTCCATGTACGGATGTCATTGATAAAACCAATCGGCGTCCAGTGGTACGGATGATAAAGATAAGCATTGTTAAAGAGTCTAAAGTATAAAAAGCCTAAAGGATTGTTATCAGTTCTCCAACGACGCTCTTCCGTTACAACATCGCGTTCAGGTTGAAACTCTTCATCTTTGAGTTTAAGGTTTTGCATAAGTTCTGCATAAAGGTTGATAGACTTCTTAAGGTTATCAGCACTTGACTTGATGTAGTAGTGAGTATAATCAAAACTCGTAGATGCATTGTTAACGCCACCTATACTTTTGACTTGTTTATCAAACTCTCCAGCTGGTAAGTTTTTTGTAGACTTGAAGTTCATATGCTCTAACATGTGAGCGATTCCAGTTTTTCCCATAACTTCGTTACGACTTCCTACCTTGTAGAAAATATCAGTACTGATTACATTTGTTTCATTATGAAGGGGGATTACAACTATTTGAAGTCCATTTTTTAATGTTTTTGTCTCAAAACTAGGAAGTGGTGAAGGCATTTTTGTGTTCTCGCTTATTTTTTTATTTTTTATTTTATATGTATCTTGTTTGTAGTCTATAAATGATGATGCAAACATAACTGAACTACTTAAAATTAGGGTACTTAAAATTATTTTCATACTACCTTCTATCCGCACCAATAGCTTCACTAATATGTGAATAACCATCTGCTTTAATAAGTTCTATAAGTTCTTTGTTAAGGTTCATAATCATGTCCGGACCATGAAAGATAAGTCCACTTAAAATCTGAACAAGATTAGCTCCCGCTTTGATGCGTTTGTATGCTTCAGGAGCTGAATCAATTCCACCAACCGAAATTAATACAGTTTTACCATACAACTCTTTAGCGATAGCTTCAAAGATTTTAAAACTTTTCTCTTTAAGAACCGCACCGCTCAGTCCACCTATAGTTTTAGGGTTTTTTACTAGGGAGTAGTCTATGGTAGTGTTGGTAGCGATGATACCATCGGCCCCTTTGTCCACTGCCATTTTAGTAAGAGCAACCGCATCTTCTATCTCCATATCAGGAGCAATTTTTAAAAGTATAGGCATATCTGTAAGTGCTTTAGCTTCTTTAAATAAAGCGCCAATAAACTCTTCGTTTTGTAAGTCACGAAGTCCAGGTGTATTTGGTGAAGATATGTTTATAACAAAGTAGTCACCTAAACCATCAAAAGCTTTTATAAGATGAGTGTAGTCGTTTATAGCTTCATTTTCAGGTGTAACTTTATTTTTCCCAATGTTGACACCGATAGGAGTTGTAAAAGGAAAACGCTGCTTGAGCTTTTTGATGACTTTAAGAGCACCATCGTTGTTAAAACCCATCGCATTTTGAATAGTCTCTTCTTCAATGTGGCGAAACATACGAGGTTTAGGATTCCCAACTTGAGGTTTAGGAGTAACAGTTCCTATCTCAGTAAAACCAAATCCTAAAACCTGCATACCTCGAATCATAGTCGCGTTTTTATCAAAACCAGCACCTAGACCTACAGGGTTTAAAAAAGTACGACCAAATATTTCTTGGTTTAAAATAGGGTCGTTGATAAAGTGTGATTCTAAAAAAAAGTTAAATGGAATCTGGCAGATGTTTGGT
>NZ_JAEMVC010000092.1 GCF_029215985.1 Sulfurimonas sp. SAG-AH-194-C21
TTTCGCTCATATTGAACCCCTTGGAATAGGTGCTAAAGATTTAGCTGAATGTTTTGTTTTTCAACTTGATAGTGCGGAGATTAGTGATAATGCGTATACACTTGCACTAGAAATAATTAATAATATGTCAGAGATTCATAGTTATTCTAAGCATAAAGACTTTGCTGAAGTGATGCATGTTTTAGGAACTTTTAAAAACCCACCAAACATAGAGTACCAAGAAGAGTCAGCTCAAATAGTTCCAGACTTGATGATATACTTTAACGAAGATGAGAACATAGAAGTAAAACTAAACGATGCTTATTATCCAATCATAAAGATAGATACTAACTATGCAGTAGAACATGACTTTATAAGTCAAAAGATAAAAGAGGCAAAATCTCTTGTAGATGCTCTAGATATGCGAAAAGCAACACTCTACAAAGTAGGGCTTATGATAGTTGAGTATCAGTATGAGTTTTTTACTGGTGGCCGTATTATGCCGCTTACTCTTAAAACACTTGCTGATGAGTTTGGACATAACCCCTCAACTATCTCACGAGCTATCGCTAACAAGTACATAGCTTGCGATAGAGGAACACTAGCGATGAAAGAGTTCTTTACAACAGCTATTGATGAGGATGTCAGTAATGCAGCTATAAAAGAGTATCTTATAGGTCTTGTAAAAGAAGAGAGTAGGCTGAAACCTCTAAGCGATATGAAACTTCTTGCACATATTGAAGAGAAATTTAAAGTGAAAATGGTTCGACGAACCATAGCAAAGTATAGAAAACAGCTTAATATCGCCGGTTCTAGTGAGCGTAAAAAACTCTATCAGCTCTTAGTTTAGATGAATATCAAACAAAGACTCGATGCAGAGGTACTTAAACGCAACTCGCTTAGTGAGATAAGTGAAGATAGTTTAGACCCTATTATGGTGGCACATAGACACAATGACCCTACTATCTCTCTTATCTGTGCACTTTTTGCTTATGGAAATGTCAAACAGATAGTAAAGTTTTTAGACTCCCTTGATTTTGACTTGCTTCAAGCAGATGACATAACTATAGAAGTGACACTCAAAAATCATTACTACCGTTTTCAAAAAGGCGAAGATGTTGTAGCTCTTTTTATAGCACTTAAACGACTAAACGCAGAGACAAGCTTAGAGTCTGTTTTTAAAGAGGCTTATCAGGTAGATAAAAATCTTATAGCGGGTATAAATTCTTGTATATCAAAGATACTTTCTTTAAATCCTCATAAAACACAGGGGTATAACTTTTTAGTAGGGAAGGTCACAACAAAGACAAAAGGTGCAGGTGCATTGAAGCGTTGGATGATGTATCTAAGATGGATGGTGAGAGATGACAACATAGATATGGGTCTATGGAGTGGTGTAGACAGAGCTGATTTGATTATGCCTCTTGATACACATACCTTTAAAGTTGGGCATAAACTTGGGCTACTTAAACGCAAGACTTATGATTTAGAAGCGGCAATTGAGTTGACTAAAAAGCTTAAGAGTTTTGATAAAAGTGACCCACTGAAATATGATTTTGCACTCTATCGTTTAGGACAGGAGAAAATAGTATGAATAAAAACAGACAAAAGTACTTAGAAAGTAGTGAATATGTAGATTTTTTAGACTCAAATGTTGCACAACTAGCACAAAAACTTCAAGAAAATTGTTCAAGTGATGAAGAGATAGCTAAAAAATGTTTTCTTTATGTTCGAGATGAAATACATCATAGTGGTGACTACAAAGATGACATAACAACATACAAGGCTAGTGATGTTTTAAAACATAAAGCAGGCTGGTGTTATGCAAAGTCTATACTTTTAGCCGCATTATTGCGAGCCAATAAAATACCTACTGCATTTTGTTATCAGAGACTTTCTTGTAGTGAGTATGTAAAAGATGTCTATTGTCTGCATGGGCTAAACGCAGTGTATCTAAAGAAACATGGTTGGTATAGGATAGATGCAAGAGGTAATAAAGAGAGTGTAAACGCAGAGTTTGATCCTCCTGTTGAAAAGTTGGCATTTGAACTTCAAGACAATGAGTTTGATTTAGAAGAGTTATATATCGAACCACATCCTCAAGTAATAGAAGCTTTAACAAAATATACTTCCTATAGTGAGATGATAGAAAACTTTCCTGATATCCCTTGTGGTTCGTGATTTTTTTGATATAATCAGATAAATATAATTTTAAAGGATATAGGATGGAGTGCGAGTTTCCAACTATTAATTCAAATAAACAAGAGATAAAAGAAATTTTTGAGAGTGTCAAAACTATTGCTATTTTTGGTCTTTCTCCAGATGAGACAAAAGCGAGTCATCGAGTTGCTAAGTACTTACAAGAAGTCGGATTTAAGATAGTGCCTATTTATCCAAAAGAAGATGAGATTTTAGGTGAGAAAGTTTACAGAAGTCTTGTAGAAATTCCTTTTAATGTCGATATGGTTGATATATTTAGAAAACCAAAAGCACTTATAGCAGTGGCTCAAGGCTGTATCGCTCGTGGTGATGTAAAAGTATTTTGGGCACAAAAAGATATAGTAAATAATGAAGCTGCTGATATGGCTACAAAAGCTGGTATGAAAGTAGTTCAAAACCACTGTTCTATGGTAGAACATAGAAATTTATAAGAGAGTAAGTATTG
>NZ_JAEMVC010000098.1 GCF_029215985.1 Sulfurimonas sp. SAG-AH-194-C21
GAGCATGGTCTATAATTTCATCACAAGTATATGTAAGAACCGGAGCCATTATAAGAAGTAGGCTTTTTGTTATCATCGCCATAGCACTTTGACTCGCCATACGTCTTGGATCAGTCTTAGCGTTACAGTAAAGAGAATCTTTTGTCATGTCTATGTACATTCCACTTAACTCATTTGCTATAAAGTTGTTAAGTTTACTCATACCATTTACAAAGTCATACTCTGCAAAAGACTTATGAACATCAGCAAATACATGTGAAGAAACATCGATGATCCACTTATCAAGTGCACCCATCTCTTCGTATGGTGTTAATGTCTCAAGGTCGTTGATGTTTGCAAGCATAATTCTAAAAGTATTTCTTAGTTTACGGTAGTTCTCGCTTATCTGCTTTAAAATTCCCTGAGAGATTTTTAAGTCACCTTGGTAGTCTGAAGATGCAACCCAAAGCCTTAGGATTTCACTTCCGTACTCTTTGAGAACTTTCTCAGGAGCGATAACATTACCTTTTGACTTAGACATTTTTTCGCCCTTGTCATCAACAGTAAAGCCGTGAGTTAAAACAGCCTTGTAAGGTGCTTGGTGCTCAACTGCAGATGAGAGGAAAAGTGAAGATTGGAACCAACCACGATGTTGATCAGACCCTTCTACATATAAGTCAGCTTGGTATTCACCCGCATCGTAGTTACGGGATTTTAGAACTGAGTTCCATGTTGAACCTGAGTCAAACCATACATCTAAGATGTCAGTTACTTTTTCTACTTCATCGGCTTTATAACCAGCACCAGGGTAGAGTAGGTGTTCTGTTGGCATTGAGTACCAAGCATCACTTCCTTGCATTTCAAAAATCATAGCAACATAGTTAAGAACCTTCTCATCAAAGATAACTTCGCCCGTAGTTTTTACTCTGAAAAACGCGATAGGAACACCCCAGTCACGTTGACGAGAAATACACCAGTCAGGACGGTTTGAGACCATTGATTTGAGACGATTTCTTCCCGTTTCAGGTACAAACATAGTCTTTTCTATCTCATCTAGGGCAATATTTCTTAGTGTTCTATCTTCACCTTCTGGATTTTCATCTACTGAGATAAACCACTGTCTAGTCGCTCTAAAGATAAGAGGAGTATGTGAACGCCAACAGTGTGGGTATGAGTGTGTAAATTTGCTAACTTTTACCACAGCTTCACCCATAAGTTCTATGATGTCATCGTTAGACTTAAATATATGACGACCTAAAAAGTCCTCTGCATTTGGAATAAGTTTTTCTTTAACTATAGTGTCATCAAAACAACCAGTTTCATCAACCGGCATAACAACTTCAAGATCATACAAAAGACCAACACGGTAGTCATCCTCACCATGTCCAGGAGCAGTATGAACACAACCCGTACCACTATCCATAAGAACATGCTCACCAAGTATTAGACGAGATTCACGAGAGTTAAGTGGGTTTATAGCTTTTAAGTTTTCAAACTCAGTCGCTTTAAATGTTTGAACAACTTTACCGCTAATTACTTCGTCTTCTATTAGAGAAGCTAAAAGCTCTTTAGCTACGATGTAACCCGTGTCAGTAAGTACATACTCTTCGTTAGGGTTAAAAGAGATAGCAGTATTTGCCGGTATTGTCCAAGGAGTTGTAGTCCAGATAACAGGAGCAGCACGACCTGTGATGTTTAGTTTAGCTTTCGCGTCCGCATCTAACTCAAACGCGATGAAGATAGAGTGAGACTCTTTGTCCTCGTACTCAACTTCAGCTTCAGCAAGTGCAGTTCTCTCAGCCCAAGACCAAAAAACAGGTTTAGAACGTTCTATTAAAAGACCTTTTTTAGCAACACCACAAAGTGTACGGTAGATGTTTGCTTCAAACTTATAGTCCATAGTAACATAAGGATTATTCCAGTCAGCGAGGATACCAAGAGTCTTGAACTCATCACGTTGAATGTCTACAAACTTCGCTGCATGCGCACGACAAAGTTTACGGATTTCTGCTGTTTCAAGAAGTTCTTTTTTCTTCTTTCCACCAAGCTTTTTCTCAACTTGTTGCTCTATCGGTAGACCATGACAATCCCAACCTGGAGTAAAACGCACAGACTTCCCGTTAAAGTAGTTGTGTTTGATGATGATGTCTTTTAAAACCTTGTTAAGTGCATGACCAATATGGATATGACCATTTGCATAAGGAGGACCATCGTGAAGAGTGAACTTAGGAGCATCTTTACGGTTTGCTTTCATCTTCTCATAAACTTTGTCAGCATCCCATTTCGCATAGCGTTTAGGTTCGTTGTTTATTAAGTTTCCGCGCATTGCAAAAGTAGTTGTTGGTAATAAAAGTGTGTCTTTGTAATCCATTTTGAGCCTTGTAAAAA
>NZ_JAEMVC010000093.1 GCF_029215985.1 Sulfurimonas sp. SAG-AH-194-C21
TAATCTTTAAAACACCGTCAATCTTTTCATTAGCAGTAAGACCTACAACATTACCAGTAGGAAACATTGCAGTATTTTCTAATAGTTTTCCAAGAAGTGCATATCTATCTGTTTTAAAACTGTGACTTCTACTCTTTTTACCTAAATAGGCTTCAACAATAGCATCAATAATTTTGTCATAATCTTTTTCATACTTACGAAGGCTCATGCCTCCAAGAAAAGAGTAAAAAGACATATGTAGTACACTTGCTATGTAAAGTACAAAAACTGGAAGGACTATCCATAAAGCTATAGATAAAGAAGGTAAAGGTATACCAAACAAATCAATTGATGTTGTTCCCTTTGTCACATATGTATAAACAAATGCTCCTAGTGAAGCCATTAAAATGAGTGCTGCTATTGTATATCTTTTGATGTACATTCTCTATCCTCTTTATTTAGTTTTTTCGATTATCTCTCTACAGTCAATGCAGTATATTGCATGTGGTTTTACTTTTAAACGTTGAAAACCTATATCATCTTCACACATTTCACAAGTACCGTAGTCACCATGTGATATTTTACCTAAAGTAACTTCAATCTCACGGAGTTCTTGTGTCTGTTGGATAATTATAGCGCTCTCTACCATTGAACTATTGTTCACAGCAGCATGATCACCCTCATCATTTAACTCTAAGGCATTTAATTGGCTTAGTTCCTTATTAACACCGTTAATATTACTACTTATCTGTTTTGTACGACTCTCTAATATTTCTTTGAAATAACTCAACTCACTTGCTTGCACTTATGTATCCCTTTTACTTATGATATGGATGGTTTGTTAAAATAGAAAAACCACGATATATCTGTTCGAGTAAAACTGCTTTAGCAATTTTATGACTCATCGTGATTTTTCCTAGGCTTATGACAACATCACTTTTGTTTAAAAAGTCATCTTCAAAGCCATACGCTCCACCTATGAAAAATTTAACTGACATTTTACCATCTAATAGCTTACTAAACTCATAACTATCGATTATTTTTCCATCAGGGTGTAAGACAACACTATAAGAAGAGCTAATATGTGGTTCTAAAACCTTCGTATAAGCCCTCTGTGCCGACTCTGGGGAAATAGTGTGTGCTTTTGTTACATCTTTGTTAAAAATTTCAATATCTTTCACATTTGCGAAGCGAGAAATCATTTTTGTAAGGTCTTTATAGAGAGGATCGTAAATAGTTTTCTCTTTTTTAGCAATACTGATAATTTCTATGTTCATTTAAGCAGACCACTTCCTATGACATTATAAGTCACATGAGTAAATTCATCATCAAGTTTAACACCACCAATTGCTGCAACTAAATGCTTGGATTCTTGCGCAATAGCTTCTAAAGAGTCCCCAAGTATACCAGTGATATCTTTTTTAGTGTCAGTACTTCTATATGCACCTAAACCGATGTAGTTTAAGTCAAGACTATTGGCTATGAGTACTTCTTCTTTGTTATGCGTTGAGATACCTAAGATTTTATCTTCGGTAACTACACTACGAACCATTGTAATTGCTTTAGCAATATCTTCGTCAATTTTTAGAAGGTCTTCTTGTCCGAGATGTACTCCATCACAGAACTCAACGAGTTCAATCGCATCATTAACGATTAAAAAACCATCAAATATTGTTCTAATATGGATAAGTTGTTCTTTGATAAATGCTATATCAGCATTTTTATTGCGGTACTGAATCATCTCAGCATTATTCTCTTTAGCTAGCGTTATATACTCATCAACACTCACCCCTTTAGCATCAAGCATATCTTGATCACAGAGGGCATAAAGTCTCATAGTCTTATTCTACTTCGTGTTTAAGAAGTGTAAAGATATCTGAGAGTGTCTTTTTAAGCTCATTTCTATTTACTATCATATCTATAGAACCTTTTTCGAGTAAAAATTCTGCACGTTGAAAACCATCTGGAAGTGCTGAACCAATAGTCTGCTCGATTACACGCTGTCCAGCAAAACCAATCAATGCACCTGGCTCTGCAATGATAATATCACCAAGAGTTGCAAAAGATGCTGAAACACCACCCATAGTAGGGTCTGTTAGTACAGAAATATATGATAGATTTGCTTTTGCTAATTTTGCTAAGGCCGCTGAAGTTTTACTCATTTGAAGCAGAGAAAAAGTCGACTCTTGCATACGTGCTCCACCAGAAGCAGAAAGTATAACAAGTCCTTCTCTATTTTCTATGGCACGAGAAACTGCACGAACTATTTTTTCACCTTCAACAGAGCCTAAACTTCCACCCATAAAGGCAAAATCAAAAATAACTACTTGAGTAGCCACTCCGTTCATTTTACAACTTCCAGAGACCACAGAAGATTTACGTCCTGTTTTTTTAAAACCCTCTTCTATTCTCTGTTTATAAGGTTTTTTATCTACAAACTTTAAAGGGTCAATTGGCTCTAAAGAAGCATCAAACTCTACAAATGTTCCCTC
>NZ_JAEMVC010000094.1 GCF_029215985.1 Sulfurimonas sp. SAG-AH-194-C21
ATACTAAAAACTTCAGTAGCAGGTGAGAAAGTTTATATTGTTGATTCTACTGATAAAGTACACTTTCAAGATGATATTGATGAAGCTACAATTCTTGGTATTATCGATCATCATAAACTAGGTGACATTATGACTTCTACTCCTTTAGAATGCTGGATTCGTCCTATTGGCTGTTCTAACACAGTTGTTAAAGAGGTCTATGATGCTTTAGGTGTAGAGATTCCTAAAGATATCGCTGGTATGATGATGATGGCGATTTTAAGTGATACTGTTATCTTTAAATCACCTACATGTACAAAAGTTGACACTAAAGCAGTAAAAGAACTTGCAAAAATTGCAGAGATTGAAGAGTATAAAGAACTTGCAATGGAGATGTTTATAGTAAAGTCTGCAACTGCTGGAGCTAGTGCTAGAGATCTTAATACTAAAGACTATAAACCTTTTGTTATGAACGGTGAAAAAGTCGGTGTAAACCAATTAGAAATGATAGATATATCAGCACTTGATGACAGAATCGATGAGATTTATGCTGATATGGTGAAGATGAAAGAAGAAGAGGGCTTACATACAATGCTAGTTTTACTTACAGACATCATGAAAGAGGGCTCTCAACTCTTTTGTGTGAGTGATGATGCAAGTAAAATTGAAGCTGCATTTGGTCAGAAACTAGAAAATAACCAGATGTGGTTAGAGGGTGTTCTTAGTCGTAAAAAGCAGGTTATCCCTTTCGTTCAACCCCAGTTTAATTAATCTTTTTATAATCTCTTTTTTTATGCTTTTGAAGTTGCGTTTACTCTCTCCTTCAAGTGCATATATCAAACTATCTAACTCCTTATCTCTTCGTAAGTAAACAACTACTTTTTTATATAAGTCACTTTTATTAGCACATGATTTTACGACTTTTATAAATCGAGTCTCTTTTTTCACCCTTGTCTTAGTGAGAGTTTTATGGAGATACAGCAGTAGTAAAATAGATAAAACACCAAGTACAAAAAATAGATACTTTTCTTTTGTAGTAACAAACGCAGTCTTTTTTTGCACATATCCATTTATACTGACATTTATAAGACCACTCCTACTGTTTTTAACAAGTGAAGCCTCTTTATCGTAGTATTGCAGTTCAAAAGATGGGATAGTGTAAGGTTCATCTGAAATAATTTCATACACCTTTGTCTGAAGCTCTTGGCGTTTACTTGTAGTTGTGTATAAAAGATATGTAGTTGCATTTTTTATATTAGGCACGATTGCATCAAGGTTTTGGATATTTCCCTCTCCATAAAGTGAAATAGTAAGTGTAACTACTTCTCCTTTGTCCACATGAGTTTTATCTACTGTGGTTCTGAGCTTGTAGTGTCCAATAGCGGTGATATTTTTTGGAAGTTTCTTGACTATTAAGTTGATTGGTTTGGCTTTAACTGAGAACTTTTGTGTGTACTTACTTTTGTTGTCAAAGTTTCTATACTGTCCATCGATTATCTCAGTCTGGACATACATATTTGTAAGTGAAAAGCTTCCCTCTTGGAGTGGTGTAAGGGAGTAGTTAATCTCTTCAACTGCATACCCAAACTCATCTTCATAATCTTTAGAGTTTAGCTCTTTTACATTAATATTAGCGAATGATGGCTCAACTATCTCATAATCTTCTACATTTTTATATCTGTAAATGAGTTTGAGCTGTGTAGTCTCACCAAGGAGTATACTACTCTGTGAAAGCTCTGCATTTAAGCTGTAGTCCTTTGGTGTACTTATAGTTTGTGATGCATAAAGTTGTGATGAAAAGATAAATAAAAAAAGTACAATACTAATCTTGTAAAACATTTGTGCTCCTTTTATGTGTGTCTAGTTTTCTCAAATATATAATAGGCTTCTGTTTTTTCAGTGCTCGCAATATCTTTTCCTCTTCACTTAATACAATTTTTTCTAATCTAACCACATAGTCTGAACTCAGAGTATCTTGCGGGCTTTTTCGCTCTATAGAGATTCTTTGTGGTAGTTTGTACTTTTCTTCTTTGTCTTTGGCAATTTTATGTTTTTGGTTTGCTAAGATATGCTGAATCTGGTTTAGATTTTCTTGCGCCTCTGTGTCCGTAGTCAAACTCAGGGATTTTTTATAATATTTCTTTGCAAGATGTAGTTTTCCTTGTCTTACATAAGCATTGGCGATATTATAGTAAATCTTAGCATTAAAAATATCATCCTTACTAAGACTTTTTATATAGTTTTTAATAGCCCTATCATAGAGTTCAAGTTTGTATTGAGTATTTGCCGTGTTATAGAGTACTCTCTGCGTTTGAGTAAGCTTTTCATAGGATACCAAGGCATTTGCATACTTCTTTGCTTCAAATGAATCCTCTGCGTTTGAGATGTGGTAAAAGTCCAAAATAGCTGCTTTACTTTGCATTCCAATACTCATAAGAAGTAGAGAAACTATAAGATTTGTACTTCTGTTTTTTAGCTCCA
>NZ_JAEMVC010000095.1 GCF_029215985.1 Sulfurimonas sp. SAG-AH-194-C21
TTTATGAGCTTTAGTAGAAAAGTTACCGCCTATACCCTCGGTAATCTTCTCTATGATATCAAGGACTATCTCATCTTCAAGAGATTTAGTCTTCTCAACTCTAAAACCATCTTGCATTTTCCACTTTTTATTCTCTTGGTATATAGGAAAAGAGACTAGTCGTTCGTTAAAGTCTCTTTGTATCGTTCTATCACTAGTGTTGAACTCTTTAGCTAACTCTTTTACGGAGAGAGCTTCACCATCGTTTAGCTTGGAGAGGATGACTGTTAGTCTTGTTAAGATTTTATCGTAGTCGTGTTTGTATGCCATATTTATATCTTTAGTTTTTACAATTATAGCGAGTTTGACATTTAACTGTCTGCTATAAAGTTTCTACATATTGATATTTAACTTTAATATCAAACCAAATATATTCAATATTTAAAATATATTCAAACGATACTCCAATATCATTGTACAGAGAGTGCAAAAGCCAGCAGTGCTTCTATTTGTGAAGCTTTTTATTGAGACAGATATGATGAGTGGAATTATAATTTACTTCATCAGTAATATTACAAGTATAAAGGTTTTAAATCTTTATACCACCTATAAATGAGCTCTTTACTTTTTGAGTGTATACTGATTTCTATATCAAGTTTATAACCACTAATATTATGTTCTTGAGTAAGTATTATTTTATTCATAGCTCTTTGACTCTCTTCTAATCCCCTTTGTTTTATAAATTTTCAATAGCTTTAACTTGTTCCTGAGTGATTATTTGCATTTGAATAGTTAGCTTCTTCTGTCTAGTTCTTTAGTAGCTTCTTTTGCTACATCAATATCTTTATCATTTGACAACTTTTTGAGAATTTTGATAGATACAATATCATTTGCTCTCCATCTTACTAAGCTGTATCGGACAGATACACTTTTATGATTAGCAAGAATATTTACTATTTTGCATAAATTACATTTAACATAATCCTCAATATTTGAAGCGATTGTCATTAATAGTTTAGTGTTATCAGAGTCTATAATATTTAGAAGAGCTTCTTCGCTAATATATTTTGCTAAATCAGAGTTTGATAATACACCCTCTACAACTTCTTGATTTGTATCACTAAGTAGTAAATGAATACTTTTTTTACTAATATTATCAACTCTAGTGAGGCTCTCTCTGACATCTGGATTATCAGATAGAACTAAAGCATTGAAAATTTCTTTGTTCTCTTTTATATCTGGAATATCTCTTATAATGTCTTCTAAAAATTGATGACCAATTACTACTTTCTTTCCGTTGATTAATAACTCTGTTTTGATTGTTTGTGTTTGCATCTGCAACCCCTTTATATTTTATAGTGTAATTATAAAGGAGTACTTTGATATCTTTATGTCTGGGTTATATTTATTTTAGCATCTTGGTGATTTCTTCACACCATCTTGCTTGTGCATGATAATCTCTTGGTAATGGATGATAATAAGATACCGCTGTACCTTCTTTTAATAAACCAAATGGTCTTGCTTCATTTATTCTTTCTATTGCTTTTGTCGCTAAAGGTTCAAGCTTTTTATTAACTCCCCATGCAAAAATCACAGGTACCTCTCTTACAAATAATGTCTTAAAATCATTGATTCTATCATCATCGAATATAGAGTGTGGAATTTTCTTCAACTCCTCCAATTTTGTATAGAAGACTTTACTTTTAGGTTCTCTCAAATCTGAAAGATTGAGTATTCTTGCATAATAAAAGTCGCAATTATTCATTATTTTCATAATTTGGTCTTGTGTTTTGTCTGGAATGGCTTTTGATGCTACTATGTTTTTTTCATTACCATCTTCAGGTTTTGAAGAACCAGGATTCATCATTATAACCATCAAATCAGGCTTATCTAAAATTGTTTTAGTCCTTCTAATATCTAAAAATTTTCTGCATAAGAGATTGTTATTCTCATAAAAAAGTCCATTTATCTTAAAATTTGTACTCATATTGTGTAAGTTCCTTTGTAATATTATATAATGGTTGACTTGAGAAATACTTAAAGGTAACTTTATCTGTAATCATAAAATCTATTCACAATTTGTTGATAGATTGTTTTCGAAGATATTTTAAATGTTTCTCTTGTGCCTAATGATTTTGAATCATCTTTCTTTATCAAATCATCATTATGCATAATGGTTATATTACTACTGGTATCTTGAATACTTTTTAAAGCATTAATTGCAACTGTATTTCTTGCTTTACCCTCAAAACTAAATGGCATCGTGACAAATACGAATACCTCCTTCTCAAGTGAGGTCAAATATTCTATGATTTCCACTGTAGCACCACTCCCAACTCCACCGCCAAGAGTTGCAACTACATAGACTGTTTCAAATGATTGTGTTAATTTAAAAAGTTGTTTTTTGCTAATAGTATCAACAAGTTTAATTCCACAC
>NZ_JAEMVC010000096.1 GCF_029215985.1 Sulfurimonas sp. SAG-AH-194-C21
TGAGACACTATCTGGCCCATT
This sequence comes from Sulfurimonas sp. SAG-AH-194-C21, assembly GCF_029215985.1. GTDB lineage: Bacteria > Campylobacterota > Campylobacteria > Campylobacterales > Sulfurimonadaceae > Sulfurimonas. Next base: position 22 of record NZ_JAEMVC010000096.1, read on the forward strand.
GCCCAATGTGATAATGCAGTCAGCAACAATTAGTCGCTGAGTACCTGCAGTATATGCACCTGTCATACTACTTTGGTCCCCTTGAAAAGGTCTACCTAGATGATCAAATGATATTCTTTTTCCACTATTGCATGCTGAACCAAAGGTAACAGAAGTAACTCCATAACTTTTCCCAATATTCAACTTTTTCATTCCTTCAAAACTTGAATTTCTATAATCTAATGCAGCTGTAACACTATATCCACCTGTCATAATCTGATTACTATTTTGTGGATTTCTTGCCACTTCTGATTTTTGGGCATCACCTCTAGTAACAGCATTACCTTGTGTATCAGAAAATATTGTATATGCTTCGCCATTGTCGGAATATATACTTGAAGTAAATACTATTTGCCATCTATCTTTATGCCATATAATGTTATCAGCACTATCAACTCTAGATGAGTCAAATTTATCGTCCACCATAGCTAAGTGCTGTGTGTATTTAATATGCGAGACTAATTGCACTGCTGCTTCTTTAAGAGGGTTAGTTTTTGTACTTGGAAGGATTGTAGCGACTAATATACCGATAACAACAATCACAAATACTAATTCTATCATTGTAAATGCTTTTTTCATGTTTTAAGTATAGCTAAAAAGTGTGTATTTTAGAAGTTTTGGGGTTATATAACGAGAAAGAAAAGTAATCAAAGAGCCTAAACTCTTTGATTATAATGCAAGAAGTGTAAAACTTATATCTTCTCAGCTTCTGGAACATCGTAAAGGATATCATCCATTGGGTGTCTATACATTGGCATTGCAAGGCGCTTCTCATCAAGTACATGACCGATGAAGCCTATTGAACGACCAACGATAAAGAATGCGTTAAGAGTACCTGATTCGATAAATTCATTTATCTCATTTTCAGAGTAACCTAAGGCTCTCCACATGTCTACCATTAAGATACCGATAGTACCATCAACATTTAAGATAAGGTTCTCTTTCTTAGATGTAGTTAATGCTTCAACAGTTCTTGCATAATCAAGAAGTGGAGTTTTAGGGAAATGCTCTGCTGCAAAGTTCATAAGACCAGTTACACGTAAATCTGGATTCTTAAGAGATTTGATACGGTGACCGATACCTGGAATTGGTACACCCTCACCTTTCATATACTTTAAGAAAGCTTTAGGGTCAAGGTTATTATCATCTGCATGTTTGAAGTACTTTGCAGCACCATCAATAGCACCACCAAAACGTGGACCGATAGTTAATAGACCAGTTACAAGTGATTCAACTACTGACTTACCAGCACGTGCAGTTACTTTAGCATTGTGAGCACCAGACACAGCTGGACCATGGTCAGCAACAGTTTTAATAACAGTCTCGATGAAATCAGTAGCCCATTTTGGATACTGTTTTTTGAACCATAGGAGTGAAATAACATCACCAATACCTTTACCAGTATCAGGAGTAGCTACACTAGAGATTGGGAAACCAGCATACGTACACTCTTCTCCACGGTCATCAGAAATAGTACAGATAAACTCTTTACTTCTTCTAACAGCTGGAACAGTATTCATTGCTGGATCTGTGATGTCTTTAATTACACCCTCAGCATGAAGTTCATGATAAACAGCAGAAATAATTTCTGGTAAATCATTAAATGAACTTGGAACATGAATTCCAGCTTTTCTCATTGCATCATTTTTAAAGTCAGCAGTTTCCATTTCGCCATTTGCAGAAGCACCTGCATGACCGAACTGAACACCTGAATCATAATACTTAGCAATTGTACCGATACACCATGCGATGATTGGTTTTTTGATAGCACCAGATTTTACAGCTTCAATTACTTTATACTCTTCAGTACCACCAACTTCACCTAGTAAAATCATATATTTTACATCTGGATTTTTCTCCATACGAAGAAGATTATCAATAAATACAGAACCTACAAAACGGTCACCGCCAATAGCAACACCCTCAGCAATACCATCAGCATTGATAGAGATAATGTTTGAAAGCTCGTTAAAAAGTCCACCTGAACGTGTTACTAGTCCACAAGAACCTGTACGGTGAAGTTTAGAGTTAACAATGTTAGAAATAGTTCCACCAATGTTAGCAACTTTAAATGCACCTGGAGTGATTGCGCCAACAGTTGCAGGACCAATGATAGTAACATTTTTCTCTCTAGCAGTTTGATTCATACCACGAGCTAAGCGCTCTGGGATACCCTCAGCTGTGATCATCATAGATGAAAAACCACCAATTTCAAGTGCTTCCATAGTAACATCATAAGCAGTTCTAAAAGATGCAAAGTTTAAAAGAACATCAGCTTGTGGCTGTGCTTTTTTTGCTGCCGCAGTCGTTTTAAAAAGAGGAATCATAACTTCATCAGGACCGAAGA
>NZ_JAEMVC010000097.1 GCF_029215985.1 Sulfurimonas sp. SAG-AH-194-C21
TAGTCTATAGTTAAACCACCTACACCATCACCTTCCCCGTTAAAGACTCTAAACGCTGTAGTGTTCTCATCCGCATAAAAATCTTTTCTGTACTCTATGGCTGATGTAAACTTTTTAGTAAAATAAGTAGAGTCTATTTTTTCATTTTTATTAAAAGATAGAGCCCAACCATAGCCTTTATTTTGCATACCATGGTAGGCTTTGAGAATAAACATTCCCTTTTCATCAAGAAGGTTTAGAAGAGTACCTTCTTCTTTAACCTTGTCCCAGTCTTTAATTGACTCTTTTGATATTAAAGGATATCCATCTTTATACTTACTGACAAATTCTGACTTTACATTAATATCTATCTCTTGCATCATATGTACTTATCCTTTAAGACTTTGTATGAGTACTTTTTCTTCTTCAACTGAAAGAAAACGCCACTTACCACTATCTATACTTAGCTTGTAAGCCCCAATACTAACTCGCTTTAAGTCCAAAACTTTTAAGGGTGTATCAAACTTTTTATCCCTCATAGCTCCAAAAAGTCGGCGAATATGTCTGTTTTTTCCCTCGTTAATCTTTATGCGAAGTTTTGTTTTTGCGCCACCCATACCAATCTTCTCAACAACAAGTGCTTTGAGTACATCGTCTCTACTTTTTACACCCTTTAGCGCCTGAGCGATATGCTCTTCGTCTACATGCCCTCTAACCCAGATCTCGTATATTTTGACACAGTTTCCAGGTTTAGTAAGCTTGTTACCCGTTTTACCATCTTGAGTGAAGAGTAAAAGTCCCTTAGACTCTAAATCAAGTCGTCCTATAGGCATCCACTGATCATCAAAAACCCACTGGGGTAAAAGGTCATAAACAGTTTTACGCCCCAAATCATCTGAACGTGTGACTAAGTAACCCTTAGGTTTATTAAGTGCTAAGAGTAGTTTTGAGTCATTTGTTGTAGTATCCATTTGCAATTATAACATTTCCTCAACCGTATATGAGTGCTCATCGCGCTTAAGAAAGAGCCATTGTTTAGTACTCAAGTTCTCTAAAAAGGTCTTATCGTGTGTGATGAAGAGTAGGGCACCACCGTACTCTTTTAGTGCAGACTCAAGCAACTGTATGGATTCTATGTCCATATGGTTGGTAGGTTCATCGAGAATAATCAGAGAAGGACACTTGAGTAAACCTTGAGCGATAAGTAGTTTTCTCATCTCACCTGGACTTGGAACAGCGCTACTAAGTAAAGCCTTAGCGTCAGAACCTAGTCTTTGTATGAGTGTAAAAAGCTCACCTTTGATATCGGTATCTAAGTCGTTAATATCTTCAAATAACTTTTGTGCCTGAGTATCGGTAATCTCTTGTGCTATGTAGAGAAAGTCGTGTTCAAAATCAACCATTTGAATAAAGTGCTCTATAAAGCTGCTTTTACCAACACCGTTTTCTCCACTTATACCTATCTTTTCACCTACATCTACTGATAGTCTAGGAAAGGAGAGCAGAGTTTCCTCAAAAAGATTTATAGAAGACTCCTCTATGGCTATAGGAAAGTTATGTTTGGCGATAGTTCCTTCGAACGTGATACCTGTTGCATACTCTTTTGAGAGTTTGTTCATGTTTTCACTAAGCTGTCTATGTTTTGTAACTGTTCGCTGGAGTACTTGTCCATCATTTTTATCTTTACCGGTTAAAATGGCACCGTTTATTTTCTCTTTTAAAGAACTATCAAACTTACCAACACCTTTTTTGGAAAATTTCTTTTTTGCAAGAGAGACTTTTTCTCTTTGGACTTGGACAGCACGGCTTAGTTTTTTGAGTTCATGTTCTTGCTCGCCGATTACTTTTTTCTTATGAGAAAGTGTTTGATCGTAGGCTTCTTGTGCTAAAGAAAACTTTGACCTATACTTTAAAACTTCACCTGATTTTAGCATGACAGTATGTTGTGAGAGGGCGTCGAGAAGGGCTCTATCATGGCTCACTAAAATACCAACACCCTTATAACTAAGAAGTGCTTCTAATACAATGGCCTGTGAGCGATAATCAAGATGATTAGTCGGCTCATCTACCATGAGCACATCAGAGTCAGCAGAGAGAGCCACTGCTAACTGTAGGCGTTTGCGTTCACCATGGCTGAGAACATCCCATGTACCTAACCACTCATCTTTAACGTGCAAAAGGTCTCTGAGTTTATAGGCTTCTTTAGTGTAGGTCATCATAAACTCTTCAAGTTCGTGCGGGGGAAACTCAGTGTTTTGTGCACAGTAAACTACAAGATCATTACCGGTAATCATACCTTTTTCACATTTGAGCTCTTTGAGTATAAGTTTTAAAAGTGTACTCTTTCCAGAACCATTGATTCCACTCACACAACTCCAACCCTCTTCAAAGTCAACATTAATGCCGTTAAAGATGGGTTCT
>NZ_JAEMVC010000099.1 GCF_029215985.1 Sulfurimonas sp. SAG-AH-194-C21
ATGAGCATATGTTACAAGTACTAAAGGAATCTTTAAGTGACCCTATCTAAATCCCAGTACATAAGAGGTTTACAATGTCATAAGTCTCTATGGTTATACAAAAACAGACAAGACCTAAGAGATGCTCCTGACTCTGGGGCAGAGTCTAGCTTTAACACTGGTTATCAGGTAGGCGACTTGGCAAAAGAACTATTTCCAAATGGTGTTGAAATAGAGTTTGATAGTGCTGATTTTAAGGGGATGATACAAAAGACTAACGAACTCATAGCTAGTGGTACACAAGTTATTTATGAGGCTGTATTTAGTGAGAATGGTATCTTTGCTATGGCTGATATATTAGTCAAAAATGGTGATGCTTGGGATATTTATGAAGTGAAAGCTTCTACTCACACAAAAGAGTACCATGAAAATGATACAGCGATTCAGTGGTATGCACTTTCAAACACCATTACACTTAACCGTGCTTATGTAGTGCATATAAACAATGAGTATGTTAGAAATGGCGAGTTAAATGTCAAAGAGCTTTTTACTATTGATGATATTACAGATATTGTTTTAGAAAAACAAGAAGATATAAAACCACAACTTATTGAGATGAAAGAGATATTAGACAATGATATGCCGAGTATAGATATAGGTAAGCATTGTGATGATCCTTATGGATGTGATTTTTCTTCTCACTGTTGGAAACATATACCAAAAGAAAATTCTGTGTTTAACATTTCATATGCTATGGGCAAACAGTGGAAACTTTACTATCAAGGTATTCTAAGTATAGATGATGTTCCAGATGATTTTCATCTTGGTAAGAATGCATCTTTACAAATACAACACCATAGGTCACAAGAGACAAAAATAGATAAGCCTAAAATAAAAGAGTTCTTAAATACTATTGAGTACCCTATAAACTTCTTTGATTTTGAGACTTTTCAAAATGCCATCCCAAGGTTTGACAACCAAAGACCTTATGCACAAATGCCTTTTCAATACTCTCTACATATCTTACATGAAGATGGAACTTTAGAACATAAAGAGTTCTTAGGAGATGAAAATAGTGACCCAAGAAGACCGTTAGCGGAACAGATGTTAAAAGAGATTACACCAACTGGTTCAATCATAGCATTTAACCAATCATTTGAGATAACACAGATTAAAAACTTGGCTTTAGTATGTTCGGATATTAGTGATGAACTTTTGGCTTTAAATGAGCGATTTATAGACCTTGCTCACCCATTTCAGTACAAACATTACTACCATCCAAAATTTAAGGGTAAGTACTCCATAAAAGTAGTTTTACCAACACTATTTCCAAATGATGATGAACTAGATTATAAGAAACTTGGAAGTATCCAAAATGGTGGTGATGCTATGGATACTTTTGCTAACTTGCATCTACTTAAAGATAAAAGTCAATTAGCTGATATAAAGAAAGATTTTCTTGCTTACTGTCGGCTTGACACTTTGGCTATGGTTCGGATTTTGGAAAAACTATACCTATTAGTGGATTAAAATATATATAGGGCACCTCTAAAAACCCAAGCTAATTAGCTTCAAACCACAAACATAGTAAAATAAATAAAAAAGTGAGATGAGATGGCAGGATTATTTGATTACAAATTTCAATTAGAAAAGATAAACCAACATACTACAGATAGGAGATAATGTTCCAGACGAAAAGACTATATGGCTATTTAAAGAACATCTCAAAGAGAAGAAGTTATCGAAAAAACTATTTAAACTCTTTTCAGACTCCCTCGTAAACAATGGAATTATTGCAAGAGAAGGCAGTATGGTAGATGCTTCTTTCGTAGATGTACCAAGATGAGTATGAGGGTACAAAGAAATTCAAGAGAAGATAATAAAACCATCAAAGATAGGAATGTCCCTGAGTCATTTAAAGAGTCTCAAGCTAAACTCTCTCAAAAAGATACAGATGCCAGATGGATGACCAAAAGTGGAGAACGACACTATGGCTATAAAGACCATATCAATGCTGATGCAAAAACTAAACTTATCACAGAATATAGTGCCTATCGAAGTAAAAAGATAGAAGAGTCCCTCAAAGAAAAAGACATCACTAGCCATGTCCATGAAAAAGGGTATAGAAATAATCCACTTGATGTACAACAAAAACTTACAAACAAAATGAAATCGAAAATCAGAGTTAGAGTAGAACATGTATTTGGATACATGACTAACTCCATGAATGATGCACTTCATATGACATCTATAGGGATAAAACGAATAGAATCAAATATAGGATTTTTAAACCAAACATATAATCTCTTTAGATATGAACAGCTTGTCAGACTGGGAAAAGTGAAAATGATATAAACAAAGTATAAAACAGAGATATTATCTCAG